>DASVGF010000109.1:0-24011 GCA_036379675.1 Gemmatimonadales bacterium | reverse complement strand
GCCGGTGGGCGTGCCGCCGGCGCCGCTGACCGTGAACTCCACGGTAATCGGCTGGCCCACGGTGGACGCGTCAGGCTCGTCCGAGGTGATCTCGACGATCGAGCTGGCCTTGTTCACCGTGATGGTGGGTTGATCGTCGATCGTCACCCCGCCTGCAACCGCCGTGATCAACTTGCTCTCGGCCACGGTCGAGCTGAAGGTGAACGTCGCCACGCCATTGGAATTGCTGGATGCCGAGGCGGGATTGATCGTGTTCCCGCTGCCGGACGAGGCGAGTGAGACCGACACGCCCGCCACCGGATTGTTGCTTCCATCGCGGACCGTCACCGTCACCGTGCTGGTGCCCGACCCTACCGTGATGGTTCCCGGCGCGGCCGTCACCGAGGAATTGGAGGGGCTCACCGTGCCCGCCGTGCCGGTGGCGGTGAACGTCGCCGTCCCCACCCCGGATACCACCGCGTTCACGCTGTTGGGGCCTGCCGCGGGGCCCAGGGTCCAGCGGGTGCTCGCCTCGCCCTGGGCATTGGTGGTGGTGTTCTCCTGCGAAACGCTGCCGCCGCCGCCGGTCACGATCCAGGTAACCGCCCGGTTGGGAATCGGGTTCTGCTCGGCATCGAGCACCCGCACCACCAGCGGATCGCGCAGCTCGGTTCCCGCCTGCGCGCTCTGGCCGTCACCCGACACCTTGTTCACCCCCGCGGCCCCCCCGGGCATGGCGGTGTGGGCAAATGTCACCGGCGACCCGGCCAGGCCTCCCGAGGTGGCGAGAGTGAACTGCTGGCCAGCGGTGGGACCCAGCGTCCGGACGGCCGACGCCTCCCCGTTCGCATCGGTCACCGTGTTGGTGGGACTGACACTCCCGCCACCACCGTTGGAGGGGACGCTCCAGACCACGGGCTGATTGGGTATGGGATTGCCCGATTCGTCGGTCACCCGCACCACCAGCGGCAGCGGGAGCTGGCTGTTGACCGGACCGGTCTGGTTGTCACCGGACACGGCGGCGATGCCGTTGGCATCCCCGGCCAGGGTGGTGGCCGTGAACTCGACCCGCACCGGCGTGAACCCCGCATCCACCGGGACCTCGGCTACTCCGGTAACCGGACCCACGGGGGCGCCCAGAGTCACCTTGACCCAGGTCACGCCGTCGGAGTTGGTGGTGCCGGTTGACGGGGCCGCCTGGGCGTCGTTGTCGGGGAAGGTGAAATTGACGGTGGCTCCCGCAACCGGGCGGTCCTTCGTGTCGGTCACCCGCACCACTACCGAGTCGGCCAGGACTGTTCCCGCCCTGCCGGTTTGCTCATCGCCGTAAACCACAGAGATATGCGCCGGCTCGCCTTCCGGCGGCAGCACGAGGCCCTCGCCGCCGCAGGCGGCAAAGGCGAGAGCGGAGCCGAGCACGAGCGTACGAGCGAGCTTGAGAGCAATCACCGGGTATCCTGGAACGAGGGTGCGTGGCCTGCCGGAACTGGGCAGGAGTTTATTCCCCTGGGCGGCCCGACAAAAGGACCTGGGTCACAGAAATCATTCAAGTGATTCTACCGCAACGGCTTCGAACATTGACTCCAGCGGCCGGAGCAGCAGGCGAGTGACGCGGGAACGGTTCGGCAGGAGGTCAAAGCGATTTGTATGCCTGGCCCGGGCTGGAGACCCGGGCCGTAAGTGCTGTCAGCTAGGCGATTTGGAGTTGGGCGGAAAGCGGCTGTTGTGGCATTGCCACGGCAGCCGGCTCAGAAGAGAACGGTGACCGTGAAGGTAACCGGCGATCCAGTAACCGGCTTCCCTCCGGCTCCTCCGACGGCGGCGGTGAGTTTGTGAACGCCTATCCGCGATCCCAGAGTCCAGGTGACGGTGGAAGTTCCGTCCGCGCCGGTCGGAGTGATGGGCTCGCTCACCGTTCCCTGGCCGGTAAGGACGGTCCAGGCCACCGGCACGTCGGCCACCGGGTTGCCGAACCGGTCCACCACGCGCACCACCGGCGGCGTGCCTACCGCGCTCCCCCTCCGGCCAGGCTGGCTTACCGAGCTCTGGGCCCGGAGGGTGTCCGGCGACGCCGGCCTAGCTTCGGCCGTGAACTCGGCCACCGGCGACTCGCCCTCGACATCGGCCATTCGGGCCGTGACCGTGTGCGCCCCCGGCTGGGTGCCCAGCTCCCAGCGGGCCACCGCCTGGCCCGCGTCGTTGGTGACGGCAGTGTTGGGTGTGACCACCCCGGCTTCGGTGGTGAACTCGAACGCCACCATGCGGCCAGGCGCGGGCTCGTCACGCGAGGTCCTTACCTCCACCACCAGCGGCGCGGGGAGCGCCTCCCCCACGGTGCCGGTCTGTCCGTCCCCGCCCACCTTGGACAGCGCGACGTTGTCGCCACCGCCGGGTGGCTCGGGTAGCAGGAGGTCGCTGCCGCACGCAGCGGCGCCGGCCACGACCAACGCGAAAATTGGCCAGCGGGGGAAAGTGATTGATCCTATCATAAGTTCACACGGGCATGGAGTTTCGCCGACGAACGCTGACGTGCCGGATGAAGGGTGGGGTGCCCTAGAATAGTCAGTAGGGGATGGGATCGGAAGTGGCGGGGAGTCGCGAGTCGCGAGTCGCTAGTCGGGGGCCGCCCGGGCAGAATCCGGGCGGCTAACGACGTGCAGCTCGTGACTCATGACTCGCGACTCGTGACTCCTCTACATCTGCACCAGCACCCCCAATCCGAAATGCACCAGCCGTTCGCGATAGCTGCCGCCGGACCGGTCGTCGTAGGTGTGGCCCACCACGTCAACCACCGGATTGAGGTAGAATCGGCGGCCCAGCCGGAGCTCGTAGCCGGCGCCGACCAGCCCGGCAAATCCGGTGTCGCCCACGTTGAAGCCGTCGTCGAAATCGATTGCGTTGCGACCGATGCCGATACCTCCCTTGAGGTAGAGCCCGAGCGCCGAGGCGGGATAGTACTGGGCGATGAAGAGCGCGCTGCTGAGCGACTCGGTGGCCGGTCCATTCTCGTTGATCCAGGACAGGACCTCGCCGCCCAACCGGAGATGTTGGCCGACTGTGCCGCCCAGGCGGAGCGAGACGGTGGGGCGGTAGAGCACGTCGCTGTAGCCGGAGCCGCCTCGGATATCGTAGGACTCCCCGCCGGCCCCGAGTCCAAGCCCGAGCCAGAGTCCGTGGCGGCCCTCCGGCTTGACCTCGACCAGGCCGGGCGGGGGATTCTGCGCGGCTGAATGGCTGGGTGCGGCGGAGAGAAAAAGTGTCCCCGCCAGGAGAATAGCTGTCACCCTGAGAGGACGGTTCGACCAGGAAGGCCGGATCATGGGGATCTCCCGCTGACGTTAACTTCCGGTTTCAGGCCGGGGCTGCCGTTACCTCCGCTCGTTTCCGCAAAGGCCGGACCACCAGATGTCGTCGCGCGCCCGCTTGCTTCTGATTGCCTTCTTCGGCCTCGCCGCACTCGTCTGTGCGCGGCTTGGCATCTGGCAGGTACAAAGACTGCACGAGCGGCGGGCCGCCAACGCGGTCGCTCTGGCCGCCCGGGCGCAAGATCCGGTGCGCCTCGACTCCGTGATGGCGGGTGATTCCAGCCTCATCGAGCGCCACGTGCTGGTTCGCGGCCGGTACGACCACGCCCGGGACATCGTGCTCAGAGGGAGAGCCTACCAGGGCTCGCCAGGAGTGGAGATCGTGACTCCGCTGGTGCTCGAGGGAGGTCGAGCGGCGGTGCTGGTGAGTCGTGGCTTCGTGCCGGCGCCCGACGCCGCTTCGGTCCTCACCGACTCTCTGCGGGAGCCGGGCCTGGTGACGGTGAAGGGTCTGGCGTTGGCGCTGCCGTCCGGCCAGGGAGTCCCACTCGAGCGTCCCGGCGGCATCACCTGGGCCCGGCTGGATCTCGAGGCACTCGGCGACCGCATGCCCTACACCCTGGCGCCGATCTACATCCGCCAGGAGCCCGATGCCCGTCTGCCGCGCTTCCCCCGACGCCTGGAGCCGCCTCCAATCGATGACGGGCCGCACCTGAACTACGCGATCCAATGGTTTTCGTTCGCGGTGATGGCGGTGGGGTTCGGGATCGTGGTGTGGAGACAACAGCGTGAGCGGGGCAAGGACGAGCGTGAGCGGGACTAGAACGGGCGTAAGCGGTCAGCGGGCGTGCCAGTCAGAGGGTCCCGCTTACCGCTCACGTTTGCCCTAGTCCCGCTCACGATTTCGCCACCACTCACGTCGTTGGCTTCCGGTCCAGCTCCTCGATCGTTTTAGTGGACGGCTCCCGGCTCTGCTGGAGTCGCCGAGCCGTGGCTTCGGTGGCCTTGAACGCCCGGAGCACATTCTGTCCTGCCAGCTTCTTGAGGTCGGCGTCGCTCCAGCCGCGGCGGATCAGCTCGGCAAAGAGGTGGGGGAAGGTAGAGACGTCCTCCAGACCCTCCGGCACCGTGTCGATGCCGTCGAAGTCGCTGCCGATCCCGACGTGATTCGGGCCGGCGATCCGGCGGACGTGCTCGATGTGGTCGGCCACCTGCGCCAGCGTCGCCCTGGGGCGCGGGTTCCTGGCCTCGTACTCCTGCGCCTGCCGGCGAACCTCCGCGGTGTCGCTGACTGTGGCCTTGATCCGGTCGGTCTCCTCCTTGAACCGCTTTTCCCATGCCGCAACTTCCGGCGACACGAAGGCCGGCACGAACGTGACCATGACCACGCCGCCGTTCTTCGGAAGCCGGGCCAGGATGGAATCAGGCACGTTCCGGGGATGGTCGGTGAGCGCCCTGGCCGAGGAGTGAGAGAAGATCACCGGGGACTCGGTGAGGTCGAGGACGTCGCTCATCGTGGCGGGCGACACGTGCGACAGATCCACCAGCATGCCCAGGCGGTTCATCTCCCGCACCACCTCGCGGCCGAACTCGGAGAGCCCGTGGTGGCGGGTGGAGTCCAGGGCGGCGTCGGCCCAGTCCAGCGTCACGTTATGGGTCAGCGTCATGTAGCGGGCGCCGAGGCCGTAATACGAGCGGAGCGCGCCGAGCGAGTTCTCGATGGCGTGGCCGCCCTCCATGCCCAGCAGCGAGGCGACCTTCTTCTGCTTGAAGCTGCGCTCGATGTCGGCCGCGGTGAGCGCCAGGGCCAGCCGTTCCGGATAGCGGGCGATCACCCGCCGGGCGATGTCGAACTGCTCCAGCTGGGTCTTGGCATAGCCACTGTCCTTGATCTCGCCCGGGATGTAGATGGACCAGAACTGCGCCGCCACCTGCCCCTCCGCCAGCCGGGCGAGGTCGGTGTGGCCGGTGGCCCGGGTCCGGAGGTCGTACGCCGCCACGTCCCGCGGGTGCTGGGCCGCCTCGCGAATGGTCCAGGGGAGATCGTTGTGCCCGTCAATGAGCGGGGTGGACCGCAGCAGCTTCCTGGCCTGCTCGAGGGCGCGATCCTTCGACTGGCCTGACGCGGGAGAGGGCATGGTCGTCAAGAAAACCGTAAGCGGGACGAGGACAAGCGTGAGCGGTGAGCGGGAAAGCACGTTCATGGAGAGTCCTGTTCTAGGGTACTGGAGAAATCGGAACTGCTCGGTGACACGCCCCTCACCGCTTACGCCCGTTCTAGTCCCGCTCACGCTTTTCCTATCTGAACCAGTTCCGGTTTCAACACGAACTCCGGGCAGATCGTCTGGTCGTACTCGTAGGGCCCGCCGGTCTCGGCGTCGGTCCAGGGGAAGCCGCGGCACACCGCCGGGTAGTACCCCTCGGCGTGAATGGTGCAGACGTTGTCCCGCAGGAAGACGCAACGGCCGCGCCGGACCCGGGTTCGCCACTCTCCCCAGCGGGTGCGGTAGACCACTCCGCCACCGTGGACCTCCGTAATCGCAGCCGCCTCGTCGTCACTCAGCGTGACTCCGTAGGCGCAGCAGGAGGAGCGGTGGGGACAGGGGTAACACGGCAGCGACGGGACATCGCGCATGGGCAAAGTTAGCCCGGTGGCCCGAGCGAAACCATTATCGTGACGATCTCGTGCGCCGCCGCGTGGAAGGGTATGATCCGGCCTCCCTCGCCCAGCCGGATGTCATGGAGCGCGCGCTCGTCGGCGCGGGCACGGCGGGCCAAGGCCACCGGCTGACTGAAGTGCCACAGGCCGGCCGTGGGCTTGCCGGTGGCGTTATAGCACCGGAGCACCATCGTATCACCCTGCTCTGCCGGTTTCATGGCCGAGAACACCAGGCCGTATCCTTCGAGGCGAACATCGATCGGTGCGGGCGCGAGCGGCGTGGCCTGCCGCAGCCAGATCCCCTGGAGCGGGAGGAAGAGATCCTCCCACAGCTCGGGCAGCACCGTGCCGCCGGCCAGCTCGGTCGAAGTGATCGGCGCAAACGCCAGCTGGAGCCGCTCGGTGCCGTGGGCCTGCGCCAGCGGAGTGGCCACCGGCCACCCGGCGTGTCCTGGCCGGGTGGGGAGATCGGGCCGGGAGAGATCGCCGACGGCGCGCAGAAGGGTGACGAGCAGGTCGCCTTTCCGCTCCAGCTCGTACTCGAAGAATCCGGGGGCGAAGACCGCCAGCCCCCGATGGCCGGAGGCGTGGGCCACGAACCGGTGGGCCGGCGCGGTGGCCACCGGAGCCTCCCGCGGATACTTCCGGGGATCCGCGGTAACCGCCGCCCGGCTCTCGGTGCCGAACGGCGCCCCCGCCACGGCGCTCCCACCGGCTATCCCGGTGGGAAACCGCACCCGAAGCCGGTGGCTCGAGGCCTGGTTGTCGATCTCGACAGTGCAGCGCACGGTGGGGCAACCCGCATGGAGTGACACCACCAGGCGCACGGCCACGGTGCCGAGGCGCTCGCCCTGGGCCCCTCTCCCCGCGGCCATCCGAAACCGGACATCGAGCGCAGCAACGAGGGGTCCGGTGGCGAGCGGCCGCACCCGTACTCGCCCCCGAGCCCGGCGCACCCGGTCGCGGCGCGGAGGGCAGAAGGTGTAGGTGTCGCCGGCGTCGCCGCTGGACTCGAATGTGAGCAGGTCGCGAAACCGCTGGTGGTTTCGCCGGTCCTTGAGATGCATCGAACCCTGGGGACCGATCATCAGCTCGAGGAACTCGTTGCCAAGGGTGCGGCCCTTCTGCCAGGCCGCGCCCCGCGGGGGCGAAGCGATCTCGACCGGCTCCAGGCTTGCCAGCGCCATGCCGCCGATCTCCGGCGAGCGAAACGCGACGCGGGTCCAATCCACCTGATCCTGGTCAGGGTAATGGCGCGAGGCGTCCAGCCGCTCCTGTCCGCTGCCTCCGCCGAGCGGCTGCACCGGGATCTCGCCCGGGCCCCCGGACAGATGAAAGAGGCGCCGGCCCGATCCCACTCGGGCCACTCGCCCTCCCGGCGGTCCGATCAGCACATCGCGGCGGAACCAGCTCAGGTCGGCCACCACCACTGAGCGCCGGCGCCGAGGCACCGGATTCCACAGCACCAGCCGGGGCGATGTGGCCTCGGGCTCCGCGCGTGCCCGGTCCGGGTCGTTGCCGGTCAGCTGGTTGACGCTGCTCCGGGCGATCTCAGCGGCCAGCCGGCGCGCATCGTCCAGCCGGAGCGCCACGCGACTTGCCACCGGGTCGCTGGTGGTGCCGGCGATCGAGTCATGGAACTGGCTGCGGAGCAGCTCGCGCCAGGCGTGGCGAAGAAGCGGCCGCGGGTCGTCCCCGTCACTCGCCAGGCCGAGCGCTGCCAGGGGCTCCGCCACCCGGTGCAGGGCCAGCTCCGCACTGGCATGGCGCCGTTTGAGGGCGGCGCGAGTACCGTGCACGCCCTGTAAGGTCCAGGTGTAGCCGTACGACCAGCGCAGCTCACCGGAGATCTGCGGCACGCTGCTCGATTCGCCCAGTGCGGCGGTGAAGAAGTCCTGCAGCCGGGAAATGCGGAACTGGCTCTCCGGTTCCTGTTCCTCCAGCAGCGCACGGAGCCGGGAAAGCCCCGGGTGGGCCGCATGGTGGTCCGCGCCGACGAACACCGCCACGTGACTGGTTGCGGCGCGGGGCAGCAGCGTCGCGCGCACCCGCTCCCACTCGCCCGGCAGACGGGCGGGGTCTGCCGGCAGGGCAGCCCCGATTTCGTAGCCGTCGGGCGGCAGGTGGTACAGCAGCACGTCCCGTCCATCGGGCCCGAGCCAGCGGTAGAGGTCTCGCTCCTGGCCCGGCTCGCCCCCCAGCCCCCGCCAGAGCACGCCAAACCGAATACCGAACTCGGCGGCGAGCGTGGGCCAGATTGATGGATGACCGAAGGCATCGGGCGAGTACAACACGTCCATTCGGCACCCGAGCCGCTCGGCATCGGCCTGGCCCGCCAGCAGGTTACGGATGAGCGACTCGCCGGATGGAATCAGCTCATCGGCCAGCACGTACCAGGGCCCCACCTGCAGCCGGCCTGCGCGCACCAACTCCACCAGGTCCCGCTCCCGCTCCGGGCGGACCCGGAGGTAGTCCTCCACCAGTACGGTCTGGCCGTCGAGGAGAAACGCGGCGTCGGGATCGGTGTGGAGGCGGATCAGCAGGTCATCGAGCGCTGGCACCAGGCGCGTGAGGAAGACGCTCTCCGGGAGATACCATTCCCGGTCCCAGTGGGTGTGAGGGATCAGATGGAAGGTGTGACCGGGCATTGCGAGGGAAATTAGCCCCGCCGCGGTCCCGCTGGCGAGCGCGGCGGGCTATTCGTAGCCGGTAAAAGGCTCGGTCTGAAGCCGGATGCCGCGGGGTCGGTACTCGAACACGTGGGTCAAGCGCACGGCGGTGGCAAGCCGCTCCACCCGGCTTTCGATCAGCTGAAGGTTGGGGTCGTCGCTGAGACCCAGTGCGGAAAGGCGCGCGGCCTCCCCTTTGGCGACATCGCCGGGGGTGGGCCGGCTCTGGGGATAGGCGTCTTCGTGATGCCGAATCAGCGCCTGCCAGTGCTCGTCACCGGCTCGCTCGATGGACTCCCGAATCTGCTCCCGCGTGAACGCCATTGCGGCTCCTCACCTGCTGGCGCCCGCGATCGGCAAAGCAGACCGCCGCCAGGATGGCAAACCCGGCGGCCAGCGGAACGAAGCGGACGTTCCCGAAGTGATACCCCATCGACGCGAGGGCCGCCACCACCGCCAGGAACATCCAGCCGGCCCAGCGGCGGACCATATCCAGTAACTCCATGCGCTTCTCCGGTGAGGTGGGGATTCGGAGCCAATATGTTGAAAACCGGAGGCGGGGGCTGTACTTCAGGTCACTGTGGAGGGGTGACTGCCAGCAGGCGGGCGGCATCCTTGAACCGGTCCTGGTCCAGCATCGCGCCGATGGGCAGCTGGGGCACTTCCATCCGGCCCTCGGCGCTCATCGTGAGCTTGATGACATCGGAGCCCCGGCCAAACCAGCGCGTGCTCGGCTCCAGTTCGGAGGGATAGACAAAGCCGGGGAGTGCGGCGGCGGCCAGGGCGGCCTGGGAGCCGATACCCGACTCGGGCATGGTGCCGGCCCAGAGGTCGGCGCCAAACTGGCGGGCCAGGTCGTAGAGCCGGGTTGTCTCCATCAGCCCCCCCAGCCGATGAACCTTGACGTTCCACACCCGGGGGCCATTGAGCTCCATAACCTGGCGGGCGGCCCGCGCGTTCTTGAGCGTCTCATCGAGGCAGATGGGAGTCCTGAACTCCCGCGCGAGGCGGGCATGGCCCACCAGCTCATCCGGCGGCAGCGGCTGCTCGATGTAGAGCAAGCCTTCGTCATCGAGGGCTCGGAGATTGGACTCGTGTTCGGGCCACTCGTAGGCCCCATTCGCATCCACGGTGAGCGGCAGGTCCGAGCCCGCCATCGAATGCCGCGCAGCCTCCACGGCCTTGGCATCCCATCCCGGCGCCACCTTGATCTTCACTCTCCGGTAGCCCCGGGCGAGCGCCTCGTCGATCCAGCGCCGGAGCGTCTCGAGCGAGCGATCGGCCGGGATGCCGAGCGCAACGCCGCACTCGATGCTGGTGGCCGCCTCCACCCCCAGCCGCTCAGCCAGCAGCGCCGCGAGTCCGGTCTTGCGCCGGCTGGCCTCGAGATCCCAGGTGGCCGTCTCCAGCGCGGCCCGGGCAAAGGCGTTTCCCCGAATGCCGGAGCGAAGCACGTCATCGACGCCCTGGGGGAAGTCGAGACCCGAGCGAAGCAGCCGCGGAATGAGAACGCGCTCGATGATGTCACGCGCGCTGGTGAGGGTTTCCTCCGAATAGAATGGAAGCTCGAAGGGCGGCGACTCGCCGTAGCCGCGGTTGCCCTGATCGTCCTGCAGCACCACCACCAGCGAGCGCCGCATGGTCATGGTACCGCCGGAGATGATGAAGGGTTCGAGCAGCGGGAGAGTCAGCTCGTAGAGCTCGATGCGCTGAATGGGCATTGTCAGTGATTAAGAGAAGACTGCAATCACGAAAGCACGAAAAGACCCGGAGAAGCCCGAACAAGAAAACAGGAGGGGGAAGAAAGTGATGTAAGCCTTCTCACCGCGAGGGCGTGTTCTCTGTTTCTTTCGCGCTTTCGTGACGGCTCTTGGATGGTACAGCGGCCACATCGAGGAACCTCAACTCCCCACCCTGTCGTTCCAGCCAGCCTCTGGCTTCCAGATCGAGGATGCCGGCAATCAGCCCATCGACCGGGTGAAAGACGAGCGCGTGGAGGGCGCGCTGGGGACGAGAGCCCTCGGTGGCAGCGTACTGCGACAGAGGGAGCTGAAAGAACGTGTGGAGCTGGACACTCTCGCACCCGAGGCGCGCATAGTCCAGAATCAGGCGACCCGAGCTGACGTTGCCGGTGCCGGACAGGGGGGGCAGCTTCATTCCCCGGTGCCTCGCCGACTCCAACACCCGCAGGTTGCGGTCGCTCAGGTCGAACCCCCCGAAGGCTACGCGCGCTTCCGGGTCCCAGAGCCGATTGAAGACGGTCAGGGTGTCTGCCGAGCCGGCAGCCGCGAGCATCTCGAGCTGAAACTCGTCGTCAAAGCGGGCGTTCATCAGCTTGAGGGCCAGCCGGACCGGCCTGGTCCCGGCTCCGCCGCGAATCTGCCCGGGAACCTCCCGCAGCCAGCGAAGGATCCGGGCCCGCTCATCGGCGAGCGGATCCCCCGCCAGTGTCGGCGAGAAATCCTTCTCCACCGGGAGCGTCTCAGTCCCCCAGGCCTGGCCGAGCCGCTCGGTGGTGTGCCGGTATTCCTCGGAGCGGAACGGCTGGTCCAGCGGGGGCAGGTGATACTTGACCGAGGGGATCGCAACCATGGCGCCCCCCCTGGTCAGATCGCCGGCGGCGCGGACCAGGGCCAGGTAGTCGTCGAACGAGCGGTCCCAGCCCCTCCCCTTCCAGGTGACGGTCCAGCCCTCCCGCCCCTCCCGCGATTCGCGGCGCTCCACCTTCATGCGGGTCTCGTGGACAGCCCAGGCACCCATCGAGCGCGACCCCTCCGGATCTTCGGCGACCACGGTCTTGAGTATGACAAAGGCGAGGCCCGCGGCGCGATCAGTCTCGAGCTGCTCCAGGCTCAGCGACAGCTGGCCCGATGCCTTGCCAATCGGATGGGGGAGCCGGTAGCCGAGATAGCGAGCGGTGAGGTCGACGCGGTAGCTCTCGCGCACATGCCCGGCAAGATCCCGGGGCATCTCGCGCCTGAAGCGCTCGAAGTCACGCTCGAGCTGCGCGCGCATCCCGTACCACGCGCTCGACCGCCTCGCGCTCATGAGGTGGAAGGGCTGGACCCCAGGGGTCGTCGCACGCTTCGGGCGGCAGGCCGCCGTCCGCCGCGGCTGCCCAGAGCATGCGCCGGATGTAGCCCTCCATGGGATCGATGAAGGTGACCTGGGAGAAGCGGTCGCACAGCTCGGAGAGCGCCACGAACCGGTGCCAGTCCTCCGCCCCGCGCGCGCGCACGAGATCGGCCTGCACGTCGGGGAGTGCCGCCCCCATTCCGATCAGCGCGGCGCCGGCGCCGAGCAGGAGGGAATAGCCGAGGAAACGGTCCTCGCCCGTGATGAGAAGCTTGGTGGGATGCTCCCGGACAACGGCCGCGATCCGTTGAAAGGTGATCACCGAGTCGAGCGTAGCCACCTTGATGCCCACCACGCCGGGCAGCTCGAGGATGCCGTGCAGGGTACGGTCATCGTAGTCCACCCCGCCCGCGGCCTGGTACAGATAGAAGGCGATGACCGGAAGCTCCCGGCTGAGCCGCTGATGATAACCCACCGGGTCGGCGACCTGCGGAAAGGCCAGCAGCGCATCGGCCCGGCCGCGGCGGGCCTCGATGGCCATCCCGATGTCGCGGGCTCCGGCCACGATCACCCGGTCCGGCAGTGCCTCGCGCCAGGTCTCGAGGACCTCGCGGCGCTGTTCGCCACGTAGATACGGACCCCGGCCGGTGTGGGCCCAGACCGCCACGCCGGCCACGGGCTGGGCGGCCATCCAGCGGGCGTAGCGTTGCTGGGCGTCACTGTCGAGATCGGCCCCCCGGAAGGGGACCGGGACCGCGGGGATGAGTCCGTTCTGAATCCGCTCGACAACGCTTGGCATGGAGCGGTGTCAGCCGGAGCGAAGTAAAGGCGCGGAAGCGCTGGGGGTGACAACCGCCGCATTACCCGACTCGATGGCCACGCGCTGTTCGGCGCTGAGGTCGAGCAGATCCAGTTTGGCCACGCTGGTCTCGGGCAGCCGAAGCGGCTGGCCGGTGCCGAACACGAAACGTTCCACCCCAATGGTGCGGAGCAGCGTCTCCAGATGATCCTCCGGTGGCCCCCAGATCCAGCAGATGTCCCACCAGATCCGGCTCGACTCCTCCGGCGTGGACCCGAAATGGACCTCCTCGACAAAGCCACGGTCGGCATGAGTGACCACCAGCCGGAGGCGTGGATCGCTACGAATCAGTGTCCGCACTGCCCACGGCGGCAGCTCGGCCGCCCGGTCGTTGGGATGGCGTTGCCGCCCGTCCTCCAGGCGTACGGCCAGCAGGAGGGGCACACTCGCGGAGCCGCAGGCCCGCGCGAGCGCCACCATCTCGGCTCCGGTAGGATCGAGGCCGTAATAGGTGGGATCGCACCGGACGGCGGGCACCCTCGCCCCCTTGGCCTCCCGCAGCACGCTTTCCCAGCCGTCGAGCCCGGGATGGACGGCGGGCACGGGCAGGAGCCGGTCCTGGGTTGCCGTCGCTTCATGAAGCCAGGAGTTACCCGCGGCGGGATCGCGCCAGAAGATGCCGGGCAGGTGGGTCACCCAGGCCTGGTCCACCTTTACCCGGTCCATGGCCCGCAGGAGCGCGTCGGGCGACGTGCCGGGAACCCGCCGATACGGGTAGGCTCCAACGAACGCGTTGACGTCGATGCGCATCAGTCGGCCGGGAAAGCGGAGGGAGGAAAGATCCGGGCGGCGTTGCGCCAGGCCACCATCTCGAGCTCGGCCCGGTCGAGCAGGTGCTCCAGGTAGCGCAGCTTCGCCCAGCCGGTGTCGAGGGTCAGATCACAGCCCCACACGAGTCGGGCAGGGCCCACCGCGTCGAGACAGGCCTCCAGCATCCCGCCGTCCACCCCACTGCCGGAGAGATCCACGTAGATGTTGGGCAGCTCGCGGACCGCTGCCAGGGAGTGGATCCAGTCACCGCCCCCGCCAATATGGGCCAACAGGAAATTGACCTCCGGGTGACGGGCGGCCAGGACACCCAGCTCCTTCGCGTCCGATGCCTCCTGCCCGGCGTAATCCCGGCGGCGATGCTGCCAGATGTGGTGCAGCACCGGGACCCGCCGCTCTGCAGCAATGCGGCAAACGGGGTCAAGCAGGGGGTCACTGGCCCGTCGGCTGGCGGCGAGCTTGATGCCGATCATCCCCGCCCCGAGACAGCGGGCAAGCTCGCGGCGGGCGTGTTCCTGGAAGTTGGGGTTGATGACGCAGTAGCCGCGGATCCGGGCGGGATGGGCGCGCTGGAGCTCGAGCAGAAAGTCGTTGCCGTACTCGATGTCGGCCGGCGAGGGGAAATAGATCGGTGAGGTGAGCCCCCAGCTGCCCAGGACCGACGCCACGTGCACCGTGATTCCCACGCGGTCGCCGGCGCGCAACCGGCTGGCATTGCGTTCCTGCCAGTCGGCGCGGGGCGTACGGTCGTGCAGGAAATGCGCGTGGATATCGATCAGCACCCGGCGCTAAACCTCCTCCTCGTTCGTCGAAGCGGCTATTTCGTCCTCCAGCTCGTCGGGATTGATCGGATCTTCCAGCTCGGAGGCAGTTCCCTTGATCACCTCATCAGCGGTTTCGACCACCAGCGTCAGATCGTACTCCTCCGCAGTCTCCTCTTCCAGCACGCCATCCTCATCGTCCACGTCGTCGAGGTCATCGATGGTGGGCTTGCGGCTCATGTGACACCTCCTCACAGAAAACTCCCGATCGGAACGATCGGACCTGCCCGGCCACGAGCGCCGGACCCAGGTGAATCTAGGCAGTTTTCGTCACCGCCGAGAGGGCGTCATCCAGCACCTCGAGCGAGCGGGCGACCACGGGCTCGTTGTGCGCCAGAGAAACGAAGTTGTAGGCGGAGCGCTTGAAGAGAAGTCCCGCCCGGGCACACCGCGCCGTGACGGAGACGGAAGCGGCCTCGTCGGCGTATTGAAGGAAGCACATCTCCGGGACCCCGCCCACGCCGGCGATGGTGTCAGGATACTTGCGCCGCAGCCCGGCCAGGCCGCTGATGAGCTGGCTCCCCACGCGCCGCAGGTGATCCGGCACCTTTCGGGTCACGAGCACATTCAGCGTGGCTTTGGCGGCGGCGAGCGCCACGAACTCGGTGGCGAGGGTGGACGAGATCCAGGTGTGAGCCACACCGGCCATCACTTCCCGCCGGCCGCCCACCGCCGCCAGGGGAAAGCCATTGGCGATCGCCTTGCCCATCACCACGAGGTCAGGACGGATCCCGTACCGCTCGCTTGCCCCGCCCACCGCCAGCCGACCGATGGTCTTGATCTCGTCCACGACGAGCAGGGCGCCCACCCGAGCGGTCTCGTCGCGCAGCACCTTCAGCCACTCGGCATCCGGCTCGCGTACGATGACCGGCTCGAACACCACCGCCGCGAGCTTGTCGCCGATGGCGCGGATCAGCTTGCGCGCCTCCTCCGGATCGTTGAACGGGAGCTCGTCATACAGTGAGCGGGTAGCGCGGGGCACGCCCTCCGCGCCCTGGCACCAGTCCAGCCATCCGTGGTAGCCGCAGCCAAGGATGCAGTCCCGCCGGGTCGCCACCCGGGCAAGCCGGACGGCGGCGGCCATGGCTTCGGCCCCGGTCTTGAGGAAACGCACCTGCTCGATCCAGGGGATCAGGCGGCAGATCTCGGCGGCCACCTCTTCCTCCAGCACCGGCGGCAGCGGGCCTACCACGCCGTCGCGCACGGCGCTGATCGCGGCCTGGGTCACCTCGGGATGGGCATAGCCGAGGGCAACGGAACCGAGCCCCATGATGAAGTCGAGATACTCGCGCCCGTCCGCGTCCCACACGTTGCAGCCGGCCGACCGCTGCATGCGGATCGGCAGATCGGGTCCGGCGGCCCCGAAGAGAGTTTCCGGACGCTTGCTGCCCGTCGAGGTGAATCCGGCCACGCGTTCGGTCATGGGCGCCTCAACCTAACTCCAGGATTCCGAAGCGGGCGGAGTCCTGCCGGTCGCCCCGCAGCCACACCCATCCGCCGCCCCCGCTCCAGACCAGCTGCCCCGCGCGCCGCTGCCGGCCGGGGAGCATCTGGTTGATCAGAAGATCGAAGCCTACTTCCTCTCCAGTGCGGAGCTGGTCCCAATCCGGCGGGGTGATGCCCACCGTGAGCGTGTAGCCCGAGTCTGTTGCTTCCCAGCCGCCTCGCACCATCGACTCGTCTCCCGCCATGCCGGCAACCCGCCGGACCACGATCGCTCCGGCTTCGGTCGACGGGGCGATGAGGAATCCGTACGCGGCGTCGTCCACCGCGCTCTGCAAATACACCTGAATACCATCGGCGTGGATTTCGTCAGGCTCGTTGTCCAGGCGCAGCGGGGGCGCCTTGGGGTCGCGCGGGAGAACATCGGGCTTGGTGACCTCTACCGCCAGGTAGAGCACCCGCCCATCCCAGTTCGCGTACGCGGCGGCGGAGAACTCCTCGGGGCCGGAGTACGGCTCCTCGCTCCGGCGATACTGGTCTTCATGGTCGAGCGTCAGCGGCTCGGCGGTATCGAAGCCCTCCAGGCTGCCGTCGAGCGCGGGAGGATCCGCCACCGGCAGCGCCACCGCCTGCATCACGAGGGGGCGCTCCGTGATCACCGTCGGCACGAACGGCGGGGGCACACGGCGCCCGCCTCTGAGTCGTACGGTCTCACTCCCCCTCTGTATCTCCCAGCCTTCCGCCGTAGCCACATGGCGATCGGTGCCGGCGGTGGTTTCGACCTCGATCACGCCGCCGCTGGCCCGTACCTCCCGCACCGACGACGCTTCCCGGGTGGGCTCCAACACCGCTACGAAGCGAAGGTTCTTTCCCGTTCCCCGCAGAACGTAGAACGGCAGCTCCTGCCCCGTGCCCGGCACCCCCGGCCCGACCGCGCGAAGCAGCTCGCCCTGGAACAAGAGTCGCAGGATCAGCGTAGCATTGGCTCCTCGCGCCCGCAGGACCACGGACCCCGCGAGGTCCCGGTCGGGGACGAACCGTTCTACCCGGCTCACGAATTCATCAGGCAGCTCGCCCGGCTCCCACCGACCCCGGCTTTCCACCGCGACTGTTCCTGTCAGGTGCCATGGCAGCTCCAGCATCCGCTCGTCCCCCGCGGCAAGCTCCAGCACATCGAGCAGATAGTCCGGGCCGGCCACCAGGGTTCGGTTCAGCTCGCCGAAGCGGCCGCGCACCCAGGCCCATGCGGCCCCCGCGTCGAAGTTGTCGCAGACCGCATCACCGAACGGCTGCGAGAGGCCGTTGAGCCTGGGGGCGTTGTGCGCCAGGGTTGAACGGTACCAGAACAGATCGCGCGCAACATAGGACCCGGTGCCGAAGTCGGGGAGCCAGTATTCGCCATCGGCGTGCAACACCAGGTTGAGGCGGTCGGGGTGGCCGTGCCCGCCGCCATAGCCACCGCTTTCGAGGCTGGCGTATCGGTCCCCGCTCCGGAGCACGGCGAGGCCCTGCCCTTCAATGAAGCTGCTCCCGGGAGACCAGGCCGGAGCGCCGGCCGGGAGCGCGGGCGCCATCTCGAGGAGCGACCACCAGGAGAGATCGGCCCGCGAGCGCTGCGACGTCGGCGCGGGCTCTCCCGCCTCATGCAGGTACGAGTCGAAGCTCTGTGCCGGGGGAGCCGGTGAGGCATAGAGCTGTTGCAGCCAGCTCCAGAGCTCCTCCTGGCCGCCACCGGCCGCCGCGAGCCGGGCCAGGCCGATTTCCCACAGCTCGAGATACATCGGCTGAGCCAGCGACACGCCGAATCTCGAATCCTTCCGGGCTGGAAAGGTGGCGTCCGGCAGCGAGCTGGTGGCTGGAGCCCTCAGTGCGCGGCCCAATCGATCAGCCAGCTTCGCGTCGGCCAGCAGGTCCACGCCTGCCTGGCTCGCCCAACGCATGGCCAGCAGCTGCCCCCGGAGCGCGAAGAGATGATAGTTATCGCCCTCGTACCACATCCCGTCCTCACCGAAGCCACGTACCAGATGGGTGACGACGCCCGAAGGGCCTTCGATGGCGCGCGCGCCGAGCTCCTCGTCCTCGAACCACACCGCGATGGCCGCCAGGGCAGCGTTATGCCAGGTCTGCCGGTTGGAGAGCCCCTCGTCGTAGTCACCGATGAGGTTGGCCGCCTCATCGGCAACGGTCGACACCACCGCAGCGGTCGGTCCATCGAGCATTCCGGCTTCGCGCAGCAGCGAAGCGGCCGCGAGATAGTTGCCGATCCACACCGATTCCAGGTAGGTGGAGAAGAACAACCGGCTCGGCCCCAGCACGTTATCACGGTTGGGATACTCGAGATACCGCTCGTATGCTCGCAGCAGCTCGCCCGCCCGTGAGGCCGCGTCGGAGCGGCTCCCGAACACGGCCAGCGCGGCCAGATGAGCCGAGCGCTCAGCCACCCAGAGATGCTGATAGTGGGCCCAGGCGCGGTCATGACGCTCGCCGGCGAAACGCTTGCCGCAGCGGGGACACCGGTGTGAGGTGGCGCTCCAGGGATCGAACTCCAGCCGGGCCCCGTCGTCCGGACACACTCCGCCGTCGACCGACAGGAGCGCCTTGGCCCGGGGGACTGCCGGCATGCGCCGCAGCACCGGCTCCGCCCGTTCGCCGAGCCGGCGGAGGAGCGCGGACAGGTCGGGCGAGGAGCGGATCAGCTCCCGGCGTGCCGCCATCTCTTCGCCCGTCAGCACGGGCGCACCCCGTACATGGCCCACCGCACGGGGAGCACCTGGGCCCCGGCCGCACGGGCCGCCGCGATCATCTCCTCCGGATCATCGGGCCCGAGAAAGAACATGCAGCCCCCCGCGCCCGAACCCGCGGCCTTGCCGCCGAGCGACCCGGCATCGATGACCGCGCGCTCGAGCCGAGCCATTTCCGGAGTGCACATGCGGGCATCGAGCGCCTGCTGATGTTTCCAGTTCTCGGTGAGCAGCCGCCCCACGCGTGCGGTATCTCCCGCAACCAGCGCGCCGGCCATGGCGTCGGCCACGGTGCGAAGGCCATGCAGCGCGGCCGAGACATTGCTGTCGCCCTGCTCGTACGCGTTCATCACGCGGTCGATCGTGGTGCCGGAGAACCGCGACGCGCTGGTGTAGCAAAGCACCAGCCGATGGGCCAGGTCCGCCAGGAACTCCGCCTCGAGCTTGAGCCGATGTACCTCGGCATCGGGATCCTTGAACTCGAGGCGCAGGAACCCGCCGTGAGACGAGGCGAACTGATCCTGCCGCCCGCCCGGAATTGCCGCCTCCACGGCCTCGAGATGACACGCGGTCTCGGCGATCTCCACCGGGTCGCGGCTCTCGCCCCGTGCCATGGACAACGCGGCCACGAGGGCCACGTCCAGGGCCCCGGAGCTGCCGAGGCCGGAACCGGGCGGCGCATCCGAGCGGGTGGTGAGCGTACAGCCGCCCACCGGCAGCATTCTGAGGCCGGCCTTGAGCAGATCCAGCCGGCCGTCACGGATCAGGCCCGCCGAGTCGCTCAGCTGCAGCTCATCACGCAGATCTTCGGAGATCAACCGGAAGCCGCTCTGGCCCAGCCGGACCTCGGCGCGCGCGAAAAGCTGGATGGCTCCGGTAATTACCAGGCCGCCCTCCCGCGAGGAGAAGGGCGGCACGTCGGTCCACCCCCCGGCAAAGTCCAGCCGGACCGGAGCCGCCGCGCTGAAGGTCACCATTACGGCGCCACCGACCAGGACTGGATCGAGGACAGCTCTCCCCGGAGATCCATGGTGACACCTCGCACCCGGCGATTCATGCCCTGGAGGCCGCGTGAGTGATAGAGAAATGCTACCGGCAGCGAATCGGCAAAGAGACGCTGGGCCAGGGCGGGATCCTCCGGCGCGCGGATGCCGGCCAGCGCGGCCAGGGGGCCGAGATATCCCAGTCCGAGGTCACCGGGAATGCCGAGTACGGCGGCCTCAAAATCATGGGCAGAACCGTAGACCCGCGACAGGAAGGCAGAGAGCTCGAGCTGCCGGATCGTGACATCGAACCCGGCCCGCGCGAGGCGGGCTTGGAGCATCTGCTCCAGGGCGGCCTCGCCACTCCCCACCGTGAGCAGCTCGAACCGGATCCGGTCCCGACTTGTCCGGATGGGGGCGTGAGAGGCGGGTGTGACAGCGAGATAACCTGGTGCGGTTGGGGGCACCGGACCGACGGCCGGGGTGCCGAATCCGTAGATGTAGCCGTCTACCAGCTCCTGCCGGTCGATCGCCTCGCTCAGCGCGCGTCTGGCGGCGAGACGGTCGAAGGGAGGCCGCCGCGTGTTGAACACGATGCCGTCAGTCCAGAGCAGCGGATAACTCAGCACCGCCAGAGCAGGATCCCGGGCGACAAACCCGGCGTGGGCCGGCTGGATGCCGGCAAAGTCGAGCTCGCCCGAGGTGAGCGCCGCGAGCTTGGTGGTGGGCTCGTTGACGACCACGACGATGAATCGCTCCAGCCGCGGGGGACCTCCCAGGGATGCGGGAAAGTCGAGGTTCGCGGCAAACACCCACCGCCGATTGGGCTCGTGGGCCACGAACCGAAACGGCCCGTTCCCCACCGGTGCGGCGTTCCAGCTCGCCCCCCGCAGCCGGCCCGCCGGCGTCGAACGCAGATGATGGGCCGGCAGGATCGCGAGGTCGGTGAGCACGTCGGGAAAGCGCGATTGAGGCCGCCGAAACCGGAGCACCACGGTGGAGTCGTCTACCGCGGCCACGGACTCGACATCGTCCAGCTCGCCGGCGCGGGGATAGCCCGTGGCAGGATCGCGGGCCGCGTTGAGGGTCCACGTTACGTCGGCCGACGTGGTGGGCCACCCGTCGTGCCAGCGCACATCGGGTTCCAGCTGAAACGTGACGGTCCGCCGGTCGAGCGACCACTCCCACGAGCGGGCCAGATATGGCCGGGGGGTGAGGGTGCTATCGTAGCGGGCCAGGGTGGTGAGCAGCACGTAGCGCTGAACCTGGCGCGCCAGCGGATGGACGGTGAGGAGCGGGTTGATGCTCTGGAGGTCGGCGCCGGAGGCAAAGAGCACGGTGGATCCGCGCCGCTCGGCGGTCGACCCGCAGGCGGTACCGAAGAGAACAAGCACAAGAAACCGACATCGAGACAGGAGCACGGCGAAGTTTATACCAGCCCTACGTACATTGCAGCATGCTTCCAGCCTTGCTGCGACGTGCGCTCGCCGGCCTGGCGGTCGTGATCGGCGTAGTCACCCTCATGTTCTTCCTCCTCCGCCTCGCGCCCGGCGACCCCGCGCTGCTCCTGGTGGGCCCGGCCGCCAGTGCGGAGCAGGTCGCCGCCCAGCGCGAAGCTCTCGGACTGGACCGTCCGCTGCCCGAGCAGTACGCCGGATGGCTGTCGCGGTTCGTGCAGGGTGACTGGGGCAGCAGCATCGCGACGGGACGGCCGGTGCGCACCATGATCGCCGACGCCTGGCCCGCCACCGTGCTGCTGGTGGGCACCTCGCTGGTCCTCAGCTACCTGATCGGTATCGTGGTGGGGGCCATCCAGGCCACGCGCGGTGGCCGGCTCGACACCGCTCTGTCGGTCGTCACGGTCACTCTCTTTGCGCTTCCCGGCTACTGGCTGGGTCTGATGCTGGTGATGGTGTTCACCTACTGGGCCCGGGCCCTGCCCGCCTTCGGCGCCGCCGGTTTCGATGCCGATTTTCTCACCGGCTGGGACCGGTGGGCCGACCGGTTGCGTCACCTCGCGTTGCCTCTCAGCACCCTGACCCTCATCGGCATCGGTGGCACCGCCCGCTTCGTCCGCGGCGCCATGCTCGACGTTCGAGACGCACCTCACGTGGCCATCGCGCGGGCCAAGGGTCTGGCGCCAGCGGCAGTGACCATCCGCCACGTGCTTCGCAACGCGCTGATCCCGGTACTCACCCTGCTGGGGCTCTCGCTTCCCGCCCTCTTCTCGGGTGCCGTTTTCATCGAAGCCATCTTTGCCTGGCCGGGGGTCGGACGCATCCTGGTGGAGGCGGTGGGCGCCCGGGACTACCCGGTTATCATGGCGGCCACGGCGGTCAGCGCCGTGCTGGTGGTGCTCGGCAGCCTGCTGGCCGAGGCGCTGGCGGCGTGGGCCGATCCGAGGCTGAGGGTTCCGCCGGGCTCGGGGGAAACCGCGTGATCCGAAACCGCTGGTTCATCCGGGATCTCCGGGCCCGCTTCGGTCTGGCAGTCCTGGTCCTCATAGTCCTGGCGGCCATGCTCGCGCCGCTCCTGGCCGGCGATCCCTCAGTGCAGCGGGACATCGTGGCCACACGATTCCTCCCGCCGCTCAGCACCGATCTCCACGGCGCCTTTCATCTGCTCGGCACCGATCGCTTCGGACGGGACGTGTGGTCGCGGCTGATCTACGGAGCGCGCGTGTCGCTGGGAGTGGGTGTCCTGGCGGTGCTGCTGTCGGTAGTGATCGGGCTGGCGGTCGGGGCGGCTGCCGGGTTCTGGCAGGGTAGGCTCGGCCTGCTGCTGCTGGGTCTGACGGATTTTGCGCTGGCCCTGCCCCGCGTGGTGCTCCTGCTCCTGCTGGCGTCGCTCTGGCAGCCCAGCGCGGCCCTCGTCATCGTGGTGCTGGGACTGACCGGCTGGATGACCATTGCCCGGCTGGTACACGGGGAGGTGCGGGCGCTGGCTGCGCGGCCGTTCGTAGAGGGGGCGGTGGCGCTGGGGGTGCGCGGCCCCCGGGTGCTGGTGCGGCATATTCTGCCGAACGCGCTGACTCCGGTCATCGTGGCAGCGGCACTCGGCGTCGGCAACGCCATCATGCTCGAGGCCGGGCTCTCGTTCCTGGGACTCGGCGTGCAGCCACCGACGCCGAGCTGGGGCAACCTGATTGCGTCCGGGCGAGACACCCTGGTAAACGCGCCGTGGGTGGCAACGGCACCGGGAGTGGCCCTGGTGCTGGTGGTAGTGGCAGCGACGCTGTTGGGAGATGCGGTGCGCGATCGGTTGGATCCAGCGGGGCGGCGGGGCAGCGGGGCAGCGGGGCCGTAGCGTCAGGCGGCGTTGCGATGGGCTGTGAGGCGCCAATCGGTTTGTCGGCCCTGCTGCCCCGCCGGCCCGCCTACCGCCCGGTCCACTTCCCGGTGCCGAGCACCTCATCGATCCGCCGTTCCAGCACCACCAGTGCCCCCGGCGCGCTGCCGCAGCCGTAGTCGTGCACGACGCTCTTGGTTCGGCCCCGGTAGGTCACGGTGGTGGTAGCGGACGGCGAGTCGGTAACGTAGCGGCCGCAGGCGGGCTCCCCCTGCACGTAGCGATTGGCGAAGGTGAAGAAGCCGGCGCGATCCAGCTCGTTGAGCAGCGCAGTGACCTGGTCGCGGGATACGCGGGCCTCGGCGGCGCCTACCCGGCGGACGTGGGCCCGGCCCTGATAGGTCACCGCGCCATCGGGCGACACCGCCACGGTGTATACCGGGCAGCTGCCGAAACAGGGCGAGCGTTCCAGCACTACGGCCTGGGGAACGCCCACAATCGTGGCCTGCACCCTGCTGCTGTCGGCCGGCGCCGGGGAGTTCCGCGACGCGCAGGCCGGGAGCAGGAACAGCAGGGAGACCAGCAGGCTTCGACGCACTATCTGAGGCTCACCCGCTTGACCCGGCTCCGAATCCCATCCGAGAGCACCAGCTCGACCTCGCCGCGGACTCCCGGCAGCGTCACGTCGCCGCCCCGCGCCAAGGACAGCACCTCGCCGGTGGCGACGTCGCGTACCATGATCATGGGGATAGCGCGCGAGTTCCACCGAAGCCGGGCACTACCACCAGCCCGGCCCACCTGGACCGAGTCAGCCCGCGCTCCTGCGCTAGCTTGAGAATTCCCCGCAGCACCGGCACCCCTGGTGCTCATCATTGCCTGGCGGCCCTGCCCTCTGACCCGGAGGCTCGCGATCCGCTCGATGCTGGCGGTGGCGAGCGGAACCGCGAAGACGAAGTTCTTGTGATTCCCGGGAGCATCGGCCACCTCGTCGGGCTCGAAGGCGAGGTTCAGGAGCGAGGTACCGTCGGCTGCCGTGGCTTCGAGCGTATACGGCCCGGCACGCTGGGGCAGCTTGGGCCGGGTCGTCACCTGGAAGGCCGGCTCCAGCGCTATCTCGCCGTTGCGGATATGCCCCCAGACCAGCAAAGTGGGCTGCACCGCTTCACTGGTAGACGCGCTTAGTGCCGAGGCCGCCGTGATGGGCGCGACCGGACTCAGGTAGTTCATGGCGGCGGTGTAGGTGTAACTGCCGATCCACTTCGGATCGCAGTACCCCATGATATCGCCCATGAGCGGCGTCTTCACCACGCCAGCCGCGACGTCGAGGCCGTAGTTGCCGATGCTGCCGTCCGGCTGGGGATACTGCGTATCCACCCCACTCGGGTTGCCACAGGGCGCGTGATTACGGCCCCAGTTGTGAG
>DASVGF010000108.1:0-8713 GCA_036379675.1 Gemmatimonadales bacterium | reverse complement strand
AAGCGGCAGGAGGGGCTTCGCGACGGTAACCTCAAGGAGCTCTTTGAGGAGGAGATCAAGAAGAGCTTCGACGAATATGCCGACCAGGTGGGACGGGAGGTGGCGGAATCGACCGGCTACTTCCGGGAGGCGCTGAACGAGATCCTGGCGGGGGGCCGGCAGATCTTCTGAAACAGTAAGAGGTGAGACGTAAGAAGGCTGCTCGCTCATATTCCTCCGTACTACCCCCCTTCTCACTTCTTACTTCTCCCCTCTCACCCCCATTAGGTTTCCTCCATCCCTTCGCATGGAGTAGTGGGCATGTCGGACCTCGTGGATCGTCTGACCGACCTGCAACGCCGCGTCGCTGAACTCCGAGATTTTCTTTGACTTGACCGGAAAGGCCGAGCGTCTGAGCGCGCTCGAGTCTCAGCAGGCCATGGCCGGTTTCTGGTCGGACCCTGACGCGGCGCGAGCCACGGTGCAGGAGATCAAGACCCTCAAGAACTGGCTGACCCCCTACGACACTCTGCATCACCGGCTGGAGAGCGCCCGCGAGATGGCGGAGCTGCTCGAGGCCGAGCCGGATGAGACCATGGTGGCCGACCTCGGCAGGGAAGCCGACGAACTGGACTCGGCGGCCGAAGCCTTCGAGCTCCAGGCCATGCTGCAGGGGCCGGAGGATGCCCGCGACGCCCTGCTGACGATCCATCCTGGGGCCGGCGGCACGGAGTCGCAGGACTGGGCCGAGATGCTGATGCGGATGTATGTCCGCTGGGCCGAGCGGCACGGGTTCGAAGTCTCCGTCCTCGACTTGCTACCTGGCGAGGAAGCCGGTATCAAGTCGGTCTCGATCGAGATCAAGGGCCAGTACGCCTACGGCTACCTGAAGGCGGAGAAGGGCGTGCACCGCCTGGTGCGGATCTCGCCCTACGACTCTCAGTCGCGCCGGCACACCTCGTTCGCCTCGGTCTTCGTTTACCCGGACATCGACGACACCATCGAGGTCGACATCAGGGACGAGGACATCAAGATGGACGTGTTCCGGGCGTCGGGGGCCGGCGGACAGCATGTCAACAAGACCTCGTCGGCGGTCCGGCTGACCCACATCCCGACCAATACCGTGGTCTCCTGCCAGCAGGAGCGCAGTCAAACAAAGAATCGCGCCACCGCCATGAAGATGCTCCGTGCCGCCATCTACCAGAAGAAGCTGGAGGAACAGGAAGCGGCCCGCGCCGTGGTGGAGGCAACGAAGACGGACAACTCCTGGGGCAACCAGATCCGCTCCTATGTGTTCCAGCCGTACACGATGGTGAACGACCACCGGACCGAGGTAAAGGTGGGCGACGTGCAGCGGGTGATGGACGGCGATCTCGATACGTTCATCCAGGCCTATCTGAAACGGTTCGGAGGCAAGGCAGCGTGAGCACGGTGGAGGAGCGATCGTACGTCGAGGCGGCGCGGCGGGAGAAGCGGGCGGCCTTGGAGGCGCTGGGCATCCGGCCGTTCGCCTATCGCTACGAGCGCTCGCACACGTCGCAACAGGCCCTCGATTCGTACCGGGACACGATGGGCGAGCACGGACCCTCCGTCACCGTGGCGGGCCGCATCGTGTCCTGGCGGCCCAAGGGCAAGGTGGTGTTCGGCCACCTCGAAGACCCCAGTGGCCGGATCCAGGTCTACTTCCGCCAGGATGAGCTGGACGAGGGATACGAAGTGGTGAAGCTGCTCGATCTGGACGATCACGTGGGAATCGCCGGGACGTTGTTTCGCACCAAGGCGGGCGAGATCACGATCAAGGCCTCCGAGGTCACCCTCCTGGCCAAGTCGTTGCGACCGCTCCCCCGCGGGAAGACTCAATCCACCGAGGACGGGGTGGTCACTTTCGGCGGCCTTGCCGACCCGGAGGTTCGCTACCGGCAGCGGTACGCCGATCTCGCTGTGCATCCCGAGGTGCGCGAGGTCTTCCGGCTTCGCGCCCGGGCGGTCTCCTGGATCCGCCGCTTCCTGGATGAACGCGGCTTCCTGGAGGTCGAGACGCCCATCCTGCAGCCGCTCTATGGCGGGGCCGCGGCGCGTCCGTTCGTGACCCATCACCATGCGCTGGACATGCCGCTCTATCTCCGGATTGCGGATGAACTCTACCTCAAGCGCCTCCTGGTGGGCGGACTGGAGCGGGTGTACGAGATCGGTCACGACTTCAGGAATGAAGGGATGGACCGGACCCACAATCCGGAGTTCACCATGCTCGAGCTGTACCAGGCCTACGCCGACTACAACGACATGATGAACCTGACCGAGGCGATGGTGGCGGGAGTAGTCGAGCACAGCCTCGAGACCACCGTCCTCGAGCGCGATGGGATGACGCTCAACTTGCGCCCGCCGTTCCAGCGCCTCTCGTTCGTGGAAGGCATCCGGGAGCGAAGCGGGCTGGATCTCCGCACGGCGGGTGACGATCAGATGCGCCGCCTGCTCCTGACGTCCGGTGGTGACCCGGAGGCCGTCTCGACGCTGTCCGGCGGCAAACTGCAGGACGAGGTGTTCAAGACCGTCCTCGAGCCCCACCTGGTGCAGCCCACCTTCGTGGTGGACTACCCGAAGGCGCTGTCCCCCCTGGCCAAGGAGCATCGCACCGACCCGGCACTCACCGAGCGGTTCGAGCTGTTCGTGGGAGGGCGGGAGCTGGTGAACGCATTCAGCGAGCTGAACGATCCGGACGACCAGCGGCGACGCTTCGAGGACCAGGTCCGCCAGCGTGCCGCCGGCGACGAGGAGGCCCACAGCTACGATGCCGACTACATCCGGGCCCTCGAGTACGGCATGCCCCCTGCAGGGGGTCTGGGCCTGGGAATCGACCGGCTGATGATGCTCATCGCCGATCAGCCTTCCATCCGCGATGTGATCTTCTTCCCGGCCATGCGCCCCGAGGGAACGTGATCGACCTGCGCGCGCTGAAAGCCAGCCTGCGGTGGCCCACCAAGCTGGAGTGGCGCATCGCCCGGCGATACCTGCGAAGCCGTCGGAACACGCGCACGGCATCGCTCAATACCGTCATCTCCACCGGTGGAGTGGCCGTCGGGGTCACGGCCTTGATCGTCGTGCTGGGCGTGATGAACGGGCTTCGCGACGACCTGCGCGAGCGCATTCTGGTGGCCAACCCGCACCTCCGGGTGCTCACCTTCGGGTCCGGCCTCCGGGTGGACGATTGGCGGAAGGCGGTGGTCGAGATCAGGAAACAGCCCGGTGTCCTGGCGGCCACACCGGAGGTCATCAGCCAGGCGGGGATCACCGCCGGACAAGACTACGGAGAAGGCGTCAACCTGCTCGGGTTCGATCCGGATACCGGCAGCTTGTCGGTCACCTCGCTGCCGCAGGCCGTCACCAAGGGCGACCTCTCCTTCAGGGCCACCAAACCGGGAGTGGACGGCGGGATTCTGCTGGGCTCGCGGCTGGCCTCGCGCCTGTCGGTCTATCCGGGCGACATCGTCACCCTGGTGCCGGTCACCCAAGCCAAGGTGAACACCGCTCTAGGGGTGGCGGTGCCGCGGTTCTGGAAATTCGAGGTCACTGGACTCTTCGATACCGGGATGTTCCAGTACGACAATCAATTTGTAGTGATGTCACGGCAGATGGCCCAGCGCTTTACCGGTCTGGGCGATGCGGTGTCCGGCATTGCGGTGCGGGTAACCGACCCCGACAAGGCTCCCGAGATCGGGGCGGCCCTCGAGCAGCATCTGGGGTATCCCTATCGGGCGCTCGACTGGCAAACCCAAAACTCCAGCCTGTTCAGCGCGCTCCAGCTCGAAAAGCTGGCCATGGGCCTGATTATCTTTTTCATCATGGTCGTCGCCGCATTCAACATCGTCGGCACCCTCACCATGGTGGTCACCGACAAGACCCGGGAGATCGGCATTCTCCGGGCCATGGGGCTGACCTCCCCAGCGGTGGGGCGGATCTTTCTTATTCAGGGCGCGGTCATCGGGCTGGTCGGGACCACGCTGGGGTTGATTCTGGGGCTCACGGTTGCCTACGTGGTTGACCGCTCAGGCTGGGTCAGGATCAACCCGGCCGTGTATTTCATTGACCACCTCCCGGTACACATCGACTGGCGCGACGTTGCCGTCGTGGTACTGGCCAGTCTCGCCATCGCCGTCGTCGCTACCATCTATCCTTCGCGTTCCGCGGCCACACTCACTCCGGTCGACGCCATCCGCCACGAATGACCGCCATTCTCGAGGCCCAGGGGCTCCGCAAGGTGTACCGCGGTGGCGACGGCAACCCGATCGAGGTGTTGGCCGGAGTCGACCTGACGGTGAGCCGCGGGGAATTCGTGGCCATCGTCGGAGCAAGTGGTTCGGGGAAGAGCACGTTGCTGCATCTGCTGGGCGCGCTCGACGCGCCCTCGGGCGGGACCGTGCGCCTGGGCGGCCAGGCATACTCCGATGAGACGCCCGAAGGGCTGGCCGCAATCCGGAACCGGAAGCTCGGGTTCGTCTTCCAGTTCCACCACCTGCTCCGTGAGTTTACCGCGCTCGAGAACGTCATGATGCCGCTGCTGATCGCGGGTGAGGCGGACCCGCAGGCGCGCTCACGGGCGGAGGAGCTGCTCGCCACGGTGGGCCTGGCGGGGCGGATGTCGCATCGTCCCTCGCAGCTCTCCGGGGGGGAGCAGCAGCGAGCCGCGGTGGCGCGGGCCCTGGCGGTGGATCCGCTGGTGGTGCTGGCCGACGAGCCCTCCGGCAACCTGGATCAGGCGAACAGTGAGCGACTGCACCAGCTCTTCGCGCATCTGTCCCGTGAGTTCGAGACTGCCCTGATCGTCGTCACTCATAATCGTTCCCTGGCGGGGCGTGCCGACCGGGTCCTGTCCCTCGAGGGCGGGCGCCTGGTGCCGTTGTCCGGGGTGGAGTCGATGCCCTGATGTCCTGCGAGCAGTGCCACGAGCGGGAGGCGGTCATCCACCTCACCCAGATCGTCAACGAACAGGTGACTACGCTTCACCTCTGCGAGAAGTGCGCGGCGGAGAAGGGGGTCGAGAGCCCCGGGGCTGCCCCCAAGACCCCGCTGGGAACTTTCCTGGCGGCCATGGGCGAGGAGCTTTCCGAGCAGACGCCAACCCCCAAGGCCGGCGATGGCTGTCCCCGCTGTGGTGGCTCGCTCCAGGACTTTCGCGAGAGCGGACGGCTCGGGTGCCCCGACTGCTACCGGTCGTTCGAGGTCCCGCTGCGGGATCTGCTCCGGCGGCTGCACGGTTCCACCCACCATATGGGCGAGCGCTATGCCGAGCGGGGCAATGCCGCGACCAACGGGGAGCGGCAGCGGGCGACCGAGCTGCGGGAACAGCTTCGTCTGGTGGTCGAAACCGAGAACTTCGAGCTGGCCGCCGAGCTGCGGGACCGCCTCCGGGTGATGGAATGATCGATCTCAGCTTGCTGACGGATGGGGGAGTGGGCTGGCTGGATGCCAGCGGGCCATCGAGTCACCTGGTGCTCTCGACCCGGATTCGGCTGGCCCGGAACCTGGCGGGACGTGTGTTCCAAGGACGCAACTCCGAATCCGAGCGCGAGGACATTCTGAGCACGGTAGAGGCGGCCGCGCGGGACACGGTGCTGCTGCGGCGGGCGATCAAGTTCCGCCTGGACCACCTCGAGCGCACCGACCGTCAGCTTTTGCACGAGCGGCACCTCGTCAGCAAGGAATTAGCCGGTCTCGATGCCGATGGGCGGGTCCGTTCGGGCGCCTCGGTGCTGGTTCAGGACCGGTTGGGGGTCATGCTCAACGAGGAAGACCATCTCCGGCTTCAGGGGCTCCACTCCGGCTTCGCGCTGGACTCGGCGTACGCCGAGGTCGACAGGCTGGACGCCGAACTGGGACAACGACTTGCATTCGCATTCCATTCTGAGTTTGGTTACCTTACGTCCTGTCCGACCAACGTCGGCACCGGGCTCCGGGCCTCGGTCCTCATCCACCTTCCGGGGCTCGTGCTCACCAAGGAAATCTCCAAGGTGCTGCAGGGCCTGGCGCAGGTGGGACTGACCTTCCGAGGCCTGTACGGTGAGGGCAGCGAGGTCGTCGGCAACTTCTTCCAGCTGTCCAACCAGACGACACTCGGCAGCTCCGAGTACGAGCTGCTCGACCATCTCGGCAAAATGGTCCGGCAGGTCATGGATTACGAGGAACAGGCGCGGCAGGTTCTCCTGCGCGATGCCCCCGCGATCATCGAGGATAAGGTTTGGCGGGCCTACGGGTTGCTTCGTTATGCACGGGCCCTGTCGTTTGAAGAGGCCATGAACCTGTTGAGCGGTGTGCGGCTCGGCGTTGGGGTGAATCTGATTCCCGATGTCGGTATGTACACGCTGAACAAGTTGTTGGTCTACACCCAGCCGGCCCACCTTGCCGTCGCCGAGGGGGTGGCCCCGGCCGACCCTGACCTGCCACTCCGGCGGGCACAGTTCGTGCGCAAAGTGTTGGAATCCGAAGTGGGACGCCGTGGATGAGCCGCGACGAACGGCCTTCGGAGCTACGTAGGATATCGCGATGAACGGCTATAATTTTACAGATCGGGTCCGAAAAGTCCTGCAGATGGCCCGCGAAGAGGCGGCGCGGCTGCATCACGAATACGTGGGGACGGAGCACATTCTCCTCGGCCTCATCCGAGAGGGCGAGGGAGTAGCTGCGGCAGTCCTCACCAACCTCAACGTCGACCTCGAAGACATCCAGCAGAAGATCGAGGAAACGGTCAAGAAGGGGAAAGCGGCCGCGGCCGCCGGGCCCGATTTGCCGTATACCTCGCGAGCCAAGAAGGTGCTCGAGCTGGCGATGACCGAGGCCCGGGAGCTCAACCACTCCTACGTCGGCACCGAGCATCTGCTGCTCGGGTTGCTGCGCGAGGAGAAGGGCATCGCTGCCCAGGTGCTGACCGACGCCGGCGTGAATCTGGAGCAGTCGCGGGCCGAGACCCTGCGCCTGCTCGGGAGCGACATGCCCCAGGCCTCGTCCGGCGGCAGCGGCAGCCAGCCCAGCTCGGCCCCGAAATCGGAGAAGAAGTCCAAGACGCCGGCGCTCGACCATTTCTGCCGCGATCTGACCCAGCTGGCCGCGGAAGGACAGCTGGATCCCACCATTGGGCGCGCCAAGGAAATCGAGCGGGTCATGGAGATCCTGGCCCGGCGCAAGAAGAACAATCCGGTGCTCATCGGTGAGCCCGGCGTGGGCAAGACCGCGATCGTCGAGGGGCTGGCGCTTCTCATCGCCAACGGGCTGTGCCCCGACGTGCTGCGCGATCACCGCGTCCTCTCGCTCGACATGGCGGCCGTCATCGCGGGGACCAAATACCGCGGCCAGTTCGAGGAGCGGCTCAAGGCGGTCATGAACGAGATCGCCCAGAACAAGCAGATCATCCTCTTCATCGACGAGCTGCATACGCTGGTCGGGGCAGGCGCCGCCGAAGGCGCCATCGACGCCTCCAACATGCTGAAGCCGGCGCTGGCCCGCGGCGAGCTGCAGTGCGTGGGCGCCTCGACTCTGAACGAGTATCGCAAGTACATCGAGAAGGACGGCGCGCTGGAGCGGCGGTTCCAGACCGTCGTGGTCGAGCCGCCGACGGTGGGCGAGACGGTGGAGATCCTGAAGGGCCTCCGGAAGAAGTACGAGGACCACCACCGGATCAGCATTCCCGACGCCACCCTCAGCGCGGCGGCCGAACTGTCCGAGCGGTACATCACCGACCGGTTCCTGCCGGACAAGGCAATCGACGTGATCGACGAGGCCGGGGCCCGCGCCCGCCTGGCGTCGCAGGTGCCGCCGGCGGAAGTGGCGGAGCTCAAGACCGCGCTCGAGAAGGTCAACGTCCAGAAGGAAGACGCGGTGCGGGACCAGAATTTCGAGCGCGCGGCCTCGCTCCGAGACCAGGAGCGGGATCTCCAGAACCAGATCCGGCTGAAGCAGGAGGAGTGGGAGAAGGAGCGCCAGACCAAGCGTCCGGTGATCGACGAGGAGGCCATCGCCTTCATCGTGTCGCGCTGGACCGGCATCCCGGTCACCCGCCTGCAGGAAGCGGAAACCGCCCGTCTCATGCGGATGGAAGAGGAACTGCACGGCTCCGTGGTGGGGCAGGACGAGGCCATCAAGGCCGTGTCCCGGGCCATCCGCCGCTCGCGGGCGGGACTCAAGGATCCCGATCGTCCGATCGGCTCGTTCATCTTCTCCGGCCCCACCGGGGTAGGAAAGACCGAACTGGCCCGGTCGCTGGCCAAGTTCCTCTTTGCCGACGCGTCGGCCCTGATCCGGGTGGACATGTCGGAGTACATGGAAAAGTTCTCGGTCTCCCGGCTGATCGGCGCCCCTCCGGGCTACGTCGGCTACGAGGACTCGGGGACGCTCACCAAGGCGGTGCGTCGCAAGCCGTACTCGGTGGTGCTGCTGGACGAGATCGAGAAGGCGCATCCGGACGTCTTCAACATTCTGCTACAGGTGCTGGACGAGGGGCATCTCACCGACAACTACGGCCGCATGATCGACTTCAAGAACACGGTCGTCATCATGACGTCCAACGTCGGCGCCCGCGACATCATGCAGGGCAAGACGCTCGGGTTCCACGGTGGGGATCAGCGTCGGACTTTCGAGAAGATGCAGGACACGGTGAAGGAAGAAATGAACAAGGTCTTCAATCCCGAGTTCCTGAACCGCCTCGACGACGTCATCGTGTTCCATCCGCTGTCCAAGGAGCACATCG
>DASVGF010000107.1:0-6420 GCA_036379675.1 Gemmatimonadales bacterium | reverse complement strand
GCGGTGCGCCTGGCCGCAGTGCAGACCCTCACCCAGCTGGGAACGCCGGGCGCGCTGACCTTGCTCGAGCGGGCCATCGAGGACACCGACAAGGCGGTTCGCATTGCGGCTGTTCGAGCGGCAGGCCAACGCGGGTACAAGGGGGCGCTCAAACGGATCGAGGGCGTGGTCCACGGGAAGACGGTCCGGAACATGGATCTCACCGAAAAGATGGCGTTCTTCGAGGCCTACGGTGCCATCGCCGGCACGGCGGCGCTCAAATCGCTCAGCGCCATGTTGCTGCAGCGAGGCCTGCTGAAGATGAAGGAGCCGCCTGAAACCCGGGCCTGCGCCGCCATGGCACTGGGGCGCATCAAGTCGCCCGAGGCACGAGAGGCCCTTCAAAAGGCGGCCGATGACAAGGACCTGGTGGTCCGCAACGCGGTGAACCGCGCGCTCCGCGAGGCGGCGGCGTGAGCCAGCCCGTCCCGATGTCGAGCGGCGGGTCGCCCTCCGCCCCGGAAGGCCAGCTGCGGCAGGGCGGGCGCGCCCTACTCCTGACGCTCTATGCCGCGCTCAAGAGCCTCAAGCTCTATCCGCTCGAGAACGCCACCGTGCAGAAGTCGCTGGACGATCTCGATGCCGCGTCCAGGGCGCTGATCGACCTCGAGGTAGACGTGGAGATCCGGGTGGCAGGCGACTTCCTGTTCGTGAACTCCACCCGGCTCCGCGTCGAGCTGGACAACTACGCCTCCTTCAGCCACATCCTGGCGGTCTTCCGGGCGTTCGACATTGGTATGGTGCACCTGAGGGCGGGGCTCGAGCGCCGCGAATGGCAGATCTTTCTCAGTCTGCTGCTGAGCATCTCCGAGAAGAGTACCGAGGAGCGTCTCGAGATCCTGCAGGAGCGGCTGGCGGAAGCCAAGGTGGTGCACCTGGAAGTCGAGCGGAGCATGCCCGAGGGGGAGAGCAGCTCGCAGGAATCCCGGCATGCGTCCAAGCGGGTGTACTCGGAGGGCGTGGCCGTCACCCGCGACGTGATTGCCGGGGTTCGCCTGGGACGCGCCACCCGGCTCAAGCGAGTCAAGCGGGCGGTGCAGCTGGTGGTAGACCAGGTGCTGAACAACGAGATGTCCATGGTCGGGATGACCACGGTGCGGGACTACGACGAGTACACGTTCACCCACTCCGTGAACGTCTGCATCTTCTCGGTGGCGCTCGGCAAGAAGCTCGGCTTCTCCAAGGTCCAGCTGTACGACCTCGGCATGACGGCGCTGCTGCACGACGTGGGGAAGGCCAAGGTTCCGCCCGAGATCCTGAACAAGGCCGGCGGACTGGACGAGCGGGAATGGAAGATCATCCAGCAGCACCCATGGCAGGGGGCGCTGACCCTCTTCGGGATGCGCGCCTATGAGGAGATTCCCTACCACGCCATCCTCGTGGCGCACGAGCATCACATGAAGATCGATTTGACCGGCTATCCCAAGTGTGTTCGTCCTCGCACCCTGGGCATCTTTTCCCGGATCGTCTCGGTGGCCGACGCGTTCGATGCCGCCACCACCCGGCGGGTGTACCAGAGCGTGCCCATCGAGCCGGACCAGGTGTTACGAGAGATGTGGGAGAGCCCCAAGCGGGGCCACGACCGCGTTGTGGTCAAGGCGCTCATCAATCTGCTCGGCGTCTACCCGGTGGGCACCTGCGTCATTCTGGACACCTTCGAGGTGGCGGTGGTCACGGGACCCAGCGCCGATGCCCAGCTCAACCGCCCGCAGGTGCGCATCGCGGTGGACGCGGACGGCGCCACCGCTCCCCTGCCAGGCACCCTGGTCAACCTCGCGGAGAAGAACGAAAGCGGGGGCTACAAGCGCTCTATCGTGAAGGTCACGAACCCTTCCCGATTCGGGTTGACGGTTGGCGATTACTTTGTCTGAGTCCCGGCTCACGCCGGTGCTGACCTCCCTCCATGCCGCCGGGCGTACTGCGCTCATTCCCTATCTCACCGCCGGCTACCCCAGCGCCGAGGTGAGCGTGGCCGCCTTACGGGCCGCCGCCGAAGTGTCGGACATTATCGAAGTGGGCGTACCGTTCAGCGACCCGCTGGCCGATGGGCCCACGATTCAGCGATCCACCTACGAGGCGCTGCAGCAGGGGATGACCCTGGGGGGAACCCTCGACCTCATTGCCCGGGCCGAGCTGTCCTGCCCCGTCGTGGTGTTCAGCTACCTGAACCCCATCCTGCAATACGGCGTCGACCGTTTCCTCGGAGCTGCCGGCCGGCTCGGCGTCGCCGGTCTGCTGCTGACCGATCTTCCCGCCGGCAGCGACCCGGCCGTCGAATCGGCCGTGATGGCAAGTCCGCTGGACCTGATCCGCCTAGTTGCGCCGACCACGCGAGCCGGCCGTCTCACGGCCGCCCTCGACGGGGCCCAGGGCTTCGTGTATCTGGTGGCCCGGCTGGGTGTCACCGGGGCTCGAGCCTCGCTGGCCCAGGATCTGGCCGAGTCGGTCGAGCGGGTGCGGCGCGCAACCACCCTTCCCGTCGCGGTCGGATTCGGGATCTCGACCCCGGATCAGGCGCGCGCCGTGGCGCGCATGGCGGACGGCGTCGTCGTGGGTAGCGCCCTGGTGGACGTGCTGGGGAAGGAGGGCGTCCGCGGGGCCAGGCGTTTCCTCGGCTCCCTGCGCGATGCGCTGGATCAGGGCGGCGCAGTGTGATCGTCGATATCCCGCGGCTGCTGAGGCGCTACACCCGGGTCCTCTCGCTCGGCGGATTTCTCCTGACCATCGCGGCCCTTCTGTGGGATCAGCGCTGGGTGGACCGTCCGATCTCCACTGGGCTTCTCCTCGTCAGCATCCTGCTCTTGCGCTCGGTCCCGGTGCGGCTGAGTAAATATTCCTATCTGACCCAGTCCGCCATTCCGGTGCTGGTGGGATCCGTGTGCCTCGGGCCGTCGCCAGTGGTGGCGGCGCTATGGCTGGGCGTCCTGGGTGCCGACGTGTTGGTCCTGCGCAAGCAAACCCGGGCCGGCTACGTCAATGCGGGACGAGAGGTGATCGGGTACCTGGGCGCGTTCGGTGCCTATGCCGGAATTCTCGCCCTGGGCCACAGTAGCGAGCTGACCCTCGACTTCCTGCCTGCCGCCGCCATCCTGGTGGCGCTGTATTTCTTCCTGAGCCGCGCACTCTTCTACTTCAGTCTCCTGATCCGGGACAAGCTGGAGAACGCGGAGAAAATTCTGATCCTGCGCTGGGAGATCAGCTCCTACCTCCTGAGCCTCATCGCCGCTACCGTGGTCGTCGCCGCGCTCGCCACGCTGGCACCCGTCGGCTGGGTGGCGGTGGCGTTGGCGCTGGGCGTGCTCGGGCTGCTGACCCGGCAGATTCTCGACGAGGCCATCGGTGCCGAGGACCTGAACAAGGTCCACCTCATGGAGGCCGCCATCGCGAGTAACTCCACGCTCATGGGATCCTTTACCCAGATCGAGCGGCTGGCCTACCGTCTGCTCGACTGGGGTGATTTCCGGGTGTACCGGGTGCAGGGGGATGGTGCGGCGTTGGCCTACCGGGCAACCATTGGTCGTCCCGATCGGACCGACCCGCCGTCCATCATCGCCCCACTCCGGCGCGAGGTGATCGAGACCAGGGAGGCGGTGGTCATCCAGGACGTGCGGAAGGACGACCGGATGGGCGCGTCATTGCCGGAGGTCCGGAGCCTGGTGATTCACCCCATCCGCTTCGGCGACGAGGTCCTGGGCACGCTGGAGGTGGAACATCACAAGCGCCACGCCTACGGGGCCAAGGACCTGGTGGCCATGGGGACGCTCTCGGGCCAGATCGCGACCGCCATCCACATCGCCGAGCTGCGGCGCCCGCTGGTGTCCACCGTCGAGCAGATCGGCGAGCAAGTCACCGCCCTCGCCCGGGTCGCCGATTCGCTCCGGGCCTCGGCCACGTCGCTGGCCGAGGTCTCCCTCGGCATGCGCCAGGGCGCCGTCGAGCTGGAGAAGTTCGCCGCCGGGGGGCTCCGCGCCACCGGCTCGCTCGCGAGCGCCTCCCAGCAGATGATGAGTCAAGGTGCTCAGGCCGCGGCCGCCAGCGGAACGGCGGCGGAAGTGGCCTCCCGCAATCGAGCGGTCATTGGGGATGCCATAGCCCGGCTGGTAGAGCTCAAGGGCTTCGTGTCGGGTGGCGCGGACCGGGTGGCGGCGCTCGGGGGACTCACCCACCGGATCACCGGCTTCATCGGAACGATTCGAGAGATCGCCGATCTCACCAATCTGATCGCGCTGAACGCGGCGATCGAAGCGGCCCGTGCCGGACGGGAGGGGCGGGGCTTTGCGGTGGTCGCCGCCGAAGTGCGGGACCTGGCGGCCCAGAGTCTCCATGCGGCACGGGAGGCCGGAAACCTCCTGGGTGAGATCGCGACCCAGGTCACGTCGGTAGCCGATCAGATGGAGCAGGGACGCGATGTGGTGGCGGGCGTCGAGGAGCTGAGCGCCGATGCGGCCAAGGCGCTCGATGCGATCGTCGGCACCACCGGCGAGGCCGGGGGGCACGCCAAGGCCATTGCCGCGACCGCGGCCCAACAGCGGGAGGCGGTCAACTCGCTCACCGGGCAGATCGAGCAGGTCGCGGCGAGCTCCGCCCGGAGTCGGATGGATACCGACGCCCTGGCCAGGCGGGCGGGCGAGGCGGCCGCAGGCCAGGCCGATCTCGAACGCGCCATCAAGGATCTGGGAGCGCTGGCCACCGACCTGCAGCGGATCGCGAGTCACTTTGCCGTCGAGGCCTGATCGACGTCAGCCCCGGCTCGAGCCGGTCTATGTGGCGCTCGGCAGCAACCTGGGCGACCGCGCCGCACATTTGCGTGCCGGCCGCGAGGGCCTCGGGTCGCTCCCAAACACCGAGCTGCTGGCCGCGTCCACCATCGAAGAAACTCCACCCCTGGGCGGGATGGAGCAGCCTCCCTACCTCAACCAGATGGTCCTGTTGGCGACCGGCCTCGAGCCCCGCGCCCTGCTGGATGCCTGCCACGCCATCGAGCAGCGGGAAGGGCGGCAGCGCACCGGGCGCTGGGGACCCCGCACGCTCGACCTGGACATCGTTCAGTATGGCCGAAGGCGCGTCGAGGAACGAGACCTTATCATTCCTCACCCTGAGCTGCCCCACCGTGATTTCTGGCAGCGAGAGCTAGCGGAGCTGAGGCCCCATGAACGCTGAGGCGCGTCCCCTGACCGTGCTGGACCTCGTCGGCATGAAAGCGGCGGGCCGCCGTATCGTGATGCTCACCTGCTACGACGCGGTGTTCGCCCGGCTGCTGGAGCAGGCCGGTGTCGATGTGCTCCTGGTGGGCGACTCCCTCAACCAGGTTCTGGCCGGACACGAGACCACTCTGAGCGCCACCCTGGATCAGATGATCTACCATGCGGCCGCAGTCCGGCGCGGCTCGCGCCGGGCGCTCGTCTTCGTGGATTTGCCGTTCCTCACGTACCAGGTCTCCATACCCGATGCCATACGAAATGCGGGGCGGGTGCTCCAGGAAACCGGCGCTCACGGAGTAAAGCTCGAGGGGGGGCGGCACATGACAGAGACGGTCGGCGCGCTGGTCGAGCGTGGTATTCCCGTGATGGGCCATCTTGGCCTGACACCCCAGTCGGTCCACGCCCTGGGGGGCTACCGGGTGCAGGGCCGCGATGATCCGTCGGCCGACCGGCTGCTCGCCGACGCCAAGGCACTCGAGGCGGCCGGTGCCTGCGCCATCGTGCTCGAGCTGATCCCCGCGGCGGTGGCGGCACGGATCTCCCAGGCGCTGACCGTTCCGACGGTGGGAATCGGGGCAGGCGGACAGTGCGACGGCCAGGTGCTGGTGCTGCACGACATGCTCGGCTTGAACGAGCAGTTCGCCCCCCGGTTCCTCAAGCATTACGCCAAGCTGGGCGATGCGGTCCGATCGGCGGTCCAGAGCTATGCCTCCGAGGTGCGGGACAAGAAGTACCCAGGCAAGGAGCACAGCTTTGAGTAGCTCCTAGCGCCCGCCATGGTCGAACTCAGTACGGTCTCTGAGCTGAAGAACTGGCGCCGAACCCAACGCGCCGGCGGACGGCGGATCGGGTTCGTCCCCACGATGGGCTACCTGCACGAGGGCCACCTTGCCCTGGTGGACGAAGCGCGGCGCCGGGCCGATGCCGTGGCCATGAGCATCTTCGTGAACCCGCTCCAGTTTGGACCGGGCGAAGACCTGGCCCGGTATCCGCGCGATCTGCCACGTGACCGCGAGCTCGCCGGTGCAAGGGGAGTGGATGCGTTGTTTGTGCCCACCACCGCCACCATGTACCCGGGGGGCTCGGAGATCCGGGTTACACCGGGACCCAGTGCCGACCGCTGGGAGGGCGCGGCGCGGCCCGGCCACTTTACCGGCGTCCTGACGGTGGTGGCCAAGCT
>DASVGF010000106.1:0-3647 GCA_036379675.1 Gemmatimonadales bacterium | reverse complement strand
ACGACCGGTTCCCGGACCGGGCGATGCCGTTCTTTCGCGACAGCGACGGCGTCCCCTGTGCGATGGCGTATCTGATCGACCGGTCGGGGCGAGCCGATCTGGTGGATCGCGTGGCTTTGACGCGCAACAACGCATTCATTGCAGAGCTGGCCGATGATCCGGATTTGCGCGCCTGGCTCGACAGCGCCGGCCTCTCGGTGGCCGAGGCAGCCCGCATCCAGCCGGGGTATGCCCCGAACGTCAAGCCGGTCGTGGACCATTATGACAAGGCCTGGAGCGAGCGGGACACGGCCGCCGTGGGCCGCCTCCTCGCGCCGCGGTATCAGTACTTCGACTCGCGCGGCGCGGTAAGCTCCCGGGCCGAAACTTTGGCGATGCTGAGCGATCCCGCCTATCGGCTCGAGGAAGCCAAGCGGTCCGAGGTCGTGGTATCGCACAGTGGGCCGGTGTATGTCGTGAGCAGCCGGTGGCGAGGTCACGGAACCTATCGGGGCCAGGCCTTCAAGGACGACCAGCGTTGCGGCCAGACCTGGCTGGTGACGCGTGACGAGGCTCCATCAGGCTTGAGCTCGAATGGGAAGTGGCAGCTCGTGAGTGAGCACTGTGTCCAGATCAACCCAGCACCGCCGGCGCCGTCCAGGTAGCGGCCGCGGCTGACGAGCGCTTCAGTTCTTAACGACATGGCGCGGTCGCGACGTAGGCGCGAGCGCCGATCCCGGGAGAAACCAGTGCGGATCAAGCGCGAAGGCCTCGCGATCACCATTCGGGACCGGCCCGCTCCGTTCTGGGTCCTGGGGTTGTTCTTGCTGGCCGGCGGTCTGCTGGCCATCGCGATGCCGCTGGGCCTGGCCACAAACGCCGGCAGCCTCGAGCCGTGGGAGCGCCTGGCCAGTATTGGGCTGGGGCTCGGCGTGAGCGCCGGGGCCCTATGGTGGCTCGGCCGAAGTCCAGCCACGCAGGTGCGCGTCGATCTCAACCGCCGTCACCTTCGGATCATCCGGTTCGGACTCTGGGGCCGCCGGGTGCGACAGTTCTCCTTCGCCAACCTGGCCAGCGTCGAGGTGGAGCAGGGCACCGACGATGACGGTGGGCGCATATGGCGCCCCGCCGTCCTCCTGCGGAACGGTGACCTGATCCGGCTGTCGGAGCTTTGGAATCACGACCAGGCCGAGGTGGAGACGGCCGCGCGAATCGTGGCGGAAGCCTGCGGCCTGGCCCCGCCGGCCGCCCCGGTCAGGACTGCGGCCCCGTAATCCTCTGCGAGTTGCGGGGCCTTCCTTCCAGGGCGCCGCGGGGTGACCAACTGCAATCCGTGGCGCTTCTTGCGGCCTGTTCCCGGCAGGGATACTCTCTCCCGGTCACCCCTTCTGGAGATCTACGTGCGTCGCCCCCTGACTCTTCCGATCCTGGCGACCGCCCTGGCGGCCGCCGCCGTGTACGCCTGTTCCGACGGCCTCACCACGGCTACCGGGATTGCAGCCGAATCCAAGCAAACCCCCACTTCGCCGACTGTCACGCCGCAGACGACCGGGACTACGCAGCGATTCTTTGCGATCAGTCCGGTCAATGACCGGGTGGTCTGGGCCAGTGCCCGCGGCGGGACGTTTTCCCGGACCACGGACGGCGGCAGGACCTGGGTAACGCGAGTGATGCCCGGGGGGGAAACGCTCGAGTTCCGCGACGTGGAAGGAGTAAGCGAGAAAGAGGCCTACCTCCTCTCCGCGGGAACCGGCACCGATAACCGGATCTACAAGACCGTGGACGGCGGCGACACGTGGACCCTTCAGTTCCAGGCCACCGATCCGCGGGCGTTCTATGATTGCTTCGACTTCTGGACCCCCAACCGGGGAATGACCTTCGCCGACGCGTATGACGACCAGTTCCCGGTGATCAGAACCAGAGACGGCGAGACCTGGGTGAACATCGGCCCCAATCTACCCGCGGCCCAGCCGGGCGAGGCCGGGTTTGCGGCCAGCGGTACCTGCATCAAGACCCTGGCCGGAAGGTATGGCTGGATTGGAACCGGCGGCGCTCCCATCGCCCGGGTGCTGTCTACCACCGACGGTGGCAACTCCTGGGCCTCCAGCGGCGTACCGATCCAGCCGCAGGGTACTCCGGTCTCCGGCGTGGTCAGCGTGGATTTCCGCGACCGCTTCCACGGCATACTCGGCGGCGGGGACATCCTGGCGAGCACCGAGCCGCAGCTGAACGTGGCGCGGTCGGACGACGGGGGCCGCAGCTGGACCCTGGCCACGCCGACTCCGTTCCCCGGCGCGGTCTATGGCCTCAGTTACGTGCCGGGACATCAGCGGCTGGGCGTGGTGGCAACCGGCCCCAGCGGCGCCGCCTGGTCCTCCGATGAAGGCGACACCTGGACCCTGCTCCCGGGCATCACCAACTGTTGGGCGGTGGCGTTCTCGAGCTGGAAGGCGGGCTGGCTGGGATGCGGCAACGGCCAGATCTACAAGATCGACTTCTCGGCTAAGGGCTGATGCGCCGGAGGTCGGCCAGCAAAGCGGCGGGTGACACCGGGCGGCCCAGAAATTCCTCGATCACCTGGCGAGAGGGCCGCTCCATCCCGAAGCGGTAAAGGCGCGGCGCCACCCAGCCGTACCAGTCCGCGTTGCCATTGGTGGGACTCCGGCCCAGCGCCTTTGCGCGCGCCCGCAGGTCGGCGATGAGGATGGCGCCCACCGCGTAGTTCATCATGTAGCCCGGCGCATCCACCAGCTGCCCCCGCATGGCCCACCAGGAAAGCTCGGGGTGGGGCCGGATGCGGAGATACTCGCGGGTGATGGCGGTCCAGACCTGGTTCGGGTCGGCCCCCGGATCGCGCCACATCCGCAGCTCGAAGAGCGCCCACGCCACGTCGAGCACGATGCCGCCGTAGCGCCCCGCCAGTCCGTCCGCCAGCGGCACCGAGTCCCCCAGCCAGCGCTGCTGCCACTCCGGGTCGTACACGTCCAGCGCCACGAACTCCGCTACAGCTTCGGTGAAGGGATCGCTGTCGGGCCAGTCGGCAAACGCCGGCCGGGTGCGAATAGCCGCGATGTGAATCGCATGCCCGGTCTCGTGCAGCAGCTCGTTGAGGTTGTCGAGCCCACCGGTACGGTACGTGGCAAAGACCCACGGCTCGCCCGGCGCCCAGCGGCCATTGATGAAGCGGGGCCGCCGGCCGAAGGTGCAGTACGCCACCGGGGTCTTCCCCTCTCTCGGCTCGAGATCGTAGCGGACGTTCATCGCCTCGACGTCCGCGCCGAGCGAGCGATAGACCTTACGGTTGAGCGCTCCAAGCCGCTCCAGCGAGATCCGGGGGCTCAGTGCCCGGCTCGCCGCTGCGATCTGGTAATACCAATCCCACGGCTCGATCGGCGTGCCTGGCCGCACGTCGCGCCAGGTGCCGAGGATGGCGAGAAGCCAGCTCTCCAGGGAATCGGGCGGCAGGCCCGACAGGCGTGCCTGTTCCGCTGCCGGCGCCTCGGCATTTCCTCGTGCCTTTACCTCAGCGGATATCAGCCGGCGGTAGGGGCTGGCGGGCCCATTGTCCCGGTTGATGCTGCGCCAGACCGGGTCCAGCGCCAGGAAGAGCCACCTGCGCTGGTCCGGGTTATCGGTACGGCCCAGCGCCCCCAGGATGGAAAGCCGGT
>DASVGF010000105.1:0-2007 GCA_036379675.1 Gemmatimonadales bacterium | reverse complement strand
GCGTCCGTTGCCTCCTGAACGTGGGCCTGGGCGTTGTAGAGCGCCACATCGAGCGCCGCGACCCGAGCGTCGGGTGATTCGCGGGGGCTCGAGCCGGTGCTCTGGGCCTGCGACGGCCGAAGAGTCAGAGACACGAGAAGCACGAAGACAGGAGCAAGCCGGCCCAGCATCCGCACCCCCGAGGGAAGGCTGTCTCTACCAACGTAAACCGATGGCTTGGCCTATCGCAGCGCGGAGGTTCGGCGCAGCAGAATGGCGAGGTAGATGGCGAGAGCCAGCAGCAGCGGCGCCGTCGCGACTCCCGGCGTGTAGCTCCCCTGGCGAATCGCCCAGAGGCAGTGACCGGTGCCGTTGACGGCTTCGAGCGTCACCCAGGCCCAGGCCAGCGGCCGCGCACTCGGCCAGCCGCGACGGATGGGCCCCAGCCAGCACCACAGGCCGAAGCTCACGAGCGCGACGTTGGCGATCAGAAAGCCGGTCTCGAGGTTGTCGGAGATGGCAGCGCTCACCAGGCGAGCGGGCGGGAAGGACTCCCACAGTCGTCCGACGTACTCCTCCACCGAGTGGGCCGCCTGGGTGAGGATGAGCGCGCCGGACGCCGCGGGGATTCGGCTCATGAGCCTGCGTTAGAGGCGCAGCCGAAAGTCGATGTCCACCAGAATGGCGGAAGGCGTATCCACGAAGATCACCCGTTCCGCTTCGCGGCGGATCACCATCTTCTCGACCTTACCTTTGCCCTTGCCCTTCCCCTTGTTTCCGGCACGATAGTAAACGACCTGGCTGGGCCCGTCGGTCTCGATGCGCACGACTTCATAGCCCTGGCGCACCAGGACTTCCCGGGTCACGGTGACCGCCTTATCACGGGTCACCGCGTATCGCTTGCCAGGGCCTTGCGCCGCGAGGGTGGTCGAACTGCCGCAGAGCAAGACGGCGACACCGGCGAGGGCCACCAAACTCCGAAGACGTTGGCACATACGGCCTCCATGCGCGAGGTGAGGATACCGGTTGGACACCGGCACCCCGGCTTGGGCGGCAAGCCGTGTGCCTTTCGAGATGCAGCCACCTGCACCGCTCGGGCTACCGACGTACCTTAGAGAAATGCCTCCCGCATACCATGAGGTCTACACCCGCTGGAGAGCCGACCCCGAGGCCTTCTGGGCCGAAGCGGCGGAGGCGGTCCACTGGCACCGCCGGTGGGACGCGGTGCTGGACAGCTCGCGTGCACCGCTCTACCGCTGGTTCCCCGGCGCCGAAGTCAACAGCTGCTACAACGCGCTCGACCGCCATGTCGAGAACGGCCGCGCCGATCAGGTCGCACTGATCTACGATAGCCCGGTGACCGGGACTGTGCGCGCCCTTACCTATCGAGAGCTGCGGGACGAAGTGGCCCGCTTCGCGGGCGTGCTGGCTGGCCGGGGCGTGACCCGGGGCGACCGGGTCGTGATCTACATGCCGATGGTGCCCGAGACCGTCATCGGCATGCTGGCCTGTGCGCGGATCGGCGCCATCCACTCGGTTGTGTTCGGCGGGTTCGCCTCGGCCGAGCTGGCCAGCCGGATCACGGATGCGCGCCCCAGGGTGATCCTCACCGCCTCCTGCGGCATCGAGATCGACCGGGTAGTGCCCTACAAGCCGCTCCTCGACCGTGCCATCGAGCTTGCCGACTCGAAGCCGGAGTCCTGCATCGTGCTCCAGCGCCCCCATACGAAGGCGTCGCTCGTGCCCGGCCGCGATCACGACTGGGCCGAGCTGGTGGCGTCGGCCACTCCTGCCGACTGCGTCCCGGTCCTCGCCACCGATCCGCTTTATATCCTCTACACCTCAGGCACCACGGGGCATCCGAAAGGCATCGTTCGGGACAACGGCGGCCATCTCGTCGCCCTCACCTGGAGCATGCGCAACCTCTACGGCGTCGAGCCGGGCGAGGTCTACTGGGCGGCCTCCGACCTGGGCTGGGCGGTGGGTCACTCGTACATCGTCTACGCACCCCTCTTCCACGGCAACACC
>DASVGF010000104.1:0-4259 GCA_036379675.1 Gemmatimonadales bacterium | reverse complement strand
GCCGCCCGTTTCTGACATTTCTGGCGGCGTCAGGCTTCGTGGCGGCATTGCTGCTGACGCCCACGGCCCAGTTCGATGCCTCACTTCCGATCCTCGTATCGGAGGGAGCGGCAATCGCGCCGGTGGCGCGCGTGGACAGCGCGACGCTGGAGCGTGAGGTGGTAGCGCGCTACGACCACCTCCCACTGGCGCAGATCTTCAGCCGGCGGACCGACCCGGAGATTGCCAACCGAGTGGCGCGAGCCGTCATCAAGGAATCGCGGCAGCTTCAAATCCCGCCGAGCCTGCTCGCAGGCGTGCTGATCACCGAGAATGCCAGGCTCGAGCCGGAAACGGTCAGCAATAAGGGGGCGATCGGCTTGATGCAGGTGATGCGGTTTCATGCCGGGGTCTTCGACTGCGACTCGGACGATCTGCGGCAGGTGGAAGCCAACGTCTGCCACGGCGCTCGGGTCTTTGCCGGATACCTCAAGCGGACGCGTGATGTGCGCTCGGCGCTGCTCCGCTATAACGGCTGCATCCGGAGCCGCGCCACGCCAAGCTGCCGCCGGTATCCCAGCAAGGTGCTCCGCGAGGCCGAACAGGTGAGACAACAGCTTCTGGACTATCTACCACGCCAGCGGCTCAGGGCCGCCGCATCCTCGACGAGCCCGATTCCCGCTCTCTAGACATCCACAGCAGACAAGAAAACACGGCCCCGCAGTGGCGGGGCCGTGGGTTCATCAGGTGCGATTGGCTCAGCTCGCCTGGGGAGCCTCATCGGACGGCGCCGAACCGGTACGCGTCTCGGAGCGGCTCTCACCCGTATCGCCCCGGTCGCGCCGAATGCCACCGCGCTGAAAACGGTCCCACTGGTCCGTGGCCTTGCGGCCCACGTCCGCCGCAACATCCTGAACTCGGGTGCGCGCAGTGGCTGTCCGTTCGCTGGTGAGGAAATAGGTCGCGGCGAGGCCGGCGAGCATGGCCAGCACCTTTCCAAACGCGCTGGAGTCTTCTTCCTCGCCGACATCGATGTCGCGCAAGCGGCTCTTGGTCTTTTGCCAGCGGTCTTCGACTTCCTCCCACTCGTCGCCGGCTTCGTCCCGCAGCTTGGCCAGCCGCTGCTTGGCCCGCTTGCGTGCCTTGGCGCTCAGCTCGTGCACGTCCTCCAGACCCTCGCCCAAGTCGTCGCCCAGAGCGGCGAAGCGCTTGAGCAGCTGCTTGCGGGTCTTGGAGCCGGGCTGAGGTGCTGCAAGCAAACCGACCCCGATGCCAAGCAGCGTCGCCAGAAGCAGGGACCCCGCACCGGGTCCCCCCCTGCCGCGCTCGGCTGACCACGGGTCGCTCGGATCGTTGGTTCTTCGGCCTTGTGTGATCATGGATCCCCCAATCGCCGCCGCCAGCGGCGAGTACCTGCCATCAGCCCACGCTCATCGGACCGGCTGGTCCGAACCGGGACGTTCCGCACACTAATCAATCGGGCCGGGGAAGGAAACATCTTGCATTCCACCAGCGGCGGTCGAAAAACGCACCGGGGAGGGGTGGCCTCGGTCCGGTCCCCGGTTGCTTGAAGGAGAGCGGCAGCCGGCCACGGCGATCGCGTGACCGCTCCCAAGCCATGAACAGTGCTGCACTTAGCCGACAGTGCGGGCGGCGCGGCAAGGCCGGGGGTCCTTCCTGGCCAAAATGCGCACGGATCTGGCACTTCAAGTTTGAGACACCCCCGCTGTCCACCGATCTTCGAGTGAGCGATGTATCTCGTCGAGCTGAGACCAGGCAAGGAAGAGCTCTATCGCACGGGGGACGACCTCGCGCTGGCCATTCGTGATGGAGATGTGGACGCACGCTCCCGGATTTACCACCGGGCCACCGCCAAGTGGATCTCGATCACGCTGCACCCCCAGTACAAGGCGATCGTTGCCGACCAGCAGGAAGAGGCCGCCCGCCCGGCTCGGAAGGGCTGGAACATCCTACCCAGCCTGACGGGCCAGGGACCGGAGGCCGGGGCCATCGAGGATGCCGCCGCGAAGAGCGAGCCGCTGCCCTGGAAGAGCCCGCTCGGGCTCGGGTTCACCAGCATCCTGCTGGTTCTCGGGATTCAGCTCGCATTCTCAGGTCCGCGTCCGCCCTGGGCCGGGAAGACCACGCCGTCGGTGGCCTGGATTGAGAAGAGCGGAAGAATCGAGCGGGACGCAAGCGAGGAGCTGATGGGCGACGAAGGGGCCGAGCTCATCTCGCTGGCGAGCGTCACCGGCCGCGAGACTGCCGTCGCCCCGGTCCTGCCCCGCGCTCCCAGGCTGAGGCGAAAGTTACTGCGGGCGCAGTTGGCGCCGAGCGACCGCTCCGCCGAGCTCAAGACCACTTCAGTCCAAGGGCTGCTGGCACGCTACGAGATCGCGAGTGACTCGGTCCTGGCCCGGCTCGAGGCGGGCATGCGGGTGGCCCGGCTCAATCGGCTGTTCGCCGCGTCGAGGCTGAGCCCCGGCGGCGGCGTGAGCGACACCAGGCTGAGCCTGGCGGGAGCCGCCAACATCATTCGGGTGTTCCGGCAGGAGCAGGCCGCCCTGGATGCAGCGTTCGAGGACTCGGTGACACTCATGGCCCGAACGCACCACTGGACGCCCAAAGATGTGCGGCGCTGGTACTCCCGCTCGCCCCGGGTGGAGCCCGCCGCCCTCGAGCTCGCGGGCAGCAATCTGATCGCGGATGTCGACAGCATTCTCGCGGTGCTGGGCTCCCAGGCTGGAGCCTATAAACTGAGGGGCTCGGCAATAGCGTTCGAGGATCCCGGGGTGGGGCAGGCGTACGGGATGCTTCGCCGGAGAGTCAAGGAGCGGATCAATGAGGCCATTGCGGCCGGTGGGTCCACCTCATCCGGGCCGGCGGGACTGCTCTTGCGGGCGATCGGGACCAGCTGGTTACCGCGGGAGACGTGACCCAACCGCCTCATTGCGCGCGATCATCCCAGGAACCTCCGCCATCGCCCGTTCGGCCAGCACACGCTCGCCACGGGCGATCAGCGCTTCGTAGGCCGCCCGGGGTGAGACTCCCTGGCGGCGAGGGCCGTGATGGTCGGTCGAGAGCAGGTCCACCAGCCCCAGCTCCACCATCCGCCAGGCGAGCGCCTCCGACCCAGGCGTAGACCCATTGTAGTGACCCGTCAGGCTGCCGACGTTGACCTGCAGCAGCGCCCCCAATTCCTGCCAGGTACGCATCACCTCGACCGGCTCATGACCCGGCAGGTAGTAATACCGCTCGGGGTGGGCAATGACGATCTGCCGGCCGGCGTCCACCACCTCGCGCACCACGTCGTTGTGGTTTCCCTGAAGCTCGAAACCAAACTCCACGAGGAGGAACCGGCTGGAGAGGCCGATATCCGGCCGGCGCACCACCCGGCGTATAGTCGCGGCGTCGGGCGCCCAGATCTCCTGCCCCAGCGCCAGCGAGGGGAGATCGTCCCGGCCTCCGAGCACGGCCACCAGCTCCTCGAAGGCTCGGCGGTGCAGGTCCAGCTCCCGGTCGAGCCCGGCGTTGTCCAGCCTCGGCAGAAGGAGATGGGGAGTGGTGACCACCGTCCGTACACCTTCCCGGAAGAGGGTGGCGAGGGCTTGCAGGGATTCGGCTATGGTGGCTGTGCCATCGTCCACACCGGGAACCAGATGGCTGTGCAGATCGGTGATCGGGAGGCCGGAACCGGCGGGCGTGGTCATGCCCGGATTCTAAGGCAACGATCGGGCCATCGTTTCGGACTCCGCAGATTGCGTGTAGTCTTCAACGGTCCCCATCACCCTTGTTTGTACCGGAGCCACCGTGAACACCGCCCGCCGCACTCATGGTTTCCGCGAGTCGGTCATCCGGGGGATGACCCGGCTGGCCCGGGAATACCGGTCGATCAATCTGGCCCAGGGGTTTCCCAACTTTCCCGCGCCTGAGCTGCTGAAGGAGGCGGCGGTGAAAGCCATCCACGACGACATCAACCAGTACGCCATTACCTGGGGTGCGCAACGCCTCAGGGAGGCGCTGGCGAGGAAGTACCACGCGTGGTATGGGCTGGATGCCGACCCGGAGCGGGAGATCACGGTCACCTGCGGCGCCACCGAAGCGATGATTGCCACCTTGCTGGCAGTCGTGAACGCCGGTGACGAGGTGATCGTCTTCGAGCCCTTTTACGAGAACTACGGGCCCGACACCATCCTGGCCGATGCCCGGCCGGTGTATGTCCCGCTGGAGCCAGGACGCCTCCTTGATCTGGAACGGCTGGCGGCGGCGTTCTCCCCCCG
>DASVGF010000103.1:0-5667 GCA_036379675.1 Gemmatimonadales bacterium | reverse complement strand
ACCGAGATCGTCACCCATTGCCATCACGGCGCGCGCTCGATGAAGGCGCTGGAAATTCTCCGGGGCGCCGGGTATGGAAAGGTCCGCAGTCTGGCGGGCGGTATCGACGCTTGGGCCGAGCGGGTGGAGCCAGGGATGGCGCGGTATTAGGGCAGAAAAAAGAGGCGGAAGAAAAAGAGGCGGGAAGGGCGGATGATCGAGATGCGTTCCGCCTTTTCCGCCGCTGTCTTTTCCGCTTCTTCTCCTACCGCCCGCCACCATGCCGAAGGCGGGACTCGAACCCGCACGGGCTTGCGCCCACTGCGCCCTGAACGCAGCGCGTCTACCAGTTCCACCACTTCGGCGAAGGGCGCAAAAGTAGCGGGCTGGCTGGACCGGGTCAACCCAAACCGTTGACCTGCTGCAAGTGATGGCCTTATCCTTGCTTACCAGACCCCGAATGAGCCGCCAGACTCCCCCCGCCGCTGAGCGGAAGCAGTCCGTCGCCCGCAATCCCAAGGCGACCCACGACTACCACATCCTGGATACCTGGGAAACGGGCATCGTGTTGACCGGAACCGAGGTCAAGTCGCTCCGGAACGGCAAGGCGTCCATCAAGGAAGCGTACGCGCGCCTCAAGAATGGGGAAGTCTTCCTCGAAGGGATGAACATCACTCCGTACGAGCAGGGCAACCGCTACAACCACGATCCGGTTCGGGCCCGCAAGCTCCTGCTGCACCGCAGGGAAATCGAAAAGTTGGTGGGTGCGGTGGAACAGCAGGGCCTGACCCTCATTCCACTCGAGCTGTACTTCAAGAATGGCCGCGCCAAGGTGGCGTTAGCGCTGGGCAAGGGCAAGAAACAACACGATAAGCGCGAGGCGATCAAGCGCAGGATTCAGGAGCGCGAGGTGGCCCGCGCGGTGTCCGTCAGGGGCCGGCGGTGATCGGGGCGCTGGCTCTCCTCCTCACCCTGGCCGGCTTTGCGCTGGATTCGGCGCCCGGAGTGGTGACCGTCACCGGCGTCAACGGCGAGGCCCGGGTGCCGGTTCGGATCGACGCCACCGGGGCTCCGATGGTGGCCGCTCCCACCTTGATGTCGGCCCTAGACGGCTCAGCCCGGGTGGCCGATGGATGGGCCGAGGTGAGCGTGGCGCGCCAGGCCTTTCGTTTCCTTGTCGGTGCGCCGCTGTACCTGTTCGACAATCAGCTGCAGCCGCTGGCCTCGGCGGCATTCGTTGCCCGTGACACCTTGTTTCTGCCGTTGCAGTTCGTCGCGGAAATCCTGCCCACCTATTTCAGCGAGCGGTACCGCTACGACCAGCGCCGCGCCCGGCTCATTGACTCGGGTGGCCGCCGCGTGGCCCGCGTTCCGGACGCCGCTCCTGCGTCCGTCGTGGCGCCCTCGAAGGAGCCGGCTCGTCTGGCCAACGGTCTCAGGCCGGGCCACATCGTTACCATCGATCCGGGCCATGGCGGGGTGGATCCCGGTAATCCCGGCGTCTTCTTCCCCCGCGGCACGCGCGAGAAAGACGTCACCCTCGAGGTGGGTCTGCTGCTCCGGGATGAGCTTCGTCGCCGGGGGGTGGGCGTACAGATGACCCGCACGTCGGACACGCTGATCGCCCTCGGTGACCGGGGTGGCTACTGCACCGAAGCCTGCGATCTGTTCGTGAGCTTGCACGTGAACTCCCTCGCCCGGCGCCGGGGGTACACCGACATCCGGGGCTACGAGACCTACTTCCTGGCCGAGGCCAAGACTGAGGACGCGGCCCGGGTGGCGCAAATGGAAAACGAGGCCGTCCGGTTCGAGGGTGGGACCAATCCGGCGGAGCAGGCGGTGGGGCTCGACTTCATCCTGAAGGACCTGCAGCTCAACGAGCACCTCCGCGAGTCCGCGCGAGCGGCGGAGCTGGTCCAGCGTTACCTCAGGAATGTGCACACCGGTGAGGATCGCGGCGTCAAACAGGCGGGCTTCATGGTACTCACCACGGCCCGGCGACCCGCCATTCTAGTGGAGCTGGGTTACAGCACCAACCCGCAGGACGGGCAGCTGCTGACCACCCGCTCCAGACAGAAAGCCATGGCGGCCTCTCTCGCCGACGCCATTGTAGAATACCTCCTGGACTACGAGCGAAAGACCGGCACCGCCCGCGACTCGGGAGCCGCACGATGAGCCGGGCGCGCTGGATGGCACTGGCCCCCCTGCTGGGGGGGCTGCTCGCCACCGGCGGGCTGAGCGGCTGCGTGTATTACAACGGCATGTACAACGCCAACCGTCTCGCCAAGTCGGCACGCAAGGCCGAGCGCGATGGGCGGACGTTCGAAGCCAACAATCTGTGGGGGCAGGTAGCGACCAAGGCCGAGTCGGTGGTGGTGCGGCACCCGCGGAGCAAGTACGCCGAGGAAGCGGCGGTGTTGCGGGGGCTTGCCCTGGCCCGGCTGGGCCAATGTGAGCAGGGCCTGGGCCCGCTGGGACGAGCCTCGCTGCTCCGGAGCAACTCCGACCTGGGTGAGGAAGCCCTCCTGGCCACCGGACGATGCCAGGTGACCCTCGGCAACCTCGCCGCCGCCGATGCCGCCTTTGTCCAGCTGCTCGATAGCAGGAGCGCAGACCGGCGGGAGGAAGCGCGCTACCAGCACGCGCGCGTCGCCCGGCAGATGGGCCGGTATGAAGACGCCTTGGGTTCGCTGAAGGGGCTCCGCCATCCTCGCGCAGCTCCGGAGCGGCTGTTGGCTCTGGCGGGGAGCGGGCGAGCCGTCGAAGCTCTGTCGCTGGCCGATTCACTGGTTGCCAGAGGCGATACGGCCACCCCGTGGGACTCTCTCCTTGCAACCCTCGGCCGGCAGGACCCGGCCCACGCGTCGGATCTGGTGGACCGCATGCGCGCGCTGCCCAAGCAGCCGGCAAACATGCGCGCCCGCTGGTTGCTGGAAGACGGTCTCAGACTGCTGGCGCACGACACGGCCAAAGCCAGAGCGCGATTCCGTGAAGCGGTAAAGGCGGGTGGTGAGGGAGAGATCGCCGGGACTGCAAGTCTCCAGCTGCTGCGGCTGGACCTGAGCCGGGTGGGGGCCCCGGAGGAGCTTCCGCCGTTCATCGAACGCCTCAAGCGTCTGGCCACCGAGCACCGAGCCAGCTCGGCGACCCTCACGCAGGTGGGCTCCAGCGTTGCTGGTGTGCTGGCGGCGTCACGCATGCCACCCGGCGCCGTGCAGGGAGACCTTCGCATCTTTCTCGGAGCCGAAGTAGCGCGAGACACGCTGGGGGCGCTGCGCCTGGCTCACGCTCTGTTCCGGCGCATTCCCCGGGACTGGCCCTACTCCCCTTATGCGCCCAAGGCGATTCTCGCCGCCCAGCAGCTCGACTCGGCCTGGACCGACTCGGCCGTGGTCCTGCTGGAGCAGCGGTACTTTGACAGCCCGTACTTGAGCCTGGTGAGGGGTGAGGCTACCGCGGAGTACCGGCGGCTGGAGGACTCATTGGGCGCGTTCGCGGCCAGGCTGGCCCCACCCGTGCAACGCGCCCCGAATGACCGGCGACCGTCCGTCCCCGGTCGCGACGACGACGACGAGCCTGGCCGGCGGCCTCAGCCGGCGGCGACGACCCGCGTCGACGAACTGCGTTAGTGCCTACTCAGGATCTCTCCCGCGAGTTGTTCGGCAGACGCTTTCAGAATCCCATCGTTCTTGCGGCCGGCACCGCCGGCTTCGGCCAGGAGCTCGAGGGCGTCATGGATCTCGACCGCCTGGGCGGTCTCGTCACCAAGGCGGTGTCGCTCGAGCCCCGTACCGGCAACGCCCCTCCGAGGGTGGCCGAATTTCCCGGCGGCATGCTCAACTCCGTGGGCCTGGCCAATCCGGGGGTGGCCCGGGTGCGCGACTTCTATCTTCCCTGGCTCGCCGCGCGAAAGAGCCGGGCCCATGTCATCGTCAACGTGGTCGGCTTCACGGTGGAGGAGTACGCCGAAGTTGTCGGCCGGCTCGACGGAAGCCCGGTTATCGCGGCCTTTGAGCTGAACCTCTCCTGTCCCAACACCAACGCCGGTGGAATCGAGTTCGGGGCCGATGCGGAGTGCGTACGCCGGATCGTGGCGCACTGTCGCCGTCGTACCCGAGTGCCCCTCATTGCCAAGCTCTCGCCCATCCTGCCGGATATCGCCGGCATGGCGCTGGTGGCACGGGATGCTGGTGCCGATGCGATCAGCGCGGTGAACACTTTGCCGGGGCTCCTCTTCGAAGCCAACGCCGGACCCCGGCTGGGAAACGGCAACGGCGGGGTGAGTGGACCGGCGCTTCTTCCGCTCGGGGTTCTCGCAGTGGCGCGCATACTCGAGCGCACCGGGATGCCGGTCATCGGCGTCGGCGGCGTTCGCTCGGCGGCCGACGTCCGTCAATACCTGAAGGTCGGCGCCTCGCTGGTTGGCCTGGGCACCGGCGCGCTGGCCGACCCCCGGCTGCCGGAGCGGATCGTGGGCGACCTGGAGCGCGGCCATGGCTGAGCTGATCCTGGCGCTGGACGTACCCCGGGCCGCGGATGCCTTGCGCCTGCTCGACCGGCTTCCGGCCCTCCAGTGGGTCAAGGTCGGCTCCATTCTCATGACCCGCGAAGGGCCCGATCTGGTGCGGACATTGAAAGACCGGGGCCTGGACGTGTTCCTCGATCTCAAGTGGCATGACATCCCCAATACGGTCGCGGGTGCGGTTACGGCCGCCCGGGAGCTTGGCGTCTCCATGGCCACCCTGCACGCCCTCGGGGGGCGCGCCATGCTGGAAGCGGCGGCAGTGGCCGCCGGCGGGGACCTGGCGCTGGTAGCCGTCACGGTCCTCACCTCACATGAGCCGGCCGGATATGGCCGGGCGGTTGGCCGCAACGACGTGGATCTGGCACAGGAAGTCGAGCGCCAGGCGCTGGTTGCGGCGGAAGCCGGGCTCCAGGGGGTGGTGTGCTCGCCGCAGGAGGTATCGCTCTTGCGTAGACGGCTGGGGCCGGCGTTTCAGATCGTTGTCCCGGGCATCCGGCGCAGGAGCGACCCGGCGAGTGATCAGGTTCGGGTAGCTAGCGCCAGGGATGCCGTGGCCAATGGGGCCACTCACCTGGTGGTCGGGCGGCCAGTGCTCCAGGCGGAGGACCCGGCGGCCACATTCGAGGAGCTCATGAGGGAGACCCAGTGAACCGGCTGATCATCACCTTGGCACTTATGGCGTTGCCGGCAGCTGCGGCGGCCCAGGATAGCGGCCTGCAGGAAGCCGCCGAGCGGGCTCGCCGGGCGTGGTCCACCCACAATGCAGCGGCACTGGTCGCCAACAGCCCAGAACTGGTCGTACAACTCCCCGGCGCCGACCCCTCCGTGGCCCTGGGGCCGGCCCAGGCCGCCGCTTTGCTGGCCGACTTCCTTGCTCCGGCTCAAGAGGTGGAGGCCATCATCCGTGCCGCGCGGGAAGTGGAGCCGGGGCGGGGGTACGTCGAGATCCAGCGGCGCTACCGTGTCACCCGGACGCAAGACGTCCGGCAGCAGGTGCTCCTGCTAGGCTACCGGCTGGAACGGAGCGGCTGGACCCTGGTGGAGCTCCGAGTGGTGGGCTGAGCCTCTCTCCTCAACAGCGGCGTACGCAATCACTTGTGTCTCGTCAGGGCGGCTTCTATATTGGGTAGCTAGCCCTTAATCTGGCCCGGGAGAGACGTGTG
>DASVGF010000102.1:0-7491 GCA_036379675.1 Gemmatimonadales bacterium | reverse complement strand
GTTCCGCCACCGGTAACCAGCGCCACTCGTCCGGCGAGCAGGTCCGGCCGGAACACGCCGGATATCGGGCCGCTCACGCCCGGGACCCGCGGCCAGCCACGCGGGCCACGAACGCCTCGAGCCGCATGTGGAACTCGGCGCTCTGCAGCGCCTGGAGCTGGGCCGCGCCCTCGCTGGACATGGCCTGTTCCAGGGCGCCCACCTCAGGGGCGCGGGAGAGCCGCTTGATGGTGCGGAGGCTCGTACCCGAAGACTCGAGTAGTCCATTCACCACCCGCCGCACGCCCGACTCCAGCTCCGAGTCGTCGATCACTTCTTCGACCAGCCCGATCGAAAGTGCTGCCTGCGCCTCCACGGTCTCTCCGCTCATGAGGATCCGCATGGCCCGGCCCACGCCCACCAGTCGGGGGAGCGTAAAGGTGGAACCGCCGTCCGGCACGAGACCGATGCGGGCAAAGGCGGAGGTGAAGGTCGCGCTCGAGCCCGCGAGCCGCATGTCACAGGCCAGCGTCAGGTCGAACCCGAAGCCGGCGGCGGTTCCCTGTACCACGGCAATGACGGGGATGGGACAGCGGACAATGGCCAGGACGGCGGACTGAAAGTCGGCCAGGCCGTGTTGCAGCTCGGAAATGCGGGGACTCTCGCCGAGCGAGCGAAGCCAGTGAAGATCGAGGCCGGCAGAGAAATGTCCCCCGGCCCCGGAAAGCAGAATGACCCTGGCCTCGCCCGCTTCCTCGACCTGCTCGATTTCCTGGGCCAGTCCCCGGGTGATCCCCGGGGTCAGGGCGTTGCGGCGGGCAGGAACATTGAGGGTGAGCCGGTGGATCGGTCCTTCGGATTCGGACACCAGCTCCGCCATGGTCGCTCTCTCGCTCGGGTTGTGCGTCTTACCGAATGGCGAAATCCAGATAGTATTATACGAAGAAGCCGAGTCGATAGCTGGCGGCTCCCCCGGCCGTTTTCTCCAGCCCCGGCTTCCACCCGCAAACAGTGACCAGTCCCGGTTCGGAGACACCTGCTCAGGTTGTCGCGCCCTCCGTGCACCGTGCCCTGGTGGTGGACGACGAGCACACGATACGGTCGGCCCTGGTTCGCTATCTCCGGCGGCGCGGCTGGCAGGTGGATGAGGCCGAGGATGGGCAGGTGGCCCTGACCCGGCTGCAGCGCGCCGCCATCGACGGCTATCAGGTGGTGTTGTCGGACCTGCGGATGCCCAACTGCTCCGGCGATGAGCTGCACGACTGGCTCGCCGAGCGCCGCCCGGATCTCTTCGCGCGACTCATTCTGATGACCGGCGACCTCGACTCTCCGCTGCTCAGCGATTTTCTGGCCCGGACCCCGCGTCCCGTCATCGAAAAACCCTACGAGCTGGCGGTGCTGTTCCAGCTCATCGAGGCTGTGGCGCACGGCCGCTGAGCGCTAGGTCTGGGGGTCCACCGCCATGCCCATGGCATGGTACCCATTGTCTACATAGACCACGCTGCCGGTGATGGACCGGGCCAGCGGGCTGCTCAGGAAGGCAGCGGTCCCGCCGACATCTGCCGCGTCGATCGGGCGGGGCAGGGGCGAATTGGTGGCGGTGTACTTGATCATCATGTCGATGAACCCGATCGCGGAGGCCGCCCGCGACGCCCAGGGTCCGGCCGAGATGGCGTTGACCCGGACGCCCCATCGGCGGCCGGCCTCGAACGCGAGGGTTCGGGTGTCGGCCTCGAGCGCGGCCTTGGCCGAGGACATCCCGCCGCCGTATCCCGGGATCACCCGCTCGCCGGCGATGTAGCTGAGGGAGAGGAACGAGCCTCCCTCGCGCATGAGTGGAGAGAGGTGCCGGACCAGCGAGATGTTGCTGTAGGCGCTGACGCTGATGGCGGACAGGTATCCCTGGCGGGAGGTGTCCACCAGCGGCGACTTCACCTCGGGCGCGTTGGCCAGGCTGTGGATGACGATATCGAGGCTGCCGCTGCCGAAGTCGCTCGTGATGCGTTCCGTCATGCCCTGAATGCTGAAGTCCCCCACCTCCTTGTACCGCTTGTTCTCGCGCACTTCGGCCGGAGCATCCACCAGGGTGTCATAGGCCGCATCGAGCGGATAGATCCGCTCGAACTCCAGCTTCCGGCCGTCAGCCAGCCGCATTGACTCGTCCATTTTTCCGCGCTCCAGCAGCTTGGTAAAAATGCCGAGCGCCGGCGGCCAGCTGCCCAGGCAGATGCTCGCGCCGGCTTCGGCCAGGGCCTTGGCGATGGCGAATCCGAAACCGCCATCGTCGGAGACGCCGGCCACCAGGGCGCGCTTTCCGGTCAGATCTATCGCGAGCATGCGAAGAGTCCTTTGGAGCGAAAGGTCGCGGGAATGTAGGGAGGTAAGAGGTGAGAGGTAAGAGGTAACTTCTCACCTCTCACTCATCGCGAAGCACCTCGAGTGGGGCCCGGCGAACCACGTCCCTGCTATTGGCCAGGCCGACAGCCACCGTCAGCACCACAATGGCCAGTGTGAGAGCGGCCATAGGAGCCAGCGGCAGGGTGAAAGGCCCCTCGAACATGAACCGCGCCACGGCCCATCCTGCCGCGGCAGCCAGCACCAGCGCCACGGTGGCGGCCAGCACCCCGAGTGAGAGATACTCGGCCACCACCACCCGGTACACCTGCCCGCTCGTGGCACCCAGTGTGCGCAGGAGCGCCCCCTCTCGCACCCGCTGGAACCGGCTGGTGGCCAGCGCGCCGATCAGGACCAGGGTGCCGACTGCGAGGCTGAAGAGCGCCATGAAGCGAATGGCGAGAACTACCCGGTCTACCAGACGCTCGAGGGCCTCCTGCAGCAATGAGAGGTCGAGCGTGGAGACGTTGCCGAACCGCTCCGCCAGACGGCGCTGGAATACCCCTCGTGCGGCGGGATCGGAGATTCTGGTCAGCGTCACATATGTCTGAGGAGCGCTTTCGAGGGCGCCGGACGAGAACACCACGAAGAAGTTGGGCTCGAAGCGGGCCCAGTTCACCTCCCGCAGGCTCCCCACTCGCGAGATCACGGGAACACCCTGCACGTCCCACACGATCTCGTCGCCCACGGTCACGCCGAGCTCCCGTGCCAGGTCCTGCTCGATCGAAATCCGGGCGGGGCTCGCCCGCCCCGGTGTCCAACGTCCTGCCACCACTCGCTCCGAGGGAACCACCGAGTCCCGGTAGGTCGAACGGTACTCCCGCCGGTAGATCCAGGCATTGGAGCGGTTGGTCTCGTCGCGTCCGGGGGTGCTGGCGAGCAGCTCGGTCACCGGCCGGCCCTTGACCGAGCGCATCCGCATCGGAACGATCGGCGTGGGTTGGCTCATGACCAGGCCGGCTGTCTGGAGCTCACGCTCCACCAGGGGCAACTGGTCGGGCTGGATGTCGAAAAGAACCAGGTTGGGCCGGGCCGGACCTCCGGTGAGGCGAAGCTGCTGCAGGAGGTTGTGCTGCACCAGGTAAAGCGTGCCCAGCAGGAAGGCTCCGAATCCGATGGCCAGCACCAGCGTCACCGTCTGATTCGCGGGCCGGTGCAGGTTGGCCAACCCCTGGCGCCACACGTAGGGCCATCCTGAGGGCAGCCATCGCCGCATGGCGCGGGTGAGAAGCCAGGACGCAAGCCAGAGGATGAGAAGCGCCGCAGCGACGCCACCGGCGAAGATCGCGCCCTGACGCCAGCTCCCGACCTGGTATGCCGCCAACGCCACCATGCTGGCGGCCACCGCGGCGGCGCCAACCAACCACCACCGGTCATGACTGGGCCGCTCGGCGTCATAGGGCCGGCGCAGAGCGGCGAGGGGAGAGATCCGGCGTACCGCGAGCAGCGGCAGCAGCGCGAACACCACGGCGACCCATACTCCCATGCCTAACCCGAGCCCGACGGCGCTCCAGGAGATCGTGGGCGTCACGTCCACCGGGAGCATGCCGGCCAGCAGTCCCGGGAGCATCCGCTGCAAGCCCACCCCGGCGAGCGCGCCGGCAGCGCTGCCGACCACCGCCATCGCTCCCGCCTCGATGATATAAATCGCGAGCACCGCCCCTGCAGTGGCACCCAGGCAACGCAGCACCGCGACACTTTGCGCCCGCTGGCGAACGAACACCACCGTCGCGCTCGCGACCCCGATCCCACCCAGGAGCAGCGCGATCAAAGCGACCAGGCCGAGATAGCCGGTCAGCCGTGTCAGGACATCGTTCAGGTTGCGCTGGTCGTCCGCGACGGTGCGGATGCGCACCCGCTCGGATCGAAGTGGTGGCCGGTAGCGGTCGGCCAGCGCCTGTGCCGACAGGTTGCCGGGGAGCTGAAAGAACGCCTCGTACTCCACCCGGGAGCCGACGCCGAGCAGCCGGGTCTCGTCCAGCCGGCTGGCAGGTATGTAAATCCGGGGGCCCAACGCGAAGCGCGTCCCGGCATCGCTCGGTGCGCTCTGGACTGTCCCGCTGATGACGAAACGGCCCTCGCCCAAGGCAATCGTGTCGCCAACGCGGGCATCGAGCGCGGTCAGAAGCGAGGGATCCACGATGACGTGCCGCCCCGACTGGAGCTGGCTCCAGGCCTGGCGCGGATCGGTCCGGATCTCTCCATAGAAGGGAAACCCGCCCTCCACTGCTGCCACCTGCACCAACCGGGTACCCGAAGTGCGGGGGACATACGCCATGCCGGCAAAGCTGGTAACTCGAGAGCTGCGGGATTGCCGGCTCAGGGTATCGAGCAGCGCTTCCACCCGGGGAGAGAACGGCTGGCGGCTCACCAGTGCCAGGTCGGCTCCGAGGAGGGCGCGAGCCTGCTGCCGGACGGAATCCCGGAGGTTGTCGGTGAAGGAGTTGATGGCGACGAGCGCGGCCACCCCAATCGCGACGGTGGCGGTGAGCAGCATCAGGCGCCGGGGCGCAGCCCGCAGCTCCCTGCCCGCCATCCGAAGGACAAAACCAGGACCCTTCATGCGGCGGAGTCGGACACGACCTGGCCGTCGGCCAGCCGCAGGGTGCGATGGGCCCGGCCGGCGAGGTCGAGATCGTGGGTAACGAGCACGAGGGTGGTCCCGAGGTCACGGTTCAGGCTCACCATCAGATCGATGATGGTGGCCCCGGTTTTCGCGTCGAGGTTGCCGGTGGGCTCGTCGGCGAACAGGACCTTGGGCCGGATGCTGAAGCCGCGTGCCAGCGCCACCCGCTGCTGCTCTCCACCCGACAGTTGCGAGGGGTAGTGATGCTCCCGTCCGGCGAGGCCCACCCGATCCAGCAACTCGCTGGCGCGGCCGGCGGCTCCGGGCTCGCCTCGCAGCTCCAGGGGGACCCGGACGTTCTCCTGGGCCGTGAGTGTGGGGATCAACTGAAAGGCCTGAAAGACGAACCCGATCTTTTCCGCCCGCACCCGGGCGCGCTGATCTTCGTTCAGCGCCCCGAGGTCCTGGCCGTCGAGATGGACCGAGCCGGTGCTGGGCCGGTCCAGGCCGGCCAAGAGCCCCAGCAAAGTGGTCTTTCCGCTTCCGGATGGGCCGAGGATGGCGAGGAACCCACCCGGCTCGAGACTGAAGGTGATATCCTTCAGGACCGTGAGGTCTCTGCCGCCGGAGCGATAGGTCCGGCCGAGCGATTGACAGCGAAGCATGGCGGTGTGCATCTCGAATGATACCAAGGTACGTATCCGCAATCGGACTGGTTGCCGGTCTCTTTGGCTGTGAGCAGTCTCGAAAAGAACCAGAAACAAACCAGAATTCACCGGCTCCGGTATCGGAGCGCCCCCTCATTGTGTTCCTGGGAACCAGTCTCACCGCCGGGCTCGGCCTCGAGCCGGAGCAGGCCTACCCGGCCCTCATTCAACAGAAAATCGACTCGGCCGGGCTCGGTTACCGGGTGGTGAACGCGGGTGTCAGCGGCGAGACCTCCGCGGGGGCGCGCCGCCGAATCGACTGGCTCCTGCGTGAGCCGGTCTCAGTGCTGGTGGTGGAGACCGGAGCCAACGACGGGCTGCGGGGCCTCCCACCCGACTCCCTGCGCGCCAATATCCAGGCGGTGATCGATCGGGCCAGGGCGATGCGGCCGGCGCCGAAGATCGTGCTGGTGGGCATGCGGGTTCCGCCCAACTACGGACCCACCTACAGTCGGCGCTTTGAGACGCTGTACGCGGAGCTCGCGCGGGCCAATGACGCCGAGCTGGTGCCCTTTCTCCTGGAAGGGGTAGGGGGTGTTCCGTCGCTCAATCAGGCGGACGGCATTCACCCGACGGCGGAGGGCCAGCGGCTGATGGCGGAGACGGTGTGGCGGGTGTTGGAGCCGGCGCTCAACTAACCACGATCTCCCGCAAGGCCTCCACGGCGGTATCGATCTCTTCGGTCGTGTTGTAGTAGTGGGGCGAGAACCTGAGCGCCGAAGTCGTTCCCTTGCGGTCCATGTCGATGACGGCATCCTCGCGGTGCGGCGAGCTGGTGTTGATCCCTCTCGCGCGGAGCCGCAGCTTGAGATCGGCGCTGTCCCACCCGGCCACCGACGCGGTGGCTATGGCGCAGAGTTGGGGTCCCCGGTCCAGGACTTTGACACTCGGCAGTTCCGCGAGGCGGCGCCGGGCGTGGGCCGCCAGCTCCCAGGCGCGGTCCCGCGCTGTCTCGAGTCCCACTTCGAGCGCGTACTCGGCGGCTGCGCCCAGACCCAGAACCAGGGCATGGGCGAATTCCCAGGTTTCGAAGCGGCGCGCGTCCGGCGTCAGCTCGAACCGGTCGGTCTCGGTCCAGGTGGCGCCGTGCATGTCCACCAGGAGTGGATGGGCGCCCGACTGCAACGCCCGGTCGGAGATATACAGAAAGCCCAGCCCTCTGGGTCCACGGAGAAACTTCCGGGTGGCTGCCGAGAGGTAGTCGCAGTGGAGGCGTCGCACGTCGATGGGCATCTGGCCCACGGCCTGGCAGCCATCAACCAGATACGGAATTCCGGCTTCGCGGCAGATCTCTCCCACGGCCTCGGCCGGCTGCACCAGCCCGGAGTTGGTCGGGATCCAGGTCAGCGCTACCAGGGCGGGGCGCCTCCGGGCTATGAGGGTCCGGACTGCCTCCGGATCGATTCCGCCCTGCGGAGCATCCGGTACTCTGATGACCTGGATGCCTCGCCGCCGGGCCAGGGAAAGAAACGTGATCTGGTTGGAGGCGTAGTCCGCCAGGCTCGTCAGAATGCTGTCGCCGGGCCCGAGATCGAAGGCGCTGATTGCCTGGTTGAACGCCACCGTAGAATTCTGGACGATGGCGATGTTGCGGGCGTGGGCTCCGAGCAAGCGGCCGACGGCCGCGTAGGCCGAGCGGATAGGACCCTCCTGCGCATCGGCCGCCTCGTAACCGCCGATCGCTTGCTCCAATGCCAAATGGGCGGTGATGGCCTCGCTGACGGGACGGGGGACCAATGCGGCGCCGGCATTGTTGAGGTGCACCAGCTGCCGGCAGCCGGGCGTGTCAGCCCGCCAGAGGGCCAGGTCCGCAGCGGCCATGGTGGTCATCGTCCGATCCAGGCT
>DASVGF010000101.1:0-14290 GCA_036379675.1 Gemmatimonadales bacterium | reverse complement strand
CGACGCCGACGACCCCACCGTCGCGCCGTCGATGCTCTATGCCTATGCGGCCATCATGGAGGGTGTCCCCTTTGCCAACGGAGCGCCGAACCTGACCTGCGACTTCCCCGCCATGGAGCAGCTGGCGAAGAGCAAGGGGGTGGCGATCGGAGGGAAAGACTTCAAGACCGGCCAGACGATGATCAAGACCGTCCTGGCCCCGATGTTCAAGGCCCGCATGCTCGGCGTCGCGGGCTGGTACTCCACCAACATCCTGGGGAATCGGGATGGAGAGGTCCTGGACGATCCGGAGAGCTTCAAGACCAAGGAAGAGTCGAAGCTGGGCGTGCTGGAGTACATCCTCCAGCCCCAGGTGTACCCCGAGCTGTACGGAAAGATGTATCACAAGGTGCGGATCAACTACTACCCGCCGCGGGGTGACAACAAGGAAGGCTGGGACAACATCGACATCTTCGGGTGGCTCGGTTACCCGATGCAGATCAAGGTCGATTTTCTCTGCCGCGATTCCATCCTGGCCGCCCCCCTGGTGCTCGATCTGGCGCTCTTCTTTGATCTGTCACAGCGTGCCGGGCTCAGCGGCATCCAGGAATGGCTCTCCTTCTACTTCAAGAGTCCCCAGGTGGCTCCCGGGCTCTATCCGGAGCACGATCTGTTCATTCAGCAGATGAAGCTCAAGAACACCCTGCGGCACCTGATGGGCGAGAAGCAGATCACCCATCTCGGTATCGAGTACTACCAGACGGCATGAAGTACTTCCATCGAACCAGCGTCGGTCCCGATACCGTTCTGGCCGCCGCGCAACGCTTCTTTGGGACCACCTTGGCCCCGCTCGAGGCCGCGCCGCGCCGGGCCGGCTTTGCCGGCAGCATCGGGCGTATCGGAATCACGGTGCAGGCCGAAGGTGGCCACTATACCCTCGTGACGGCCGAGACCGACCAGGTGGGCGAGAGCGAGGCCGACAAGCTGGCCAAGCGGTTTCTTACCATGGTGCATACCCTGGCCGACCCGACCCACCGCCCGATCGGCGCCTACTGAACCCTATCCATCACGACTTCCCATACCCATGCCAGTGCAGCCCAGGAGATCCTCGACCATGATGTTCGCCCGACACGTGTTCCGTCCCGCCACCAAACTGGTGCTCGTCCTGTTGCTCGGGATGACATTGGCGCCGGCGGCACTTCCGGCCCTTGCCGCCCAGGAAGCGGTCCAGGCGCCCGAGCACCGGCCGGGTGGCGAGGTAAACCTCCAGCTGCCCGACCTGAATCAGGGAGACTTCCTCGGCTTCACCGGTCACGAGATCCTGCTCTCCGGCCTGGTGGTCTGTGTGCTGGGCCTCCTGTTCGGCCTGATGAGCTATTCCCACGTGAAGAATCTTCCGGTCCACAAGAGTATGGCGGAGATCTCGGAGCTCATCTACGAGACCTGCAAGGCCTATATGGTGCAGCAGGGCAAGCTGCTGCTGGTCCTGTTCGGGTTCATCGGCGCCGTCATCGTGATCTATTTCCTGCTCACCGGCCTCGAGCTCCCGAAGATCGCCATCATCCTGCTCTTCAGTCTCATCGGCATGGGCGGCAGTTACGGCGTCGCCTGGTTCGGGATCCGGATCAATACCCTGGCAAACTCCCGGACCGCGTTCGCCGCCCTCCGGGGCAAGGCCTGGCCCGTCTGCGAAATCCCCCTCCGATCGGGCATGAGCGTTGGCATGATGCTCATTTCGGTCGAGCTGCTGTTCATGCTGGCCATCCTGCTCTTCATCCCGGCCACCGTGGCCGGTGCGTGCTTCCTGGGCTTTGCCATCGGTGAGTCGCTCGGCGCGGCGGCCCTGCGGATCGCGGGCGGTATTTTCACCAAGATCGCGGACATCGGCTCCGACCTGATGAAGGTGGTCTTCAAGATCAAGGAAGACGACGCCCGGAATCCCGGCGTCATCGCAGACTGCACCGGCGACAACGCCGGCGACTCGGTAGGACCCACGGCGGATGGGTTCGAGACCTACGGTGTCACCGGGGTCGCGCTGATCTCGTTCATCGTGCTGGCGGTGGCCGATACGTCCATCCAGGCGACGCTGCTGGTCTGGATCTTCCTGATGCGAGTGATGATGGTATTGGCGTCCGGCTTTTCCTACCTGATCAGCAACGCCATGTCCCGCGCCCGCTACGGCAGCGCCACCCGATTCAACTTCGAGGCCCCCCTCACTCAGCTCGTCTGGTTCACGTCCATCGTCTCGGTGGTCCTGACCTACGCGCTTTCGTATGTGACGATTCCGGCTCTGGGAGGGAATTCGGACCTGTGGTGGCAGCTCTCGACGGTTATCAGCTGCGGTACTCTCGCGGGCGCGATCATTCCCGAGCTGGTGAAGGTCTTCACCTCCACCGAGTCGCGGCACGTGCGCGAGGTGGTTACCTCCTCGCGTGAGGGTGGCGCGTCGCTGAACATCCTGTCCGGCTTCGTGGCCGGCAACTTCTCGGCCTACTGGCTCGGCATCACGATCATGGGCCTCATGGCGATCGCCTACGGCGTGAGCACCATGGGTGTGGGCGAGCTGATGAAGGCGCCGGCCATCTTCGCCTTCGGCCTGGTCGCCTTCGGTTTCCTGGGCATGGGGCCGGTCACGATCGCGGTAGACAGCTACGGGCCGGTGACCGACAACGCTCAGTCGATCTACGAGCTATCCCTGATCGAGCAGGTTCCCGGCATCAAGCAGGAGCTCAAGCGGGACCACGGGATGGACGTGAACTTCGAGGTGGCCAAGGAGCTGTTGGAGGAGAACGACGGGGCGGGCAACACCTTCAAGGCCACGGCCAAGCCGGTGCTCATCGGCACCGCGGTGGTCGGGGCCACCACGATGATCTTCTCCATCATCATGGCCCTCACGCACGGCCTCACGGGGGGAATGGAATACCTCTCGATTCTCCATCCACCCTTCCTGCTCGGCCTCATCACCGGCGGCGCCGTCATCTACTGGTTTACCGGTGCCTCGACCCAGGCGGTTACCACCGGGGCCTATCGGGCGGTGGAGTTCATCAAGGCCAACATCCGGCTCGAAGGCGTCACCAAGGCCTCGGTGGAGGACAGCCGCAAGGTGGTCGAGATCTGCACCCAGTACGCCCAGAAGGGGATGTTCAACATCTTCCTCGGCGTTTTCTTCTCGACCCTGGCCTTTGCCTTCATCGAGCCGTTCTTCTTCATCGGCTACCTGATCTCGATCGCCATGTTCGGCCTGTTCCAGGCGATCTTCATGGCCAATGCCGGCGGGGCCTGGGACAACGCGAAGAAGATCGTCGAAACCGAGCTCAAGATGAAAGGCACCGAGCTCCACGCGGCGTCGGTCGTGGGCGACACGGTTGGCGACCCCTTCAAGGACACCTCCTCGGTGGCCATGAATCCGGTCATCAAGTTCACCACCCTGTTCGGCCTCCTCGCGGTGGAGCTCGGCGTCTATCTGGTGCGCGGGGGCAACGGGACGTTGAGCCGGGTGCTCGCCGTCGCGTTCTTTGTGGCCGCCCTGCTGTTCGTGTACCGGTCGTTCTACGGCATGCGGATCGAGTCGGATTCCCCCGCCGTCGGAGCCGGACGGCCCGTTGCGATGAAGGCCTGAGCGTGCCGGCAGGTCACCTGAGTCTGGCCGCAATTCTGATCCTGCTTGCCCCCGGGGGTCTTCAGGCTCAGACCCGGGAGTCCGAGCTGCGGGCTGCCACTGAGCGAATACTGCCGAAGCTGATCGAGCTGCGGCACGATCTGCACCGGCATCCGGAGCTCAGCAACCGGGAAACCCGGACCGCGGCGCTGGTGGCCCGTGAGCTTCGCCGGCTCGGGCTGGAAGTGCGGACGGGAGTGGCCAAGACCGGGGTCGTGGGCATCCTGCGGGGCGGCCGGCCGGGCCGCGTCGTGGCCGTCCGGGCCGACATGGACGCGTTGCCGGTGACGGAAAAGACGGATATTTCGTTCCGGTCGGTGGAGACCGCCACCTATCTCGGCCGGCAGACCGGGGTGTCCCATGCCTGCGGTCATGATATTCACGTCAGCGTGGCCCTGGGGGTGGCGGAGATTCTGAGCGGTGCCCGCAGCCGGCTTCCCGGAACGGTCGTGTTCTATTTTCAGCCCGCCGAAGAAGGCGCACCCGCCGGGGAGGAGGGCGGCGCCAAGCTGATGATCGCGGAGGGCGTTCTCCGCGACCCGAAGCCCGAGGTCATCTTCGCGTTCCACGCCAATGGCGACCCTCCCGACGAAGCCGGCGATTGGGAGCAGGTGGGCAAGGTCTCGTACACCCCGGGTCCCCAGTACGCGGCCTCGACCGCGTGGCGGGCGCGCGTGATCGGCCGCCAGGCCCACGGCGCCACTCCCCACCTCGGGGTCGACGCCATCGTCACCGCGTCGCAGATCGTCGGCACCCTGCAAACGATCCGCTCCCGCACGCTGTCCCCCCTGGAGCCGGCGGTCGTGACGGTAGGAGTATTCCAGGCGGGCGATCGCCGAAACATCATCGCCGGCGAAGCGCACCTGGAGGGCACGGTCCGCACCTTCAACGATTCTACCACCCAGCTCATCAAGGCCCGGATGCGCGAGATCTTCGAGGGCCAGACCGCCGCCGCGGGTGCGAAGTTCGAGCTGGCGTTCGAGGAAACGATTCCCGTCACGGTCAACGACACCATGCTCGCGCGCCGCGCGCACGCCGTGCTCGAGCGAATGGTAGGCGCGGAGAACGTGGGAATCGTGCCCCCGGAAACCGGCGCGGAAGATTTTTCCTACTTCGCTCGGGCGGTCCCCAGCTTCTACTTCAAGGTCGGCGCGGTCCAGCCGGGTAACGTCTCCGGTGGCCACCATACGCCCACTTTCCGAGCCGACGACGAGGCCATTCCCGTCGGAGTACGGACCATGGCCGCGGTCGTGCTCGAGGCCCTGGCCGCGGGCCGCTAGTGGCATCGACCGCGCCCACCAAGGCAACGTCCCAGCCCGCCAACGCCGGCCTGGGTCGCGAGCAGCTGCTCGAGCTCTACTACTACATGCGGCTGACGCGCTCGCTGGAAGAGCGCCTGGTGAATCTGTACCGGCAGACCAAGGTGGTGGGCGGCCTGTTCCGCTCGTTGGGGCAGGAAGCGGATGCGGTAGGCTCGGCCTACGCCCTCGACCGGTCCAAGGGAGATATTCTTTCGCCGCTCATCCGCAACCTGGGCTCGATGCTGGTGCAGGGCGCCACGCCCCTCGAGATCCTCCGGCAATACATGGCCAAGGGCGATTCACCCACCCGGGGCCGCGAGCTCAATATTCACTTCGGCGACACGATTCGCGGCTTCATCGGCCAGATCTCTCATCTGGGCGACATGGTGCCTGTCATGGCCGGTGTCACCCTCTCCTTCAAGCTGCGGGGTCAGCCCCGGGTAGGTCTGGTGTACGTGGGCGACGGGGCTACCTCCACCGGCGCCTTCCACGAGGGTATCAACTTCGCGGCGGTCCAGCGCTGCCCCCTGGTGGTCATTGTGGAGAACAATGGCTATGCCTACTCGACGCCCACTTCCAAGCAGACGGCCTGTGCCAGCTTCAAGGACAAGGCGATCGGCTACGGAATTCCCGGCGTGCGGGCCGACGGCAACGACGTGGTTGCCGCCTATCAGGTGACGAAGGAAGCGGTGGACCGTGCCCGGAGGGGCGAGGGCGTGACCCTCATCGAGCTGATGACGTACCGCCGGAAGGGGCACGCCGAGCACGACAATCAGTCGTATGTGCCGGCCGGCGAAATCGAGCGCTGGGCCAGCGAGAACGATCCGGTGGACCGCTACATCAAGGTGCTGACCGGCCGGGAGAAGATTCCGGCGGCGGAGCTGGAGCGGATCGACGCCCGGGTCGTGAGCGAGATCGACACCGCCACCGACGAGGCCGAACGCTCGCCGGTTCCGGAACCGCTGGATGCGCTCCGCGGAGTCTATGCCGATCCAGCCGTGATCCCGCCGCTCTGGTACCGGGAGGGGGTGCGCTCGGCGGTCAACCACCACGAGCGCCCCTCCAGCTGGGGCACCCACGATGGCTGAGACCACCTACCTCGAGGCTATCCGGCAGGGGCTCTTCGAGGAGATGGAGCGCGACCCCGAGGTCATCTGCATGGGAGAGGACATCGGGGTGTATGGGGGAGCATTCAAGGTCACGGAGGGCTTGCAGGCCCGATTCGGGGAGCAGCGGGTCATCGACACGCCTCTCTCGGAGGCTGCGATCGTGGGTGCCGCCGCGGGCGCCGCGCACATGGGCCTGCGACCGGTCTGCGAGATGCAGTTCATCGACTTCATCTCCTGCGCCTACGACATGCTCACCAACTACGTGGCCACGGCCCGGTACCGCGCGTTCCTGCCCTGTCCCATGGTGGTCCGCGGTCCCAGCGGTGGCTACGTGCGCGGGGGCCCGTTTCATTCGCAGAATCCGGAAGCGGCCTTCCTCCACACGCCCGGCCTCAAAATCGTCTACCCGGCCACGGCCAGTGATGCGAAGGGGCTGATCAAGTCAGCCATCCGCGACGACGATTGCGTGCTCTTCTTCGAGCACAAATATCTGTACCGGCGCATCAAGGAGGAACTGCCCCAGGGCGACCACACCGTGCCGATCGGAAAGGCGCGGCTGGCCCGGGAAGGGCGTGATCTGTCCATCATCACGTACGCCGCCACCGTCTGGAAGGCCTTGGAGGCGGCGGAGCAGCTGGAGCGGGAGGACGGTTTTTCCGTGGAGGTGCTCGACCTCCGGTCTCTCCTGCCGATGGATGACGAGGCCATCGCGGCGACGGTGAAGAAGACGAACCGGGTGCTCATCGTGCATGAGGACACGGTGACCGGGGGGATTGCCGGCGAGATCGCCGCGCGCATCAATGAGCTCGCGTTCGAGTGGCTCGATGCTCCCATCAAGCGGGTCGCCGCCCACGATGTGCCGCTTCCGTACGCGCCGCAGCTGGAGGATTACGTGCTGCCCCAGACGGCGGACATCGTAAAGGCGGCACGGTGGCTGGCGGGGTATTAGAGTTGAGGTCAGGAGTCGGGAGTCAGGAGTCGGGTGCATCGGTCCAGACTTCAGACTCCTGACTCCGGACCAGCATCCTGGAGATTATAGATGGCCAAAATAGACGTCATCATGCCCCAGATGGGCGAGTCGATCGCCGAGGGCACGCTCTCCCGCTGGATCAAGAAGGTCGGCGAGCCGATCAAGCGCGACGAGCCGATCTTTGAGATCTCGACCGACAAGGTGGATGCCGAAATTCCGGCGCCTGTCGCCGGAATACTGGCCGAGATCCTGGTGCAGGAAGGTGAGACCGTGGCGGTGCAGACGGTCGTTGCCCGGATCGAGACCGACGCCACGGCGGCTGCCGAGAAACCGGCGCACCCGGAGGGTACCCGGCCTGCCGCCCCGTCACCCGGAGCCCCGGCTCCAAAGCAGCCCGCCACGCCGACCGGAGCTCCCCCGGCCCCCTTGGCCCCGGCGCCGTCGGTCCCCCCCAAGGTCGCCGCGGCCCCCAGCCAGCCGCCCGCCCCCAGGCCGGTTCCTGCCGCCGCTTCGGCCATTCAGCCCGAGACCCGCGCGGTCAGCGACGCCACCGGCGGGAACGGCGTGTCGGAGTCGGCGGAAGACCGGCTGCGCCAAAGGTCTACGCCGCTGGTACGCAAGATGGCGGCGGAGCATCAGGTGGACATCAGCGCCGTGCATGGGACCGGCTTGGCCGGCCGCGTCACCAAGAACGACATCCTGAGCTACATCGAGGGTGGGGCAGCGGGAGCCGGGGCTGCCGGGCAGCAGGGCAGGGGGGCAGGAACACCGGGCGCGCCAGGTGCAGTCCCGCTGGGTCAGCCGACTGCCCCGCAGCCCCGGGGCCCTGCTGCCCCGCAGGTCGATCCCTGGGCCGGCGACCGGGTAGAGCCGTGGTCGCGAATCCGGAAGCTGACCGCGGATCATATGGTCATGTCGCGACGGGTGTCGCCGCATGTGAACACGGTATTCGAGATCGACTACACCCACGTGGCGCAGTTGCGCTCGAAGAGGAAACAGGAGTACGCCGATCGCGGGGTGAACCTGACGTACCTCGCGTTCATCACCAAGGTGGTAGCGGACAACCTCCGGAGGCATCCCGGTCTCAACGCCGCTGTCTCGGGCGAAAGCACCGTGCTTCGCCGCGACATCAACATCGGGATCGCAGTAGCGCTGGAGTGGGGGCTCATCGTCCCGGTGATCAAGCACGCGGACGAGCTGTCTCTTCTGGGTGTGGCCCGGGCCATCAACGATCTCGGTGAGCGGGCTCGGACCAAGAAGCTGAGTCCTGATGAAGTCCAGAAGGGCACCTTCACCATTACCAATCCCGGCGTGTTCGGCTCGGTGATCGGCACCCCGATCATCAACCAGCCACAGGCGGCCATCCTCTGTGTGGGTGCCATCGAAAAACAACCCGCCGTGATTTCGATCGATGGCGCGGACATGATCGCCGTGCGGACGAAGGGGATGCTCTCGCTGGCCTTTGATCACCGCATCGTGGACGGGGCAGACGCGGACCGATTCATGGCCGATGTGAAGGCGGGTCTCCAGCAGTTTCCCGAGAGCGGAATCTGATATGCCGAGACGGATCGTCAACGCGGACGGGGAGCAGTGGGAGGTGACTGTCAGCGGCCGCGTGACGCAGTACGTCAAGGATGAGTTTGGGCTGATCTTTACCCGCGGCGTGGGTCCGGACCGGGAGCAGCGCGTAGTACGTTACTCTCCGCTGGGGGCCAAGAGCCGGGAGCTTTCGCTGGGACAGCTGAGTGACGCCGAGTTGCGTGACCTCCTGGCCCACTCTCAGCCATCCTGGACTGCGCCCGAGATGGGATACCGCCGCTGAGCTCCGCGGAGCGGGCCCCCGAAGCCCCGGTGACGATCGATCTGCACGTCCACTCGACCGCTTCGGATGGCAGCGTCACCCCCGAGGGAGTGGTAAATCGGGCGGCCGCAGCCGGCCTCCAGGCCATCGCGCTGACCGATCACGACACGGTGGCGGGCGTGCCCGAGGCTATGGCGGCTGGCGGGCGACACGGAATCCGGGTCGTGGGGGGGTGTGAGTTTTCCGCCTCGGCCCCCTGGGGTGAAATGCATGTGCTGGGCTATTTCCTCCCCTCCAACTCGCCCGCGCTGGAAGATTTCCTGGAGCGGTGCCGGGCCGATCGGGTACGCCGGGCCCGGGCCATGGTCGAGCAGCTCCAGCATCTGGGTGTCGAGCTGTCGTTCGACAGCGTGCTCCAGGAATCAGCCGGTGGGGCCGTCGGACGGCCGCATGTCGCCCGCGCCATCGTCCGTCACGGCGGCGCCATCGATCTGGGGGACGCGTTCGACCGCTATCTCGGCCGCGGCCGTCCGGCCTTTGTGGAAAAGGTTCTGCCGGCCGTTGGGGCCGTCGCAGAGCTGGTGCATGCGGTGGGTGGCGTAGTGTCGGTCGCGCATCTGAAGGAGCGCGGCACCCGCGCCTTTGTCGAGCGACTCAAGAATGAGGGTCTGGACGCCGTGGAAACCCGCCATCCGAGTCACGATCCCGATCTGCGGGCGCGGCTCACCGACATCGCCCTGCGATTGGGACTGCTCCGTACCGGTGGCAGCGACTGGCACGGCGATCCGGAGCCGGGTGTGAGCCACGGCACGATCGGCTCCCAGGCTGTCCCGGTCGAGTGGCTGGAGGCCCTGGACAACTTCCGGACCCGGTCCTGGAGCTCGGCCCGCTCATGACGCTGCTCCAGCCGGGTAGTCTGGCTCCCCCATTCACCGCGGCCGCCTCCGATGGGCAGACGTACCAGTTGCAGCGGCTGCTATCGAAGTCGCGGGTGCTCCTCGTGTTCTATCCGGGCAACAACACCCCCGGCTGAAACCGCCAACTCTCCGCCGTGCGCGACGAGATCCTGGCTTATGCCGAGCATGACATCCGGCCCTTCGGGGTGAACCCCGGGTCCGTCCGGAGCCATGCGACCTATGCCGCGAAGCTGAAACTGCCGTTCCCGCTTCTGTCCGATCCGGACCTGAGCATCAGCCGCGCCTACCAGACGGTGAAACCCACGGGTGACGGGATTGCTCGATCGGTCTGTTTGATCGATCGCGACGGCACCGTGCTCTACACTCAGGCGGGCGCGCCTGGCGCCGACATCGTCCTGGAGAGTCTACCAGAGCAATGAACACCTCCTTCGATTTCCGGGGCAAAGTCGTCTTGGTGACCGGCGTGGGCCGGGCCGGCCAGATTGGGCACGCCGTCGCGTATGCCTTCGGCCGCGCCGGCGCCAAGATCGTTGCCTGCGATCTCAACGCCGTGGGTGTGGCCCAACGGGTACGCGAGTTTGCGGCTGAGGGCATCGACGCCAGGCCCTGTGCCGGGGACCTCACCAATCCCGACGTGGCCGCGCTCGCGGTGGAAATTGCGCTCAAGCACTTTGGCCGGCTGGACGTCGTCGTCAACGTGGCCGGCGGTCTCACCACGTACGGCCCGATCAGCGATACGACGGTGCAGGCGCTGGATCGGGAGATTGCCATCAACCTGAAGACTACCGTTCTTGTCTCGCAGGCCGCGATCGAGGCTCTGGCGAAAAGCCGGGGCTCGATCATCAACTTTTCCTCGATCGCCTACTTCAATCCTCAAAGTCCCATGGCGGTCTACTCGGCCGCCAAGGCAGCCGTCGCCGGCTTCACCCGGAGTCTGGCGGTCGAGCTGGCCGAACGGCACGTCCGGGTCAACGCCATCGCGCCGGCCATGGTTCGCACGGTGGAGAACGTGGCCGCCGTGGGCGACGGGAACGTCCCCTATGTCGAGATGGAGGAGATCACCGACGGGGTCATGACCCTGGCCACCGATGCGAGTGCCACCGGCAAGATCGTCCCGATCGCCCCGGTGGGTGCCGGCTCGATCTAATGGAGCTTCGGGGCCGGGTGGCCCTGGTCACGGGGGCAGGACGCCGTCTGGGCCGGGCCGTGGCGCGGGCGCTCGCGGATCGGGGGATGACGGTCGCAATCCACTTCAATGCTTCGGCGGAGGGGGCCGGCGAACTGCGCGATGAGATCAGGCGCGCCGGGGGTCAAGCGGCGTGCTTCAGCGCTGATCTTACCGACGCAGCGGCGGCACGCGACCTCCCCGGGCGGGTGGTGGCCAGGCTTGGAAAGCTCGACGTGCTGGTCAACTCTGCCGCTGTCATGCACCGCTTGCGGTTCGATGAGACCACCCCCGAGCAGTGGGACGCCATCCTCGACCTGAATCTGCGCTCCGTCTTCTTCTGCACCCAGGGGGCGGCTCCCGCCCTGCGGGCGGCCCGGGGCAAGGTGGTCAACCTGGCCGACCTGAGTGGTATCCAACCCTGGCCCGGATTTGCGGCACATTCCATCAGCAAGGCCGGAGTCATCATGCTAACCAAGGTGATGGCTCGGAGCCTTGCCCCGGACGTGACCGTCAACGCCATCGCTCCCGGCGCTGTACTGGTCCCGGAAGATTACGACGACGAGGAGCGCGAGCGGCTGGCCCGGTCGACGCCGCTCCGACGCCTGGGCAGCCCGTCCGACGCCGTCTCCGCCCTGCTGTACCTTCTGGAGGGGGGCGATTTCGTGACCGGGGAGGTTCTGGTGGTGGACGGTGGGCGACACCTCACCTGAGGTTGTGTGCCGTGATGTGATCATCGTGGGCGGGGGCTGCTATGGCAGCTTCTACGCCGCCCAGATGGAGCGCGCCAGGGCTCGGCGGAAGGCGGCCTACCGAAGGCTGCTGATTGTCGACCGAGATCCCGCCTGCCGGGTTGCTGCCATGCAGCCGAAAGACCCCACGCGGCAGCTGGTGGTGCAGGAGTGGAGCCAGTTCTTCGATAGTTTCCTCGGCCAGGTCCTTCCGACCGCGCCCGGGGAGCCCCCCGATGCGATCGTACCTTCCCCCCTCATGCCGCACCTGATGTACGAGTGGCTGGTGCGCCGGGCCCGGAGCCGATGGCCGGAGCGTTCGGTCGAGACCCGCCCGGTGCCGGAGGGGCCGGGCACGCCCTATGATGAGATGGGTCCGGACGGCACCCGCTACGTCTCCTTCGCCGACTGGTTGTGTCCTACCCACTGCATCGAGCCGGCGACCTGTCCGGTGATCCGGGGACCCCGCACCTGGGAGATGGCCGACGCGATCGGCAGCCTGACCCGCCGGCTCGACCGGTCTCACCCTACGGCCGGACCCGTTCTGTTCATCTGCGAGCACCGGGTGTTCGGGGTCGGGATGTTCGATGTGGGTGCGGTGCTGGAGGGTGACGCTCTCGTCGCCACCGCGGGAAGGGAGCGGAAGCCGGTGAATGTGCTGGTGGGAACCGTGTCGCGGTGTCACGGCGCCGTGAGCTTGCTCCATCTGGGATGACACCAGGGCGGAACGTGCGGGAACACCCGGACGTTCTATATTCTGGGACAGGGAGTTACGGGACGCTCACTTGGGGAAGGTATGATCCATAGCGAGGAGCTGGACGTCATCATTGTGGGCGCCGGGCCCGCGGGCATGTGTGCGGCCATGTATGCGGGACGCGGGCTCCTGAGGTCGGTGCTGCTGGAGCGCGGAGTGCCCGGCGGCGAGCTCCTCAACACCGAATGGATCGACGACTATCCGGGGTTCGAACACATCCTCGGCCGGGATCTGGCCGACCGGATGGCTTCCCATGCCAAGAAGTTCGGGGCAGATATCCGGCAGGAGGCGGTCGAAACGATCGTCAAGCGGGATGACGGCATCTTCGAGGTGGCCACCGCCATGCAGACGGTGTACGAGGCGCCTACCGTCATCCTGACGGCGGGAGGCACCCCCATCAAGCTGGAGGTGCCCGGCGAGCTGGAGTATGCCGGCCGCGGAGTCTCGTATTGCGCGGTATGCGACGGGGCCTTCTTCAAGGGCGATGTGGTTGCGGTCATCGGCGGCGGCGACGCGGCTGTCGAGGAAGCGGATTACCTCACCCGCTACGCGTCGAAGGTCTACGTGATCCACCGGCGAGACAAGTTTAGGGCCTCGAAGATCCTGCAGGAAAGGCTGTTCGCCAACCCCAAGATCGAGGTGATCTGGAACAAGCAGGTGCGCCAGTTCAACGGCGGGCCGGCCGGTCTTCAGTCCATCGACCTGGTTGATACTGTAACCAGCGACAAGTCCACCCTTCCGGCCGCCGGCGCCTTCATCTTCATTGGCTTCAAGCCGAATACCCAGCTGGTGCGCCTGCACGTGGATCACGATCCGGCCGGGTACCTGATCACGGACGACCGGATGATGACCTCGGTCCCGGGTCTCTTTGCGGCCGGGGACGTGCGATCGCAGCTCACCCGTCAGATCACCACCGCGGTGGGCGATGCCACGACCGCGGCCATCGCAGTCGAGAAGTATCTGGCCGAGCGAAAGAGCCGGCTCGAGTCCAAGGCCAAGGTCGGTGTCTGAGCTGGAGATCGTCTCGCTGCCCAACGGGCAGTTTGCGGAGAACTGCTATCTGGTCGCCGATCGCAAGCGCCGGGAAGCGATCATCATCGATCCGGGCGAGGTGCCGTCGATGTTCCTGGCCGAGCTCGACGCCCGGGCCTGGTCGCTCCGGGGTATCTGGCTGACCCACGCTCATATCGATCACATCATGGGAGTGGGCGAGGTGCATGGGCGCACCGGGGCGCCCATCTATCTCCATCCGCTCGATCGTCCGATCTACGATGCCTTACCGCAATACGGGAGTTGGGTCGGCATGAAGCTCGAGCGGCCGCCGGCGCCGCACCACGATCTCCGCCCGGGTCAATCCCTCACGGTTGGGCGCTTCGAGTTCACGGTCCTTCATACGCCGGGCCACTCGCCAGGCAGCGTCAGCTTTCTGGGGGAGGGAATGATCTTCGGCGGAGATGTACTCTTCAACGGCTCCGTGGGCCGGACCGACCTTCCGGGCGGTCATACCGCCACACTGATGGCTACCATCGAATCCCGGTTCCTGTCACTCCCGGATCCCACGGTGGTGCACAGCGGGCATGGGCCCGACACCACTATCGGCGTCGAGCGGATGACCAATCCATTTCTCACCGGGGCATACCGGCTTGCGTAGGGTGGCGGGCCAGCCGGGGAGCGGGGCAGGCGGGCCGCTTCCGGTCACTGCTGCTCACCGTCCCCCGGCCGCTATGGCCGGTGCTTCGGCGGTCCAGCCCCGCGTCCCCGCCGCCCCCCCGGCCTGCAACCGCTGCGGCTTTGAGGTGGCCAGCAAGGACTGGGGCTGCAAGAACCCTTGCCCCAACTGCGGGACGCTCTACCCGCTCGGGGACTGCTCTGACTGATCGCGGGCTGAGCAGGACGCTCGATCTC
>DASVGF010000100.1:0-35466 GCA_036379675.1 Gemmatimonadales bacterium | reverse complement strand
TGGGGAAGTGCCGGAAGTGGAGCCCGCGCCGGCGGCGCTCCGCATTGTGAACGGCCGCCATCCATTGTTGCTCGACGGAGCCGAGGCGGTGGTGCCGTTCGACCTGGAGATGAGCCCGGAGGAGCGCACCTTGCTGATCAGCGGGCCCAACACGGGTGCCAAGACCGTGCTGCTGAAGGCGGTGGGCCTGGCGAGCGCGCTGGCGGCGAGTGGAATCGTACCGCCCGTAGGGCCCGGCAGCCGGCTGCCGGCTTTCCGCGCGTTCTTTGCCGACATCGGCGACCAGCAGTCCATCGCCGCGAGTCTCTCCACCTTCAGTGCGCATGTACGCATGCTGCGCCGCGTGCTGGAAGAGGCCGACCAGGCCACTCTGGTGCTGCTGGACGAGATCGGGAGCGGCACCGATCCCGCCGAGGGCGCGGCCCTGGCAGGGGCGACGCTGGTGTCGCTCACCACGCGCGGCTGCATGGCGCTAGCCACCACCCACCTTGGGTCGCTCAAGGAGCTGGCGAGCCATACCCGCGGCATCGTCAACGCTTCGCTGCAGTTCGACGCGGCGACGCTGACGCCGACCTACCGGCTCCTCAAAGGCGTGCCGGGCCGCTCCTACGGCCTGGCCATCGCGCGCCGGCTGGGTGTGGCTCAAGACATTCTGGCCGACGCCGAAGCCCGGGTGCCTGACGTGGAGCGGAGCCTGGACTCACTGCTCGCGGCCGTAGAGGAGCGCGAGCGCGAGCTGCGGGTGGAGCAGCAGCGGATCGCGGAGCGGGCGGTGGAGCTGGAATCGCTCGCCGCCAAACTCGCGGTACAGAACGAAAGCCAGAGCGCGCGTGAGGCCGAGCTCAAGCGGCGGGAAAAGGTAGCGGAGAAGGAGGCGCAGCAGCAGGTCAGGGCTTACCTGCTCGAGGCGCGGCAGCGGGTGGAAGCAGCGCTGGATGCGGCTCGCGGGGCCGCGGATGAGGCGGGGGCACGCGAGGCTCGCCGTCTGGTGGAGCAGGGGATTCGGGAAGCGGGAGAGGAGCTGGAGAGGACGGAGAAGGCGGAGAGGACGGAGAGGGCGGAGACAACCGACGAGCCGACTACCGGGGATCGGGTTCGCCTTCCGAGCGGCGGCAAAGGCGAGGTCGTCGAGATTCGCTCGGATGGTAAGCTGGTGGTTCGGGTGGGAGCGATGCGGATGGTGTTGGATGGTTCCGAGTTGGAGGTATTGCCGGGTGCTGAACCCTCTTCTCAGCGCACCTCTCCGCCTTCTCCCTCTTCTCCGCTCTCTCCGTCCTCTGTCGAGATCGACCTCCGCGGCATGACCGGCGACGAGGCGGAACAGGCGACGGTGGCCGCGGTGGATGCGGCGGTGCTGGCAGAGCAGCCGTTCCTGCGCATCATTCACGGCATGGGAACCGGTGTGGTGCGGGAGCGAGTGCAGCGCGTGGTGTCGCGCGACCGACGCGTGTCCCGGTACGCCTTTGCTCCGCGCAATCAGGGCGGGACCGGGGTAACCATCGTCGAGTTCTCCGCATGAGCATGATCCCCGACGAGACCATCGAGCAGGTTCGCGACAGCGCGGACATCGTGGGGCTCATCGGCGAGTCGGTGAGCCTGAAGCGCACCGGCTCCGACTACCGGGGCCCGTGCCCGTTTCACGGCGGCCGGAATCGCAACTTCGCCGTTATCCCCAGGAAGGGGCGTTACTACTGCTTCGTGTGCCACGAGTCGGGTGACGTGTTCTCCTGGTTCATGAAGCGGCTGGGGCTCAGTTACCCCGATGCCGTGCGTGAGGCCGCGCGTCGCGCGGGGATCGTCATTCCCGAGCGATCCGAACGCGCAGGCCCCGATCCCCACGAGCCCCTCTACGGAGCGGTGGCCGCCGCCCACGACTGGTTCACCCGCCAGCTGGTCGAGCATTCGGAGGCCAGGGTGGCCCGGGAGTACCTGGCCAGCCGGGACATTCCGATCGAGACCGCGGCCCTGCTCGGGCTCGGGTTCGCGCCCACGGGCAGGGCGTTCCTCACCGCGATGGCCACGCTGGGCATCCACGAGAACGTGCTGCTGCAGGCCGGCCTGGCGTCGCAGCGCGAGGACGGCACCGTGGCGCCGCGGTTCAAGGGACGGATACTCTTTCCGATCCACGATCTGCGAGGGCGGCCGATCGGATTCGGCGGCCGGCTGTTGGGACCAGGCGAGCCGAAGTATTTGAACTCCCCTGAGAGCGACATCTTCCACAAGGGAAGGCAGCTGTACAACCTCAACCAGGCCAAGGGTCCGATCCGCAAGGAGGAGTCGGTCATCCTGGTGGAAGGCTACTTCGATGTGATCCGACTTTCTCTCGCGGGCGTAGATCACGTCGTCGCCCCCCTCGGCACCGCCCTCACGGCCGACCAGGCGGCGCTGCTCAAACGCTTCACCTCCGCGGCCACTCTCCTGTATGACAGTGATCAGCCGGGACTTCGGGCCACCTTTCGCTCCGGTGACGAGCTGCTGCGTCATGGTGTGCGGGTGAGGGTGGCGACGCTTCCGCCGGGCGAGGATCCGGACACCCTGGTGCGGAACGGCGGAGTAGCAGCCCTCGACGCCGTCTTGCGGGATGCCCTGGATCTCTTCGAGCGGAAAATCCAGTTGCTGGAGCGCAAGGGCTGGTTTCACGGAGTGGAACACCGGCGCGACGCGCTCGATCGCCTGCTGCCGACGATTCGCGCCGCGACCGATCCGATCACCCGTGAGTTGTACCTTTCGCTGGCCGCGGAGCGCGCTGGGGTCAGCAAAGACGTGTTGGAAGTGGAGCTGAAGGACTCCGCATTGGCGGGCCGCAGCGGATCGACCTCCGCCGTGTCGTCCCAGTATTCCGGCCCGTCGACCCCCCGGGTGCCGGCGGCGCGACGCCGGGTTAATCCCGAGACGAAGCTGCTGACGGCGATGCTGGCGGCCCCCGAGTGGATCGAGAAAGCGCGGGAAGAAATTGCGCCGTCTCTCCTCGAATCGCCTCGGCTCCGCGAGGTCTTCGAGGCCCTCATCCGCCGGGGGAGCGAGTCCGGCCAGATGCCCTCGGGCCTCTCGGAGGATGCCGCAGCCGCCTGGACTTACCTGAAGGAGACGGCTCAGGACCGGAATGCGCAGGAGGTGGCCACGATCTATGACAGGGCAGCGCAGATCCTGCGCGCCCGCCCGCAGTACCGGGCGATGGATGCCCTCACCGACCCGGGCGAAAAGCGCCGCCAGCGGGCCGACCTGCGGGCCCGATATCCGGCCGCCGATGCGTGGTATGAGTACAAGAAAGCGGCCTTCAGGGAAGCACGCGCGGCCAGACGTTCTCGAGGAGCCTGAATGCACGCGGATCTGGTAAAGCTGCTCGACCTGCAGACCAAGGATGCCGCGGTGACGGTAGCCGAGCAGCGGCTGGCCGCGCTGAGGGGGGAGACCGCGGCCCTGGATCAGGCCCTGCAGCGCGCGCGCGAGGCGCTGGAGGCGGCGCGGCGTGCGGCCGCCGACGGAGCGCGGCGGCGCGACGAGCTGGAAACCAGAATCGAGAGCTACCGCACCTTGCAGGAACGGCGGCAGATGCGGCTGGAACAGGTGCGGAACCCCAAGGAAGCCTCGACCCTCATGGCCGAGCTGGACCTGGCGAAGTCGGTGATGGCGAAGGAGGAGAACGAGTGGGTCCGCAGTGCGGAGACGGTGACCCAGCTCGAGCTCAAGGCCAAACACGAGGAGAGGAATGTCGAGGCGGTCGAGGCCGCGCAGGCCACCGAGCGGGCCCAGGTGGCGGAGCGCCGGGCCAGACTCGAGGCGGAACGCGAGGAGGCCGTGCGCATCCGTGACGCCAGTGCCGGCTCCGTCGACAAGCCGCTCCGGCTCCGCTACGACCGGCTCCGGAAGAACCGGCCGGGCGACGTGGTCGTCCCGCTCCTCGGCGGAGCCTGCGGGGGCTGCCACACATCCGTCCCCCTCAACCGGCGGGGGCAGATCCGCGCTGGAGTGGTGATCGATGCCTGTGAAGCATGCGGAGCGATTCTGTACCCACCCGAGCCCGACGGATCGGCGTGACCCCTCAGCTTCCCGGTAGACTCTCGTGGTGAACGTCTTTCCCGCTCCCACGCTTCGCTGGGTGGTCAGTCCCCGACCGGATCCCGCCGCAGTCGAGGCCCTGGCCGGCGCGCTCAGGCTGCCTCCCGCCCTGGCGGCACTGCTGGTGCAACGCGGCCACGGCACGGTGGAGGAGGCCCGCACATACCTCCGACCTTCGCTGGCTGACCTGGCCGACCCCTTCCTCCTTGCCGGCATGCGGGAGGCGGTCGACGCCATCGTGCATGTGGTCCGGTCCGGCGGCCGCATTCTGGTTCACGGCGACTACGATGTGGACGGGCAGTGCTCCTCGGCCTTGATCACCCGGGCCCTCCGGCTCGCCGGCGCCGACGTCCTGCCGTTCCTCCCCCATCGCCTGCGCGATGGATACGATTTTGGTCCGGCAGGGCTGGAAGCGGCGCGTGCTGGGGGAGCGTCACTTGTGATCACGTGCGACTGCGGCATCACCGCGGTCGAGACCGTTCGGGCCGCCCGCCAGCTCGGCATCGGCGTGGTGGTTACCGACCACCACCTGCCGGGGGAAAAGCTCCCTGCCGCACTGGCCATCGTCGATCCCCAGCGGCAGGACGACACCTCGGGGGCGCACGGCCTCTGTGGTACCGGGATCGCCTTCAAGCTGGTGCAGGCCCTGGTGCCGGCGCTCGGCCTTCCCGCCAATCTGCCGTTTCACCTGCTGGACCTTGTCGCCCTGGCCACAGTCGCGGATGTCGTTCCGCTGCAAGGCGAAAACCGCATCCTGGTAAAGCACGGTCTTAAGCTCCTCGCCAATAGCCGATGGGAGGGAATCCGGGCGCTGATCGACGTCACCGCGCTGGCGGGCAAGGATGTCAGCGCCCGGCACCTCGGCTTCGTGCTGGGCCCGCGTCTCAATGCGGCTGGCCGGGTGGCCGACGCCAACGACGGGCTGCGGTTGTTGCTGAGCGACGATCCCGCGGAGGCGGCCGCCCTCGCCACCCGGCTCGAGGCGCTGAACGTCGAGCGGCAGGCGCTGGATCAGCGCATGCTGGATGAGGCCCTGGAGCAGGTGGAAACCAGCGCCGATCCCGAGCGCGATGCGGGTCTCGTCCTGGTGGGCGAAGGCTGGCACCCTGGAGTGGTCGGCATCGTCGCCTCCCGGGTGGTCGAGCGCTATGGCCGGCCCACTTTTCTCATTGCGTTTGATGGAGAGATCGGCAAGGGCTCGGGGCGCAGCACCTCCCGATTCGATCTCCATGCCGCGCTGCTGGAATGCGGCGACCTGCTGGAGCGCTTCGGCGGGCATCACATGGCGGCAGGCCTCACCATTCACCGGAGCCGGCTCGACGCGTTCCGGGAACGCTTCGGCAACATCGCGCGCCAGGCGCTGGGTCCGGAAGACCTGGGTCCCGAGCAGCGGGTCGACCTGGAGCTCCGGCTGGACGAGGTCACCAGCGATCTCGAGCGGCTGTGCCGGCATTTGGAGCCCTGCGGTCAGGGGAATCCGGGGCCCGTGTTCGGTCTCCGCGGCGTCCGATTCGCCAACCGCAGTACGGTAGGCAGCGGGCACCTCAAGGGCACGCTCGATGACGGCACCAACCGCCTCTCGGTCATCGGATTCCAGTGGGCCGACCGGGTGCCCTGGCTGACCGACGAGCCGGTAGACGTGGCGTTCCGGATCGAGTGCAACGAGTGGAACGGCGTCACCAGCCTCCAGGCCAGGCTCTGCGCTCTCACACCCCACACCCCACCTTGAATCGCGACAGCACGAAGATGATTCTCGTGTTGTCGTGATTGCAGTGTGTCCATGCGAATCGTGGCTGGCCAGTTTGGCGGACGACGCCTGGTGGTTCCCAAAGATGCCCGGGTGCGGCCCACCAGCGACCGGGTGCGGGAGTCGTGGATGAACATCCTGGGGAGCGAGCTGGACGGCGCCCGCGTGCTCGACTTGTTCGCCGGCAGTGGGGCGCTGGGGTTGGAGGCGTTGTCCCGGGGGGCCGCCTCGGTCACCTTTGTCGAGCTGAATCCTCCCTCACTCCGCGCGCTGCAGCAGAACATCGCGGCGCTGGGAGTGGAAGCATCCGTCACCGTGCATCGGGGAGACGCCATGCGGCACGTGGAGCGACTGACGGCCGGCGCCTTCGACCTGGTACTTGCCGATCCGCCATACACGATCGATCACGCTTCCAAGCTCGTGGCGCTCTTCCGCCGTACGCCGTTCGGACGCATTCTTTCGGTCGAGCACCGGGCCGATCTGGCGCTCGACGGCGACGACACCCGCCGGTACGGCGACACCGCCATCACCTTCTGCCACGCCCCATGACCCGTATTGCCGTGTACCCAGGCTCGTTCGACCCTCCCACCAAGGGCCATGAGGACCTGGTCCGGCGGAGTCTCGCGCTCGCCGACCGTTTGATCGTGGCGGTCGCGGTCAATGTGCTCAAGCAGCCATTGTTTTCGGTGGAAGAGCGGCTGGACATGCTGCGGAAGGCGGTGGGCGACGATGGACGGATCGCGTTCGAGGCGTTCGATGGTCTCTTGGCCGACTTCGCCAAGCGGGTGGGCGCCACGATCATTGTCCGGGGCCTCCGTGCCGTCAGTGACTTCGAGTATGAGTTTCAGATGGCGCTGATGAACCGCCAGCTGCACCCGTCGCTGGAAACGGTCTTCCTGGTTCCCGCTGTCGACCTCACCTATCTCAGCTCGAGTCTGGTCCGCGAGGTCGCCCGCTTCGGCGGCGACGTGCGCCCCATGGTGCACCCGGTAGTGGCCAGCGCGCTCGCCCGGCGTTTCACGAAATGAGTTTTCGCCGCGCGCTGCTGGAACGGGCCTCCCGGCGGGGTGCCCGGATCGTGCTGTGCGAAGGGACGGATGGGCGGGTCCAGGCCGCCGCGGAACGCCTGCGCGCGGAACGGGTGGTGGAGCCCATTCTGCTCGGAGGGCCCGGCCTCGATCCGGGGCGCGATCCCCGGCTCAATCGCATCGCCAATTTCCTGCGAGAGCGCCGCCCCGACCGGGTCCGCGACGGCGTGCATGCGCTCGACATCGCCTCCGATCCGGTGAACTTCGGCGCGGCGCTGGTGGCGCTGGGCGAGGCCGAGGGCTGCGTGGCCGGAGCCGTGTGTCCCACTGGTGACGTCATCCGGGCCGCGCTCTGGGCCATCGGCACGGCGCCCGGCGTCAACCTCGTCAGCTCCTCGTTCTACATGGTCCTCTCGGACGACACCGTGTTCACCTTCACCGATTGCGCCGTGGTTCCCGAGCCCACCCCGGGACAGCTCGCCGAGATTGCCCTCGCGGCGGCCCGGGACCGCACCCGGCTGGTCGGCGACTCGCCCCGAGTCGCCTTTCTTTCCTACAGCACCAAGGGGAGCGCGGGCGGCCCTCCGGTGGCCCGGGTGCAGGAGGCAGCCATTCGTTTCCGGCAGCTCGCACCCAACATCGTCTCCGATGGCGAGCTTCAGGTGGATGCGGCCATCAACGCGGCAGTAGGAGAGCGGAAGGCCCCGGGCTCCCCTCTCGGGGGGCGCGCCAACGTGCTCGTGTTTCCCGGGCTCGACGCCGGCAATATCGGCTACAAGCTGGTGCAGCGGCTGGGCGGCGCCGCCGCGATCGGCCCCATTCTTCAGGGATTGGCGCGGCCCATGGCCGACCTGTCGCGCGGGGCAACCCCCGATGATATTGTCGAGGTGGCGGCGATGGTGGCCCTCCAGTCGGAAAGCACAACCAATTGAGGGAGAAACGTCGATGGGCTTCACCGAGGCCAGGGGTGGTAAGGGCGTAACGGTCGTGCAGGTCGACGGCCAGCTGATCGTGGGCAACCGGCACGAGCTCAAGGACCTCATCGGCGCGGCGCTCGACCGGGGCGAACGGCGGCTGTTGATCGACTTCTCCCGCACCGGCTACATCGACTCGTCGGGTCTGGGGGCGCTGGTCTCGATATCGAAGCGCGTTCGTGAAGCAGGGGGTGAGCTCCGGCTGTCCGGGCTCAACGACGATCTCCGCTCGCTCTTCGAGCTGACCAAGCTCGATACCCTTTTCGCCATCACCGACACTCCCGATCAGGCCCTGACAAGCTTCTAGCTCACAGCCGATGACTTCGCCGCTCCGTCTCTGTGTGCGCCGGACTTCAGCGTCCGGCACCCGAGGATCGGCGACGCTCGTCACGCTCCGGCTTCCGAGCGACGTCGGCTGCATCGAGGAAGCGGTCGAGTTGGTTACCCGCCATTGTCTTGCCGGCCATCGCACCACCCAGACGATGCGGTTCCGTCTCCGGGTGGTGCTCTCCGAAGCGCTGAGCAATGCCATCGTCCGGGGCAATGCCGAAGACCAGAGCAAGTGGGTCCTTGTCGAGGCAGAGCTGGTTCCCGAGGCCATACGGGTGTCGGTAACCGATGAAGGTCCCGGCTTCGACCCCGGCTCCGTCCCCGAGCCGATCCGGCCGGAACAACTGGACGAGGCCGGCGGACGCGGACTCTTTCTCATCCGGAAGCTCGTCGACTCCGTGCAGTTCAACGAGCAAGGGAACTCCATCTGCATGATACTGCGCCGCCCCTAGGGCGGCTCGATCACGTGCTCGAGGGGCTCGGCGCGCTCGTCGGCGGGCCGGTACGCTTGTGGCGCGCGGCTGGGTCGGTGCTCCGCCTTGCCGGCGGTGCCGACCCGGGATGGTCGCTCCCGCTGCCGGCCAGTCCGGGCCTTCTCCAGACTCCGGCGGGCGGCGCGTGGCTCGAGCCGGTGCCCGGCTGGCAGGGTGGCTGGCTCGAGGTCGCCGCTGACCGGAAGTCCGCGGCCGCGGGATTGGTGCCGGTCCTGAGCGTCCTGCTCGAATCAGAGCGGCAGCGCGCCCATGTGGCCGAGGAGCTGGCCGGCCGCTACGAGGAGATCGAGCTGCTCTATGCCATCAGCGAAATCCTGGGGCGAACCGTCCGGCTGGAGGAAGCGGCCCAGATCATCGTGCGGGAAGTGAGCGCGGTGGTCGGCGCGCGGCGCGCTTCGATCATGGTGTTCGACGAAGCCAGCGGCATGCTGCGCACCGTCGCTGCCCGCGGGTTTACTGCGGACAACCTGGTCCCGGTCAGCGTGACCGACGAGCACTCGGTGGCGGCCCGGGTTTACCGGGCGCGGCGAACAATCACGTTCGATCCGGTCGATCCGGTTCCGGTTCCGGCCGCTCGGAGCGGCGACCGGGGATACCGGGGCCACTCGTTTCTCAGCGTGCCGATCTGTTATGCCTCGCCCGGCCTGCCGGTGCGCTGTGTCGGAGTCATCAACCTCACGGACCGCATCGGCGGGGATCGCTTTACCCTCGACGACCGCAAGCTGGTGGGCGCCGTGGCCAACCAGATCGGCGCCGCCGTCGAGAACGCCCGCCTGGTCGAGCGCGACCTGCTGCAACAGCGGCTCCAGCGGGAGCTGGAGCTGGCGCATGACCTGCAGCTCAAGCTGCTGCCGTCGCCCGCGGTCCTGCAGGGCGACGCCGACGTGGCGGCGCGCTGCCTGCCGGCGGATTCGGTCGGCGGAGATTTCTATACTTTCAGCCGGCTGGGGCGGGGCAGGGTGGGGGTGATGCTGGGAGACGTGGCCTCGCATGGCTTCTCCGCCGCGCTGGTGATGGCGCTGGTGATGGCGGCGGCGGGGATTCACGCCGCGGCGTCCACCACTCCCGACGAAACCCTGGCTGCCCTGATCGAGAGCCTGTCCAGCGAGCTGGCCAAGACCGAGATGCACTTCAGCGTGTTCTACGGCGTGCTCGACCCCCACGGCGGGCGACTCACCTACGCCAACGCCGGCCACCCGCACGCGTTCCGGGTGCCGCGCTCGGGCCCGCCGGAGCGGCTCGAGTCCACCGCCCCCCCGCTCGGACTCGGCACCGCGGCGAGCATCCAGCGACGCCAGGTCCAGTGGGCGGTCGGGGACGACCTCCTGGTGCTCTGGACCGATGGGCTGGTGGACGCGCGGAACGAGGCGGGCGAACCGTTTGGCGAGGACCGCCTCCTCGACTGCGTGGCCAAGCTCAGGCGGCAGGCCCCCGAGTCGATCGTGAGTGCGGTATTGCAGGATGCCGAGGCCTTCGGGGCCCGCCCCACCGACGACCGCACGCTGCTGGTGCTCCGGATCTAGCGGTGCCTCACCCCAAGCGCCGGCTGGGACAGCATTTCCTCACCGATCCCAGATTGCTGGCGCGGATTGCCGATGCGCTCGAGGCCGGCCCCACCGATACGGTGCTGGAGATCGGTCCGGGCAAGGGTGGACTTACCGCACCGCTGCTGGAGCGAGCCGGGCGGGTGGTGGCCATCGAGAAGGACGGCGACTTGTTCCCGGCGCTCCGGGACCGATTCCCTCGGCTGGAACTGAGCCAGGGTGACGCCCTCGACCTCGACTGGCACTCACTGGCTCCCGCCGGCTCGTCCCTGCTGGTCACCGGCAATATTCCCTACAACATCACCTCGCCGCTGATCGACAAAGCCCTGCTGCCCCCGCGGCCGTCGCGAATCGTGTTTCTGGTACAGCGGGAAGTGGCGGACCGCGTCACCGCCGCCCCTGGTAGCTCGGCGTATGGGGCGCTGAGCATCGGTGTCCAGGCCGTGGCCAAGGCCGAGCGTCTCTTTGCGGTCCCGGCGGGGGCTTTCCATCCCCGGCCCAAGGTGGACTCGGCCGTGCTGCGACTTACTCCACTCGCGCAGCCGCTGATCGGTGACGCGGAGCGTGAAAACTTTCGGGCGATGGTGGTCGGATTGTTCGGCTTTCGGCGCAAACAAATGCTCCGCGGGTTGCGGGAGCTCACCGGCTGGGACGCGGCCCGGGTGAGCGAGCTGCTGGCGAGCGCCGGCATACCGGAGACGGTGCGGCCCGAAGTGCTGAGCCCAACCGAGTTCGTGCGTTTGTGTCGCCGGCTCGTTGACGCGGGGTGGGGCATGGCATAGCTTTGTGAAACATTTCACATAAATCAGGGAGCATGCGCAAAGTCGCCGAATCCACGGTCCGCCGCCTGTCCCTTTACCTCAGATTCCTGGAGGAATTCGAAGGGCAGGGCATCGAGACGGTGAGCTCGGGCGCGCTGGCCTCGCGCGGCAGCACCACCTCGGCGCAGGTGCGGAAGGATCTGTCCTTCTTCGGCTCCTTCGGCAAGCGTGGTCTGGGATATCCGGTTCCGGAATTGGCCAATCGGCTGCGGGAGATTCTCGGCCTGAAACGCCGCTACCAGGTGGGCATGATCGGGGCCGGCAAGATCGGCAGCGCGCTGGTGCAGTACCGCGGGTTCAAACAGCGGGGCTTCGACATCGTGGCCATCTTCGACAGCGACCCCGGGAAGATCGGCCGGCAATGGAACGGGCTCACCGTGCAGGACATCGCCGCGCTCGAAAAAGAGATCGCCCGCCAACCTCTCGACATGGCAGTGCTCGTCATTCCCGCCGAAGTCGCCCAGAGCGTGACCGACCGGCTGGTGGCTCTCCGGGTCAAGGCCATCCTGAACTTCGCTCCGGTCCAGCTGGCGGTTCCCGACGACGTGGTGGTCAAGACCGTGAATCTGGCCCTCGAACTGGAGACCCTGAGCTACGCCTTGGCGAATAGATAGGACGGAGAGATGGCTTGCTAAGTCATTGCGGCGCTTTTCCCGCCCTTCCCGTCCTTCCCGTCCTCTGAATAGCTTGTTGTATGTCCGTTCACGTCAGCTCTGAGATCGGGGCGCTGCAATCCGTCCTGGTGCACACCCCGGGTCAGGAGCTCGAGGCGGTGACGCCCGGCAACCGGGCGGACTACCTGTACGACGACATCATCGATCTGGAGATCGCCCAGCGGGAGCACCGCCAGTTCGTCTCCGTGCTCAAGCGCTTCGCCCAAGTGCTGCAGGTGCGCGACCTCCTGACGGAGATCCTGCAGCAGCCCGCGGCGCGCGATCACCTGATCATGAAGACCCTGGACGTGGTGCCGTCCGACGCTCTGGCCCAACGGCTGAATGCGCTGGCGGCGGCCGAGATCGTTGACATGCTCATTCAGGGAACCGAGGAGGAGAGCGGGCCGATCGCGCGGGCGCTGAACGAGGTGGGCTTTGCCTTTCCCCCGCTGCCGAACCTGTTCTTTCCCCGCGATATCGGGATGGTGATCGGGAAGCACGCCGTGGTGGGGTCCATGCGCTACGGGGTGCGATGGACCGAGGAGCTGTTGATCAAGGCACTCTTCCGCTTTCATCCCGAGCTGGCCAACGACGGGCTGCTGTATGACGGGTCGGAGGAGAAGCGCAGCAACTACACGCTCGAGGGCGGGGACGTCCATTACCTCCGTCCCGACCTGCTCGTGCTCGGATTCAGCGAGCGCACCTCGCCGGCGGCGCTGGATCAGCTTTGCGAGACGGTGTTCGAGCGAGGGCTGGCCACCGACGTCCTGGTGGTGGTGATGCCGAAGGCCCCCACCGCCATCCACCTCGACATGATCTTTTCCCAGGTCGACCACGAGCTCTGTGTGGTCTATCCGCCGTACTTCGTCGGCCCCGAACGGCTGGCGGTGCTGCACCGCCGCAAGGGCACCGACACGGTGCAGGAAATGCCCAACTTCTTCGCGGCCCTCCGGGCAGTGCAGCTCCCCCTGGAGCCGATCTTCGCCGGGGGCGAGCGGCGCACCGATCAGGAGCGGGAGCAGTGGAGCTCGGCCTGCAACTTCCTGGCGGTTCGGCCTGGCATCGTGCTGAGCTATCGCCGCAACGACGCGACGCTCTGTGAAATGACCCGCATGGGATTCCGGGTAGTGCCCGCGGTCAACTTCCTGGCGTTCGACGACTGGAGCGAGGCCAAGCACCGCACCGTGATTACCATCGAGGGCAGCGAGCTCGCGCGAGGCGGCGGCGGCCCCCGCTGCATGTCCCTGCCGCTCCGGCGGGCCGCGCTGTGATCGGAACCAGCGCCTGCGCCGACAGCACCCTGCTTGAACGCGTCCTGGTTCAGCTGCGGCTGGGGCCTCGCACCCCGGTGACCCTGTGCCACGACGTGCTCGGCCTCATGGGCGCCCCACCCGCCATTTGCGACCGCGTGGCCATCGCATTGCTGGGAGCCGATCCGCGGGTGCGCCAGCTCGCCGACGGCCGCTGGGGCATGGTGCCCGAGGCTCAGGGCTCGCCCCTGCTCGATGACTGCGCCTTCGCGGTGGTGGACGTGGAGACCACCGGGATGCGGGCGATTGGCGGTGATCGCATCACCGAGATTGCGGTTGCGGTGGTGCATGGCGAGCGCCGGGAGATCGTGTTCGAGTCGCTGGTGAATCCGGAGCGTCCGATACCGCGGGCCATCCGGTCGATCACCAACATCAGCAACGACATGGTGCGGGGCGCCCCCCGGTTTGCCGAGCTGGCCGAGAAACTGCTTGCGGCGCTGGCGGGCCGCGTCTTCGTGGCTCACAATGCGCGGTTCGACTGGAATTTCGTGAGCGCCGAGCTGCAGCGCTCGCGGGATCTGCGGCTGGATGGAAGCCGGCTCTGCACTGTTCGGCTGGCGCGCCGCCTGGTGAAAGGCGTCCGCTCCTGCGGATTGGACAACCTCTGCCGGTTCTTCGGATTCCGGAACGATGCCCGCCACCGCGCGGCCGGGGATGCGCTGGTGACCGCGGAGCTCCTCTGCCGCCTCCTCAGGCTGGCGCGGGAAGAGGGTGCCCGGACCCTTCAGGATCTGGCGATGATCGAAGCGCGGCGGATGCGGGCGGGCCGGCGCCGGAAGCGCCGCGCCATGCCCACGGAGCCGCGCGCGGACTCGTGTCAGGAGGAACTGGCGTGACCTTGCTGCGGTCGTTTCAGGTAGGCGGACTTCGCTGTCACACGCTGGAAGGCGGACTCCAGCGGCTCGACGGGGGCGCCATGTTCGGGGTGGTGCCGCGCACGCTGTGGAAGACCCGGATCGAGCCGGACGAGCGTAACCGGATTCCCCTGGCCATGCGCTGCGTCGTGGTCGAGCATGACGACGGCCTCGTGCTGCTCGACACCGGGCTCGGCAACAAGGAAGACGCCAAGTTCCTCGACATCTACGGCGTGGAAAACCAGGGCCTCGAGGGCGCCACCCAGCTGGAGGACGCCCTCGCCTCGGCGGGGTTCCTGCCCCGCGATGTGAGGTGGGTGATCAACACCCACCTCCACTTCGACCACGCGGGCGGCAACACGACCATGGACCCGGACCTGGAGAACGACCCCCGGCGGCATGTCCGGCCTACGTTTCCCAACGCCACCTACGTCGTCCAGCGGGGAGACCTCGAGTTTGCCCGTCATACCAACGAGCGAACCCGGGCGAGTTACCTCCCGCACAACTTCGAGCCCGTCGCCGCAGCTCACCGCTGGAAGCTGCTGGATGGCGACACCGAAATACTGCCCGGGATCTCGGTGCGGGTCACGCCGGGTCATGTCCCGTTTCATCAGGTCGTCGTCCTGCGCCAGGGCGGGGACACGGCGGTCTTCGTCGGCGATCTGTTCCCCACGGTGGCGCACCTGCCGCTGCCCTGGATCATGGGATACGACCTGGAGCCGCTGAGGACTCTCGAGAGCAAGCGCGCTCTGCTGGCCGAGGCGGTCGCCGGCGGCTGGCGCCTGATCTTCGAGCACGACCCGCGGGTGGCATGGGGCACGCCGGTGCAGGACGGGCAGGCTGTGGTGCTGCGGGACATTACCCTGGCGCCGGAATCCGCGCCCCTCGTATCTGGTTGACACTGCGGGGGATGACGACTAGCTTCCGCACCGCGAAAGTGGGGAACGCAGTTCCCCCACCCTGAGCCTGCCGGCCCGATGCCGCAGCGCAACCGGGTCCTGACTCGAAGCCGACCGGCGGCCCAACGCCGCGGTGGCCTCGCCGTCGTGGGCATCCGGTCTTAGCCGGATGCCTTTTTCTTTGTCGAGCTGGAGGTAGCACACTGTCCACAAACGATCGCGAAAAAAGAATCCGCGTCAACCGCATGATCAGGATCAGTCCGGTGCGTGTCATTACTGCCAGCGGCGAACAGCTGGGCGTCCTGCCGATCGAGGAAGCGCTGGCAGCAGCCGTGGAACGCGGGTTGGATCTCGTGGAGGTAGCGCCCACCGCTCGGCCTCCCGTGGTCAAGATCATGGACTATGGGAAGTTCAAGTTCGAGGAAGCCAAGGCCGCCCGGGCGGCCAAGAAAAAGCAGCACATCATCCAGCTCAAGGAAGTGAAGTACCGGCCCGGCATCGATGACCACGATTTCGATTTCAAGACCCGCCACGCCCGGGAGTTCCTGGGCGACGGAAACAAGGTCAAGGTCACGATGATGTTCCGCGGCCGGCAGATGGCGCACCTGGAGCTGGGCCGGGCCGTGCTGGACCGGGTAGCGGCCACGCTGGCCGACGTGGGGAAGATCGAGTCGGAGGCCAAGCTGGAAGGCCGCAACATGACGATGGTCATTGCACCGAAATAGGCGGTAGGTACAGCGGCGGTAGGTAAGCGGCGGTAGATAAAGAGGCGGAAAAGGCGGAAGGTTGCTCGCACAGGGGTACCGCTCGTACCGCCCAAGTCTCGCGTAGCGAGACGAGGCTACCGCTGGCGCAGCCAACACCGTCCGAGACGAGCAACGCGAGGTGAGGATTACAATGCCGAAGCAGAAAACCAAGCGGGCGGCCATGAAGCGCTTCAAGATCACGGGCAGCGGGAAGCTCAAGCGCTGGCACGCCAATCACACCCACATCCTGACCAAGAAGACCCGGAAGCGGAAGAATCGCCTCAAGAAGGCCGATCTGGTCAGCTCCGCGGACTTCCCTCGCGTCAGCCGTCTACTTCAGGCGTAAGGATCTCTCATGGCTCGCGTCAAAGGCGGGGTTGCCCATCACGCCCGGAAGAAGAAGATCATGCAGGCCGCCAAGGGTGCTCGCGGGGGCCGGAGCAAGCTGTACAAGGCGGCCAAGGAGACGGCCGAGCGCGCCATGCGCTATGCCTACCGCGACCGGCGGAAGAAGAAGGGTGAGTTCCGGGCGCTGTGGATTACCCGCATCAACGCCGCGGCACGGGCGCAGGGGATGAGCTACAGCCGGCTGATGGCCGGCCTCAAGAAGGCCGGGGTCGACATCAACCGGAAGGTTCTGGCCGACCTCGCCGTCCACGATAGCGCCGCGTTTGCCCGAATCGCCGAAATGGCCAAGGGCACTGATCGCGCCTGACATCGGCGGGGCGTACCCCGTGCGCCTCCGTGTTCGCCCACATGGGGCCGTTCGCTGTGGGCGGGCGGCCCCATCATCGCATTCAGTCCTGTATCGCGAGCTCCATGTCCGAATCAACCGGCTACCCTGATCTCGACGGGCTCCTCCCGCGGCTCGAGGCCGTGCCCGGCCTCCCTCTCGAAGGGCTGGAGGCCGAGCTGATAGCTGTCCTGGGCCGCAAGAACGGCGTGCTCACCGCCGCGCTCAAGTCGGTGGCGGCGCTTCCGCTCGACCAGCGGAAGGCCTACGGCGCGGCGGTCAACCAGCTCAAGGCCCGCTTCGAGGAGGCGTTTGCGCGGCGGGGCGAGGCGCTGCACGCCGAGCGGCGGCGGAGCGAGGCGGACCGTCTCGATCTGACCATGCCGGGGCGCCGGCGTTGGGTCGGTGCCGAGCATCCGGTGACCCGGGTGGTAGACGAGATCGTGGATATTTTCCGCGGGATCGGCTTTGCCGTGGCGGTCGGGCCCGAGGTGGAAACCGAGTGGTACAATTTCACGGCGCTCAACTTCCCGGCCGACCATCCCGCCATGGATATGCACGATACGCTCTATGTCGATGCGCCACCGGCGGCCAACGAGGAAGGCGGCCGGCTGCTGCTCCGCACCCACACGTCGCCGGTCCAGATCCGCGCCATGCTGCAGTCACCGCCTCCTGTCCGGGTGGTGATTCCGGGGCTGGTGTATCGGAACGATCCGTTCGATGCGTCCCACGCCCCTGCGTTCTCCCAGATCGAAGGGCTGGCGGTTGACGAGGGAATATCGTTCGTCGATCTCAAGGCGACCCTGGTGCACTTCGCCCACCAGTTCTTCTCGCCCGACACCAACGTGAGGTTCCGGCCTTCGTTCTTTCCGTTTACGGAGCCTTCGGCCGAGATGGATGTGGAGTGTCAGCTCTGCCACGGGAGCGGCTGCCCGGCCTGCAAGGGAACCGGCTGGATGGAGATCCTGGGCTGCGGCATGGTGCATCCCGCCGTCTTCGAGTTCTCGGGGGTGGATCCGGAGCGCTACACCGGGTGGGCCTTCGGCATGGGCCCCCACCGGATCGCGATGCTGCGCTACGGAATTCCCGACATCCGGCTGCTGTATGACGGAGACGTGCGGTTCCTGGAACAGTTTGCGCCTGGCGGGCGGCAGGGCGGGTACCCGTCCCCGGGTGGAGGGGCGGCGGAGCAGTCATGAACGTATCTCTCCGCTGGCTCGAGGCGTTCCTCCGGCGGTCCCTTGAGGTGAGGGACCTCACCCAGCGCCTGGCGATGCTGGGGGCGCCGGTGGATGCGGTCGAATCGATACACACCGATCTGGCCGACCTGGTGGTCGGCCTGGTGGAAGAAGTGCGGCCGCACCCCAACGCCGATCGCCTGCGCGTGTGCCTGGTCAATGACGGCACCGTTGACCGCCGCCACGTCGTCTGCGGCGCCCCCAACGTCGAGGCAGGCCGGAAGTATCCCTTTGCGCCGGTGGGAGCAACGCTGCCGGGGGGGCTTCGCATCGAGAAGCGGAAGCTTCGGGGCGAGGAGTCAGAGGGGATGCTCTGCTCCACCCGGGAGCTGGGCCTGGGCCAGGATCACGAAGGCATCTGGGAGCTGAGCACCGACGCCGCCCCGGGGACCCGGTTGCTCGACGCGGTGCCGATCTCAGACCACCGGCTGGTGGTGGATGTGGGCCCCAACCGTCCCGATCTGCTGGGGCACAAGGGCCTGGCACGGGAGCTTTCGGCATCCTATGGCGTCCCGTTCCGGCTGCCGGTCATTCCCGGTGCCCTCATCGATGTACCTCCGGCCCGGCGGGTCGGCAACAGCAGCGAGGTCGGTGGAGTTCGGGCCGCCACGGAAGACGCGCAGGGGTGTCCTCGCCTGCTCGGTGCGGTGGTCCGGGGTGTCAAGGTCGGCCCCTCCCCGGAGTGGCTGTCTCGCCGGCTCGAGGCCCTCGGCTCCCGCTCGATCAACAACGTGGTCGACGCGACCAACTACGTGATGCTCGAGCTCAATCAGCCGATGCACGCGTATGACATCGCCAAGCTCACCGGCCCCAGCGTCATCGCCCGCCGCGCCCGGGCGGGGGAAGTGGTGACGACTCTCGACGGGGTGCAGCGGAAGCTCACGCCGGAGATGACCATCATCGCCGATGAGGGGGCGCCTATCGGTGTGGCCGGGGTCATGGGTGGCGCGGCCACCGAGGTGACGGGCGAAACGGTGGACGTCTTCCTCGAGTGCGCCTACTTCGCTCCTCCCGGGATCCGCCGCACCCGGAAGGCGCTCGGCCTCTCCACCGAGGCGAGCTACCGCTTCGAGCGCGGGATCGATCGCTGGGGCGGGGTCGAGGCCATCCGCAGGTGCATTGAGATCATCGGAGCCACCGCCGGCGGCGAGCTGGCCGGCGCCCCGGTGGACGTGGGTCCGGGACCCACCAACCCCGCTCGCATCTTCCTGCGGCCTGCGCGAGTGACTCAGGTCCTGGGCGTCGAGCTGCCGTGGCAGGCCATCGAGCGCTACCTCGTCGCGATCGGGGCCACCGTGGTCTCGAAGCCGGAGGACGGGCGGATCGCGGTAGAGGCTCCCAGCTGGCGTCCGGATCTGGTGCGGGAGATCGACCTGGTCGAGGAAGTCGCCCGGCTCCACGGCTACGAGAAATTTCCGGCGGAGCTCCGACCATTCCGGACCGGGACCCTGCCGGACGCTGCGATCGAGCGCGCTGCCTCCGCGGTGCGCCGGGGGCTGGCGGCGCTGGGACTCCTCGAGGTCTCGCCACTGCCGATGGCGCCGGCCGACGGCGCCGACAGTGTGCGGCTGCTCAATCCCCTGTCCAGCACGGACGGATATCTGCGCCGGCGCCTGCTGCCCGGCCTGGTACGCCTGGTCGAGTCCAACTGGCGCAACCACGTGGCCGACGTGCGGCTGTTCGAGATCGGGACCGTCTTCATGGCAGCTCCCCCGGGCGAGCGACCCCGGGAGGAGCGCCATGTCGCGGCGGTGTTGACCGGCCGGCGGGAGCCTCCCCACTGGACCGGCACGGGCAACGAGCGCCTCGATTTGTGGGATCTCAAGGGCCAGTTCGAGGCTGCGCTTGCTCTGGCGATTCCGGGAGGCGCGGTGCAGGTTGAAGGGAGCGAGTGGATCGCCCGTGACGACAAGGGCCGCACCGTAGGACGTGCCGGCCCGATCGCGGCCGACGCGCCACCGTGGGCGGCCCCTCTCTTCGGGTATGAGCTGGTGCTCGATCCCGTCCCGCGGGCCTCCGCCCGATTCGCGCCACTTCCCTCGACCCCGTCGTCCGAGCGGGTGCTCGCGCTGCTGCTCCCGGAAGGCACGACCGTGCTGCAGGTGGAGCAGGTGCTGCGGAGGGTAGGCGGCGCCGTGCTGGAACGGGTGCTGATCGAGAGCGATTACCGGGGGCCAGAGCTGGCGGCCGGCACACGGAGTGTCGCCTTCAGGCTGAGGTTCCGGGCGGCGGACCGTACCTTGCGAGACAGCGAAATCGACGCGGCGGAGGCCCGGCTGCTGGCGGCGCTGGCCAGTGACCTGGGTGTGAAGCGCCGCGATGCGAACGCCCCGAGTGGCGGAGGATAACCCGTGAGCCCTACATACGAGCGTCCCGACCAGAAAGCCCTGGCCGATCTCGATCAGCTGTTCCACCACGTGGCGGAGGAGCTGGCGGGCTGGCGGCGCCGCACCCTCAAGGCCGAAGCCGAGCTGCAGGACGCGCGGGCCCATGGCGGAGTGCTGGCGGGCCCGGAGCTCAATCAATCGCGCCAGCGGGTGATCGAGCTGGAGATGGAGAACCAGGCCCTGCGCCAGCGCATCGAAGGTGCCAAAGAGCGGCTGCGCGCGCTCACCAACCGTCTCACATTTCTCGAGCAGCATGGGGGAGGCAACGCCGCGTGACCACCACCAAGAACGCGGTCCGGGTCTTCATCGGGGGTGAGGAATACACCGTCCGCTCCGAGCTTCCGCCCGAATACACCCGGGAGGTGGCCGCCTACCTGGATGCCGCGCTGAAGCGGGTCCGGGATACCCTCCCCATGGTCGAGAGTCACAAGGCGGCGATCCTGGCCGCTCTCGCCATCACCGACGAGCTGTTCCAGGCCCGGCAAGGCGACCGTGAGATGGCCGACCGGCTCACGTCCATGGCCGACGATCTGGCCCGGCTGCTGCCTCCGGCCAAGCGCGGTACTCGCGCCGCTTCATAAGGGAAGAGACATCTCGATGATTCAGTCTCTCCTCCTGCCGATTCTCTCGGGAGTGGCGGTGGCACTCGCGGGCGCGTTGTGCTTTATCCTGCTGTATACCCGAAGTCAGCGCCGCAGTGCCACCAGCATCCTGGCGGTCGCCCGGGCCGAGGCCGAGCGGGTGCGCGCGGAGTCGCAGCGCGAAGCCGATGCGGCCAGGTCGGAGGTGCTGCTCACCGCCAAGATGGAGACGATCAAGCTGCGGGAGGACCTCGACCGCGAGGTCCAGCGGCGCCGCGAGGAATGGGACCGGCTCGAGCGCCGGGCCGATGAGCGGGCCCGCACCCAGGAGCGGAAGCTCGAGGAGATCGACGCCCGGGAGCGGGGCGTGGCGCATCGGGAGGAAGCGCTTACCCAGCGCGAGCTGAACCTCCGGGCCCGGGAGGGCGAGGCGGACCGGCTGGCGCAGGAGCAGCGGGCCAAGCTCGAGCGGATTGCCGGCCTCACCGCCGAAGACGCCCGCCGCGAAATCCTGCAGCGGGTGGAAGACGAGGCCCGCAGCCAGGCGGCCGCACTGGTGCGAGAAATCAAGGAGCAGGCCCGCCGTGGCGCCGACCGGGATGCCCGGCGCATCATCTCCATGGCCATCCAGCGACTCGGGGCCGAGCACACGGCGGAGACGACGGTGGCGGCGGTGGCCTTGCCCAACGACGAGATGAAGGGACGGATCATCGGACGCGAGGGCCGGAACATTCGCGCCTTCGAGACCGCCACCGGGGTGGATGTCATCATCGATGACACGCCGGACACGGTAATCATCTCCTGCTTCGACCCGATCCGTCGCGAAGTGGCCCGCCGGGCCCTGGAAGCCCTCATCGTCGATGGCCGCATCCACCCCGGCCGGATCGAGGAAATCGTCCAGAAGATCGAGACCGAGCTGGATACGCAGCTGGTCGAGCTGGGGGAGCGGGCCGCCTACGATACGGGGGTCCACGGGCTCCACCCCGAGATGATCAAGCTCATCGGCCGGATGCGCTACCGTACGTCCTACGGGCAGAATATCCTGGATCACTCCAAGGAAGTGGCGTGGCTGGCCGGCATGATGGCTGCCGAGCTGCATCTGGACCAGGCGCTGGCCAAGCGGGGCGGCCTGCTTCATGACGTGGGCAAGGTGCTTACTCACCACAGCGAGGGGACGCACGTGGAGCTGGGCGTGGAAGTAGCCCGGAAGTACGGGGAGAGCGCGCCGGTGATTAACTGCATCCAGGCGCATCATGACGATGTGCCGCACGAGTCGGCGGAATCGGTGCTGGTTCAGGCAGCCGACGCCATCAGCGGCTCGCGCCCGGGGGCGCGGCGCGAGGCGTTCGAGAGCTACGTCAAACGGCTCACCCGGCTGGAGGAGATCGCCAACGCGTTCGCCGGGGTGGAGAAGAGCAACGTGATCCAGGCCGGTCGCGAGATCCGCGTGGTGGTGACTCCCGAACGCATCGACGACGGGGCGGCGGCGCAGCTGTCCGAGTCGATCGCGCGGAAGATCGAGAGCGAGCTGCAGTACCCCGGCCAGATCAAGGTGGTCGTGATCCGGGAGACCCGCGCCGTGGACTTTGCCCGGTGAGCGCCCGGATCCTGGACGGCGTCGCCATCGGGAAGGCCATCCGCGAAGAGGTGGCACTGGAGGTCGCGCGGCTGAAGGGGCGAGGCCGCCGTCCCGGGCTGGCGGCCGTACTGGTCGGCGAAGACCCGGCCAGCGCAGTGTACGTCCGCTCCAAGGGAAAGGCCTGTGAAGAGGCAGGGATGCACTCGGTGACCATCCGCTTGCCGGCCGACACCTCGGAAGACGAGCTGCTCGCGACGGTGGACCGGCTCAATGCCGATCCCGAGATCCACGGCATCCTGGTCCAGCTGCCGCTCCCCAAGCAGATCAACAGTGAGAGGGTGTTGCACCGGATCGACCCGGCCAAGGATGTGGACGGCTTTCACCCGGTGAACGTGGGAAAGCTGGTCACCGGCGATAAAACCGCCTTCCGGCCGGCCACGCCCTACGGGGTGCAGCAGATGCTGATCCGGTCGGGCATCGAGACCAAGGGCGCCCACGCGGTCATCGTCGGCCGTTCCAACATCGTGGGAAAGCCGATGGCCAATCTGTTCATCCAACAGGGGCCGGGCGGCGATGCCACGGTCACGGTGTGCCACTCGCGCACCCGCGACCTCCCCGCCGTTACCCGCCAGGCCGACATACTGGTCGCCGCCATCGGGAAGGCCGAATTCGTCACTGCCGACATGGTGCGGCCCGGCGCGGTGGTCATCGACGTGGGCATCAACCGGGTCGACGACGCAGCCAGGCCGAAGGGCTACCGCCTGGTGGGCGACGTGGCCTATGAGCCGGTCGCCCGGATCGCTTCCGCCATCACGCCGGTTCCCGGTGGCGTGGGGCCCATGACCATCGCCATGCTCCTCCAGAACACGCTTCAGGCCATGCAGCAAGCCGAGCTCGATTAGTCGCCCGCTCGGCCTTTCGGATTTTCCTTCATGACACTTCCTCTCTTCAGCACTCCCACCGCCACCGACGACGTGCTCACGGTGAGCCAGCTCGGTATCGCGGTGAAACGCCTGCTGGACGGCCAGTTCATGCCGCTGTGGGTGCGGGGAGAGGTGACCCAGTGCAAGGTCTGGTCGAGCGGCCACTGGTACTTCACGCTCCGCGATCGCAAGAGCCAGGTGCGCTGCTGCATGTGGAAGATGTACTCGGGAAGGGCGGGGACGCCCCCGGTGGACGGCACCGAGGTGTTCGTGCTGGCCAAGCCGGCGCTCTACGAGGAAAAGGGTGAGTTCCAGCTGGTCGTGACCCGGATGATCCCCACGGCGACGGTGGGCCGGTCGCAGCAGGAGCTGGAGCGGGTCACGCAGCTGCTCCAGCGGGAGGGGCTCTTCGACCCGGCCCGCAAGCGGCGGGTGCCCAGCTTTGCCAGCACCGTGGCGGTCATTACCAGCCCCGATGGAGCCGCGCTGCACGACGTCGTTACCGTGACCCGCAAGCGCTGGCCCTGTGCCCGGATCCTGCTCGTCGGCGCACGGGTCCAGGGCGCCGGCGCGGTGGAGGAGCTGGTGCGGGCGCTCCGCCTGGTGAACCGCATCCCCGATCTGGATCTCTGCATTGTGGGCCGTGGGGGCGGCGGCCGGGAGGATCTGGCCGCCTTCAACAGCGAGGCCGTCTGCCGCGCCCTGGCCAACGTACGGGTGCCCACGATTTCCGCCGTCGGTCACGAAGTGGACATCTCGCTCACCGATCTGGTCGCCGACCTCCGGGCGGCCACGCCCTCCGCGGCGGCGGAGCTGGCGGTGGCCGACCGGCGGGACGTGCTCCGCCAGCTGGATGACCTCTCCGTGCGGCTGGCCTCCGGCCTCACCGGAAAGACTCGGCTGGCGGCGGCCCGGCTGGCCCGGAGCGTGGACCGGCTGCACGCCGGTGCGGCGCGAGCCATGGAGGCCCGGCGGACGCGGATGGACCGGCTCGCGGCCCAGCTCGATGCCCTGAGCCCACTCCGGGTGCTGGGCCGCGGCTACGCCGTGGCCCGGAATTCCCAGGGCCGCGTGCTCCGGCGCCGGAATGACTTCGTCAGCAATGAGACCTTTCAACTGCGAGTGTCCGACGGCGATGTCCGCGCCCGGGTGGAGTGAAGATGCCACCGCTGGCCGATGAGCTCGCCCGCCTCGAAGAGATCGTCCGCAAGCTCGAGGCCGACGATGTCGAGCTGGATGCGGCGCTGGCGCTGTTCGAGGAAGGCGTCGCGCGGTTGCGCGCGGCGCGGGAGCGGCTGGTTGCCGCGGAGCTCAAGGTCCAAGCGGTCCTGGAGGAGGCGGGAGGCGACATCAGGCTGACCGATCTCGATGCCTGAAGCCGCGCCGGCGGCCGCCTCCGACCTGCTGGCCGAAGCCCGAGAGGGCACCGACGCGCTCCTCGGCGAATGGGCCGACCGGCTTCAGGCAGAGCTCGGCGGCCGGCGGGGACAGGCTCTCGGCTACGCCCTCCGGACCCCCGGCAAGCGAGTGCGCGCCGCGCTGCTGATGGCCTCCTACCGTGCCATGGGCGGCCGCTCAGGGTCGATCGCCGGTGTGGCGGCAGCGGTCGAGACGGTACACACCTACTCGCTGGTGCATGACGACCTGCCCTGCATGGACAACGACGACCTGCGCCGGGGCCGTCCGACTACCCATCGCGCCTTCGACGTCTCGACCGCCACCCTCGTGGGATACCTGCTTGTGCCGGTAGCCGCGCGGCTCCTGACGGTGGCCGCGCGCGAGCTGGGGCTGCCGGTGTCGGCCGCAGGGAGCATGGCGGCCGAGCTGTTTGAGGCCGGCGGAATCGAGGGCATGGTGGGCGGGCAGTGGCTGGACCTCGAGGCGGAGCGTCGGAGGTTACCGCTGTCGGAGCTGATCGCGGTGCACCGCGGCAAGACCGGCGCCCTGATTCGCGCCGCCTGCACCCTGGGTGGCATGGCCGCCGAGGCGGACCCTCCCCGGGTGGCCGCTCTGACCGCATACGGGGAGGACATCGGGCTGGCCTTCCAAATTGCGGACGACGTGCTCGACGCTACCGGAACCAGCGAGGAGCTCGGCAAAACCGCCGGCCGCGACGCACAGCTGGCCAAGTCCACCTACGTCGTCCTGCTGGGCATCGAAGGGGCCCGGGCCGAAGCGGAGCGGCTGGCGCAAAGCGCCGTGGCGCACCTGGACGGGGCAGGGGTGCCGTCGGGGGCACTGGCCGCCCTGGCCGGGTATATTGTTAGCAGGACGTCCTGATTCACAGCGGGGCGGATGGGCAGCGGGGCGGCGGGGCACTGCGTGCCGACGACTGGTCTTCGTTGGTGTGCCGTAGCCGCCCCGCCGCCCCGCCGCCCCGCTGGCCCGCCAAACCATAACGCCATGTCTCTGCTCTCAACCATCAAGAGCCCCCAGGACCTCAAGCGCCTGCGCCGGGACCAGTTGCCCGAGCTGGCGCAGGAGATCCGCGACCGCCTGATCGAGTGCTGCTCGATCACCGGCGGCCACATTGGCGCGAGCCTGGGCGTCGTGGAGCTGAGCATCGCGCTGCTCTACGAGTTTGACTCGCCCGGAGACAAGATCGTCTGGGACGTGGGCCATCAGGCCTATGCCTGGAAGCTCCTCACCGGCCGCAACGAGCCGTTCCCGACCCTGCGGCAGCGCGACGGGATCTCGGGCTTCCTCAAACGGAGCGAGAGCCCCCACGATCACTTCGGCGCGGGCCACGCCGGCACGGCCATGTCGGCCGCCTTCGGCATGGCCACCGCGCGTGACCTCAAGGGTGAGCATCACAAGGTGGTGGCCGTGGTCGGCGACGGCGCGCTCACCTGCGGGCTTTCGTACGAGGGGATGAACAACGCGGGACACTCCGACCGCGACATCATCCTGATCGTCAACGACAACGGGATGTCCATTTCGCCCAACGTGGGGGCCGTCAGCAAGATGCTGGGTCGCATCGTGGCCGACCCGCGGACCAACCGCCTGCGCGAGCTGATCAAGAGCCTGACCTTCAAGATGCGTGGAGTGTTCGGTGAGGGCGTGGTCGAGTTCGCCAAGAACGTGGAGGAGAGCGTCAAGAACCTCTTCTCACCGGGCATGCTCTTCGAAGAGCTGGGCTTTCGCTATTTCGGACCCATCGATGGCCACGATCTGGACAAGCTGTGCGACACGCTCCGCTTCGTTCGCGGCATGAACGGTCCCCGGGTGATCCACGTCATGACTCAGAAGGGGAAGGGCTTTTCCTTCGCCGAGTCCAACCAGGAGAAGTGGCACGGCCTCGCGGCGTACGATCCGGTCACGGGCGAGGCGCGGAAGAAGTCGAGTGGCCCTCCCACCTGGACTCAGGTGTTCGGCGAGGGCCTCACCGCGCTGGCGGGAGAGCACCCCGAGCTGGTCGCGATTACTGCCGCGATGCCCTCCGGCACCGGCACCGGCATGTTCGAAAAGAAGTATCCCGAGCGGTTCTTCGACGTGGGGATCGCCGAGGGGCACGCGGTGACGTTTGCCGGCGGGCTCGCCACCCAGGGGATCCGTCCGGTGTGCGCCATCTACAGCACCTTTCTCCAGCGGGCCTATGACAACGTGATCCACGACGTCGCCGTACAGCACCTGCCGGTGGTCTTTGCTATGGACCGTGCCGGACTGGTGGGGGAGGACGGTCAGACCCACATGGGCCTGTACGATATCGCCTACATGCTGGCGGTGCCCGGCATGACCGTCACCGCTCCCAAGGACGGGGATGAGCTGATCGGTTTGCTGCGGACCGCCCTGGCCCACGACGGTCCCTTCAGCACCCGCTATCCGCGCGACAAGGCCCCGGCTGAGGTTCGGCCGGCCGGCGAAATTGCGCCGGTGCCCTATGGGACCTGGGAGCAGCTCCGGCGCGGCAAGGACGTCGCCGTCCTGGCGGTGGGAACGATGGTCAAGCCGGCCACCGACGCCGCCGCAATTCTGGCGCGCGACGGCATCGACTGCGCCGTGGTGAACTGCCGGTTCATGAAGCCCATGGACGCCGCCATGCTGGAGTCCCTGGCCCAGCAGCACCGGGTCATTGTCACCGTCGAGGAGGGCAGCATCGTCAACGGGTTCGGCGCCTACCTGGCCGAAACGCTCCAAACCACTCACCCCGAGGTGCGGGTGGTGGCCCTCGGTGTGCCGGACCGGCTGATCGAGCAGGCCCCCCGGGCCGAACAGCTCGACGGCTTCGGGCTCACCGCCCAGGGCATCGCCCGGCGCATCACCGCCCTCCAGCACGAGGAAACCCTCGAGGCACGATGAAGGTCGGCATTGTCGGGAATCCGCGCTACGCCGATTTGAAGGCGGTCCTGTCCTACGTCGCCGAAACGGCATCGGGCCGGGGCCTCTCGCTCTACAGCGAGCCCCGCCTCGACTCCTTCTGGAATCGCGATGTGCCTTCGTTCGATGCCGTGGATCTCGATGCGCTGATCACATTCGGGGGCGACGGGACCCTGCTGCGGGGCGCGCGCCTGCTGGCGGGACGGGAAACTCCGATCCTGGGCGTGAACCTGGGACGGGTCGGTTTCCTGACCAGCGCTACCCGGGATTCGCTCGACGCGGCGCTCGATGCGCTGGTGGCGGGGAAATACCAGACGGAGCGGCGCCAGGCGCTCCGCGCCAGCATCCGGGATGCGGAAGGCGAGACCCGCTCCACCCAGATGGCGGTCAACGACGTGGCGGTGCACAAGGGCGGCGTCGCGCGCGTTATCCGGGTCAACGTCTTCATTCAGGGCGAGAACGTGGGGCCCTACAGCGCCGACGGCATCATCGTCGCCACTCCCACCGGGTCCACGGCCTACAGTCTCAGCGCGGGCGGGCCCATCGTGGTTCCCGGGGTCGAAGCCATCATCGTCACTCCCATCGCTGCGCATACGCTCGCGGTACGGCCCCTCGTCGTACCAGCCACCTACCGGATCGTCATCGAGCCGATCGCAGGCTGGTCGGACGACCTGCTCGTGTCCTTCGACGGCCAGACCGGGACCACGCTGGCGCCCGGTGAATCAGTGGACGTCTGCCGGGCCGACCATCGTGTGTGCCTCATCCGGCTCAGTGGCGAGGGGTTCTTTGGACGCATGCGGCAGAAGCTCCACTGGGGCGACCTCTCCGGGCGGGAACTGAAGGAGTAGTGAGCCTTGCTGACTGAGCTTCGGGTTCGCGATCTGGCCACCATCGCCGATGTGACACTCCAGCTCGGCCCCGGACTCAACGTGCTCACCGGTGAGACCGGGGCCGGGAAGTCCATGCTGGTCGATGCGCTCTCGCTCCTGTTGGGCGAGCGGGCGGCCGGCGGCAGCGTCCGGCCCGGCTCGGCCAAATCGGTGGTCGAGGGCGCGTTCGAGGGGATCGACGCCGCCACCCGGCGCCGCATCGAGGAGCTGGGTCTCGACGTCGAGGACGGGCGCGTGGTGGTCCGCCGCGAGATAGCCGCGGAGGGCAGATCGCGCGCCTGGGTTAACGGCAGCCCGACCACGGCCTCGGTTCTGTCCCAGCTGGGCGCCCTCCTGGTGGATCTCCACGGACAACATGAGACCCAGTCGCTGCTCCACGCCGAGGCGCAGCGCGACATCCTGGACGCGTTTGCCCACGCGGAAAGCGAGCGCGCGGCGGTGGTGGAGGCGTACACCCGTGTGGCCGCCCTCCGGGCCGAGGAAGCCGGCCTGGCGGCACGGCGGGACGAGGTGCGCCGGCGCGCCGACTACCTGCGGCATGTCGTGACGGAGATTGATGCGGCCCGGATCAAGCCGGGCGAAGATGCGGCGCTTCAGGTCGAGGCGCGGCGGCTGAGCCAGGCCGGTGCATTGGTGGAACAGGCTCAAAAGATCGTGGATGCGCTCGAGGGGGAGGGCGGCAACGCGCTGGGAGCGCTGGCCGTGGCAGACCGCTCGCTCACCGCGCTGGAGAAGGGCGACCCGGGTGTGGCCGCCTGGCGGGAGCTGCTCGACGCCGGGTTCGCCAACCTCTCCGAGCTCGCCCGCCTGGCGGCCGACTACGCCGGCTCGGTCCAGGAGGATCCGGAGCGCCTGGCGGCGGTCGAGCGCCGGCGCGACCTCCTGTTCCGTCTCACTGGCAAGTACGGCCCGTCGCTCGAGGCAGTGCTCGCGACGCGGGATGAGGCCGCTGCCGAGCTGGATCTCCTCGACACGGCCGATACCGACCTGCGTGCGCTCGCCGCGCGCCGCTCCTCAGCGGAGACTGCGCTCCGCTCGGCGGCCGACGCCCTGAGCGCCCGCCGGCGCGAAGCGGCGGAGCGGCTTGCTCGTGGAGTCAACCGCTTGTTGCCCGAGCTGGGGCTTCCTGGCGGAACACTCTCGGTGGTGCTCCTGCCTCACGCCGAGACCGGTGCCCACGGGCAGGAGAGCGTCGTGCTCAACGTCCAGCTCAATGTCGGGTTGGAGGCGAAGCCGCTGGCCAAGGTGGCTTCCGGGGGCGAGCTGTCACGCCTGATGCTGGCGCTCAAGGTGGTGCTCGTGCGGCACGACGCGATCGCCACGCTGGTCTTCGATGAAGTGGACCAGGGCATCGGAGGAGAGACCGGGGCGCAGGTGGGCGCCGCGCTCGCGGAAGTCGCCGCCCGTCACCAGGTTGTCGTCATCACTCATCTGCCGCAGATCGCCGCCAGGGCCGACAGCCATCTCGTGGTGTCGAAACGCGCGCGGGCCGGGATCGCCACGAGTGACGTCCAGGTGCTCCACGGGGAAGACCGGATCAACGAGATCGCGCGGATGCTGGGAGATTCGGAGGGCGATGCCGCGCGGAGACATGCGCAGGCGCTGCTAAAGGCGCCCGCGCTGGCCCGGCGCCGGTGAAACCTCCGGTGCTACCATAGTCCGAAGTACACCCTGAGTCGTGCGCGGACGGCATGGCCGTCCGGCACGCGCCCGCCGCCGGCCCGAAGGACCCGCTCGTAGCCCCATGCTGCGTCAACCGGCCAGCCGGTGCCTCCGCGCCGTAGTGCTCCCGGGTTGGCGTAGGTGATGCCCGCGGATAACACCGTGGCGTTGGCGGCGCTTTCCTCGGCCACCACCCGGGCGGATACACCTGGCAGCGAGTCGGCGGCAGTGGGGTAGGTGGCTTGGTCGGCCTTGCGCGACCAGTGCTGCAGTCCCACCTGCAACGCCACGGTCCTGGCGAGCCGGTAAAAGGGGCGCGCTTCGACGGCCACGATGTCGCCGGGGTCGCGCCGCACCCGGGTGAGCCGCTCGGGACCCGCCAAAGGCTGGCTGGGGCTGGTGAGCCGCACCAGGAAATTTGCCGGCAGCTGCCGGACATAGGTGCCGCCCAACCGGATGCCAAGGTTTCCGGCGCCGATGTCCGCGACGGCATCCACCTGGATGTCGGTCTGCCCTTCCCCCGTTCCGATGGACAGCGGATGGTCGGTTCGGGGAAGACGCCCGGTTGGAAAGCGCACCGTGCCGGAGATGGCAGTCCGGAGTCCGCCGCGCCGGGAGCGGCGGTCCCAGTTATCGACTACCGTAACCGTGGCCCCCACCTCCGCATCGCCGCGGAACGTCATCTGAGACTGCCCCGTCCGGAGCGCGAGGGGCCCGGCCAGGATCTGCCGGAGCTCCTCATCACTCGCTGGAGCGGGCGGCAGGGTGGGGGCCAGCGTGAAACCAGGCACGTCCAGGCTGGACGCCAGCACAGTTTGCAGTCCGATCACCCGCGAGAGCACCGCACTGCCCGCCGCGCTGGTGGTGGTCGGCACTGCCGGGGATGCGGTCAGCGGATCAGCCAGCAAGCCAAAGAGGTCACTGCGCAGGGCGGTCGCATCGGCCAGCGTGGCCTGGGCCAGCGCCAGCCGTGCCGGGTCCGAGTTGTAGTCGCCGGCGGCGATCTTGCTGCTGAGGGTGGCAACCGCCGCATCAAAATCGCCGAAGAACGCCGTCTGGCTACCGGCACCTGGGTTGAGGCCGCCGTCGGCCGCTGAGGGGTCGCGACGCAGGGTCGTCTGGATCCGGGTGCGGACGAGCGGTAGCCGTCCGAAGACGGTGATCCGGTCGGTGAGTCCCAGGCTGAGGCCAAGGCTCCCGCGGCCGATGTCGCCCATCGCCTCGGCGGCCAAGGTCCCTAGATTGAGCCGGTAGCCGGGAGTGCCGGTGATGCGGCCGATGCGCGCATCGGCGTCCACCACACGTGGAATGCGGTCGCTGCCGAGCGCTGGACTGGCCAGGTCGGCGGCATAGCTCTCCCGGTCGCCACGGAAGAACCGGCGGTCGAAGCTCTCGATCGAGCCGTCGAGATCGAACCGGAGCACACCGCCCGGTACCCCGACCGGAGCAAGCTGTGCCGACAGGGGGGTGGGCACAGCCAGGCAGACGACCATCCAGAGGCGCCGAACGCAATGCCCCACAGTCCCTCCCGAGAGAAGCCATCCATCGCGAATCGCCGGTCCGCTGCGCGGCAGGCAACTTCGCTGTTTACCTCGACCTTTGCCACCCAGCCCAGCGTCGTGGCGTCGGCGCCGGGACGGGTCAACCTGATCGGCGAGCACACCGATTATAACGGCGGCCCGGTGCTGCCGGTGGCGCTGGAACGGCGGACGGCCGTGGCTGCGCGTCATACGGAAGGGTGGGCGTTCGTCTCGAGCATGGAGGAGGGAGTGCACCGGGGCCGGATCGACGCGCCGATGCGCCAGGGCTGGACCGATTACGTGATCGGAGTGGCTCGCGAGCTCCGCTCGCTCGGGGCGGCGCCGCATGGTGCGGAGATCGCCATCGCGACGACGCTGCCGATAGGGGCGGGGCTGTCGTCCTCGGCCGCGCTCACGGTGGCGACCGCCAAGGCCCTGAGCCTTCTGGCCGGGAAACGCCTCGCGCCGGCCCAGCTGGTGGAGGTGGCCTTCCGGGCGGAGTACCATCAGGTCGGTGTGCGGTGCGGCAGGATGGATCAGACCATCGCCGCGCACGGCCAGCGGGGATCGGCCCTGTTGTTCGACACCGCCACCGGCACGTTGCGCCACGTTCCGTTCCGCGGGCGCCTCTGGGTGCTGGAGACGGGTGTCTCACACCGTCTCACCGGCGGCGCGCTGAACCAGCGGCGGCAGGAGTGCGAGGAGGCGCTGGCCTTCTGCCGCGACTGGCGCGGGATCGATCACCTCGCGCAGCTCACCCCGGCCGATCTGCCGGAAATATCGCGCCGCCTGCCACCGCCGCTGGTTCCACGCGTACGGCATGTCGTGACCGAAACCGCGCGCACCCATGCGGCCGCCGATGCGCTCGCGCGGGGCGAGCTGGCACGTCTCGGCCGGCTGCTGGTGGAGGGCCATGAATCCCTGCGGGTGGACTACGAGTCCACCATCCCCGAGGCCGATTTCATAGTGGCCTCCGCGGTCCGTCACGGCGCCTACGGGGCACGGCTGACAGGAGCGGGCTGGGGCGGGGCGGTCGTGGTGCTGGCGCCGGCAGAGCAGGAGGCCCGGATCGTGGCCGAGACCGGCGGCGACTTCGAGCGCCGGTTCGGCCGGAGTCCCACCGCATGGAGCACGCGGGCCTCGGGCGGGGTGCGGCGAGAGACGATTCCCTCGTAGCGCGGTATATTCCCAGCCGCACCGCTCCGGTGGCGAAATGGCAAACGCTGCGGACTTAAAATCCGCTGGGAGTAATCCCTTGTGGGTTCGATTCCCACCCGGAGCATGCTGACGCGGTGTCAGCTCGGCTATCCGTTACCAGGGAAGCTCCCGGCGCCCCGCTCATTGCGGCGGAACCGACCAGGTAATCTCCACGCCCTCGTGCACTCCGAACGGCTCGCTCACCACGGTCTGGCCGGAGCGCCGCACTGGACGCGCTTCGAAGGTGATCGTGGTGGCCCCAGCCGTAACTGCCGCGGGCAGTGCAAAGACGGCGTTGTCGCCGCCGGGCACGAACCCCAGCCGGACCCGTTGTCCATCGCTTCGAACCACGTAGATGTCCATGTCGAGCGACGCCCGGTTCTCGATCCTGACCCGGGGCACGTCCCCGGGCTCGGGACTGGCCGCGGGCGTTGTGGTGTTGCTGCCGCTGGTGCTGCAGCCGGCGGTGAGCAGAAAAAGGAGGATCAGAGGCCGGACGATGGTGGGCATGACTCGCTCGCGTCTGGGGGGACAGGTAAGTTCCCCCGGCGGGTGGAGCGGGGCGGTGATGCCTGACACGTTCCCCCCTCCCCCGCGCGCGGCCCGCTACCCCGCCACTGATTTGCCTGCATGAGCCTCGAAACATTCTCGACCTCCCGCCTCCTGGCGGAGCGCCTGAGATCGGACCACCTCAGCGACATCCGCACGATGGATCAGAACGAGCTCTTTATGGCAAAGCTGGGTGGCGTACGCGATGAGGCCGCCAGCATCCAATACCTGGAGCGCAACCTGGCCCACTGGGCGCAACATGGGTTCGGCCTCTGGGTTCTGCGAGACCGAGCGAGCGGAACCCCGATTGGACGGGCGGTACTTCGGCACCTGCAGGTGGGGGACGACGATGAAGTCGAGGTAGGCTACGGATTCATGCCCGACTACTGGGGCCGGGGGCTTGCCACCGAAATCACGCTCGCCTGCCTGGAGATCGCCAGAGACCCGCTAGGCCTCGAATCAGTGGTGGCCATTACCCTGCCGTCGAACGTCGCCTCGCAGCGGGTGATGGAGAAGGCGGGCCTCCAGTACCAGCGGCAGATCACCCACGAGGGGGTGCTCCACGTGCTGTTCCGGACGCCACGCGCTGGCGGTCCCAGCGCCGCCCCCCCACGCCGGTCCACGTCATGATGGGGCGGGAAGAGGTGGCGCACTACTCGCCCGCGGAGCGACGCTGGCGGGTCGGGCTCACCGCCCTGCTGGCGATCTACGGCTGGCTGTGCATGCAATCTCCCGGCGACTACCGGTGGCTCGATAGCCTCGATCTTGCCATCCATGAAACCGGCCATCTGATCTTCTCGTTCGACGGCGAAACACTCGCACTTCTGGGCGGCACGCTGCTTCAGCTCATCGTGCCGGCGCTCTTTGCGGTGGCCCTGTGGCGCAACGGCGACCGCCATGGCGCCACGATCCCGCTCTGGTGGATGGGCCAGAACTGCTGGAATATCTCGGTCTACATCAAAGATGCCCGGGGGCAACAGCTCCCCCTGGTGGGCGGGGGAGAACACGACTGGGCCATCCTCCTGGGAGAATGGGGGCTCCTCCCCCGGGACCAGGCGCTCGGCGGCTCGGTTTACCTTGCGGGTGTGGCGCTCTATGGGGCCGCTATCGTCGGGGGCTGGCTGCTACTCAGAGGGCACCGGCACCCGGCCCTGCCACAGCGACCCTCTCGGGGTTAGCGCGGGGCAGATTTTTCCGCAGGTTCCTGGGAGGCACCGTCGCCCCCAATATTAGAGTGAGATGCGCGGTCTGCGCGGATTCCTTCCTGCGGGCCGGCCCGGGACAACCTTCCCACCCTGGAGTCCTTATGCGTCGTGCTGTGTCTACCCTTGCGCTCATGCTCCTTGCTGCCAGTGGTACGCCCCTCGTGGCTCAGAATGGCACGGGGAGTGATAACGCCGCCGTGAGCACATCCCGGCAGCTCTGGGAAACCTTCGTCGGCCATATCACCACAGCAGCCGATGAATTACCCGAGCCCAAGTACGCCTATCGGCCCACGCCCGAGGTGCGAACCTTCGGACAGCTGGTGGGGCACGTCGCGGGCGCCCAGTATCTGATATGTGCGGCCGCACTGGGAGAGCCGCCCCGCAACGAAGATGAAATCGAGAAGTCGCGAAAGACGAAGGCCGAGCTGGTCGCCGCGCTCAAGGAGTCGACCCAATACTGCAGCCGGGCGTATGGGCAGACCGACAAGGCCGCGCAGCAGAAGACCAAGCTCTTCGGCCAGGAGCGTACCCGGCTCTACGCCCTGGGCCTGAATGCGGCGCACGACGCCGAGCACTACGGGAACATTGTCACCTACTTGCGACTCAACGGCATCGTTCCGCCGTCCAGCCGCAGGCAGTGAGACCCGGCGCCGGCCATGCGGGTCCTGCTGGTCCATGGGATGGGCCGCACGGCCCTCTCACTCTACCGGCTCGCGCGTCACCTGCGCGGCAATGGCCACGATACCCGCTTGCTGGGATACGTTGCCGCTGTCGAAACATTCAGCGACATCATCGGTCGAATTCAGGCGCGGCTGGCGGAGGTGGCGAGACTGCGGGATCCCTACGCCGTCGTGGGGCACTCACTTGGAGGCCTGTTGGTTCGCGCGGCGCTCGATCGCAATGACTTCGAGACCCCACCCGCGCACCTCATCATGCTGGGCACTCCCAATCGGCCGCCACGTCTGGCGCGGCGCTTCGGTCCCGTTCCATGGTATCGCTGGGTGAATGGAGAGTGCGGACAGGTGCTGGCCCAGCCGGGGTTCTTCGAACGGCTGGGTCCGCCGCCGGTTCCCTATACCATCATTGCCGGAACCAGGGGGTGGTCCCGGGGCGCCGGCCCTTTCGCCGACGAGCCGAATGACGGCGTCGTGGCCGTCAGCGAGACGTTGGTGAAGAGCACCGACACGCCCATCCTGATTCCCGTGCGGCATACCTTCATGATGAAC
>DASVGF010000099.1:0-3032 GCA_036379675.1 Gemmatimonadales bacterium | reverse complement strand
GGGAGCGGCCCTGAGCACCGGCTCAGGGATGGTCGAGGCCGGCTCCACCACGCCCCGCGACAGCCCGGCCCAGGTCTCCGCCAACTCATCAGCGCCCGGCTGAAGGTAGATGTGCGTGGCGCCGCTTTCGGCATTGACCGTTCCGAGGAACGCGGCCCTGACGGAGCCGACTCTTCGCGTCTGGCGGGTGAACGGGTTGTGCCACATAACCCGTCCGGTGAGCGGAAAGGTGCTCGAGGTGAGATACCCATCCAGCAACCAGACGAGCTCGCCGTTGAGCACCCGCGCGGTCGGCACGCCCCAGTCCGCGTATGGTGCCAGCCGGTCCAGGCGCTCCTGCGGGGACAGGAGCCAATCGATGCGGGTACCCTGGGGAACGTGACCCAGCACATCCCCCGTCTGCAGTGCCCACGCAAGCAGTATCCTCCGCCCCCAGCCGTCCACCGGGACGCCCGGTGCGTCGTCGTGGCGCAGGCGAAATGCCGGCGCATCCGGCTGCAGGAGATCTGGAGGCAGGTCGAGGAGGGTAACCGGGGCAACGTGGGAGAGGGTATCGCTGAGGCGGTAGAAGATCGGCTCGCCCGAGCGAGTCACCCGGTGGTCGGCCACCGCCGACACCATCACCCGGCCGGCGGGGCTCGAGCGAACTGCCAGCCAAACGGGACGTCGCTTGCCCTGGCGGCTGAGAATGGCGGCGTCCACCGCCAGGAGACGGCTGGAATCCAGCGGGAAGGCCCGGGCAACTGTGACCGGACTCCAGAGTGACGGCACCGCGGGAGGAGCCGGACGGGCCAGCTGTCCAATGGCAACGTCACGCAGGTGCTCGAGCCCGTAGGCCAGGCGCTCGAGCTCCTCCCTTGCTCTGGGCTCAATCGTCTCTTCGGTAGATCCGCCCAGCACCGAGGGCAACAACCAGTGTCCCACTACCGAGGCAGCGGCCAGCACCACCCACCCCGCGAGGAACAGGGCGTGGCGGGGCCGGGTCGCCCACCAGGCCGAGAGCGCGCCCGCCGCCAGGGCTACTCCCGCAAGGATCGGCGCCACCCACAGGCCCGTACGCCAGCTGGGCTCGTCCAACAGATCGATCGAGCCCGCGATCACCTCGTACGGCTCCAGCAGATAACCCCACGCCAGAGCGATGGCCAGGACCGCGAGCAGCCAGCCGATATGGGCCCGGGCATGATCGTTAATGGCTGGGCGCCGCTCGATCCAGCGGATGGCGCCCACCAGCATGTAGAGACCGGCCACCCCGCTGAGCGCCAGCAGAACCAGCAGTGTGATGAACCCGTGAGCGGCCCGCCACAGAGGGAGCTGAGCGACGTACAGGCCGAGGTCGCGGCCGAGCAGCGGGTCGCTCAGCCGATAGGTGACGCCCTGCCACGCGAGGATGACTTCGCGCCACCAACCCGAAGCTCCGACCCCGACGAGCAGGCCGAGCAGGGTCCCAGTTACCACCGCGACCGTCAGGAGCGCGCCGGGGGTGAGTGCCTCCCGGAACTCCAGATTCGCTACGTTCCGCCGCACCTGGACCGTCCCCACCGCGCGGTATACCAGGAGCAGATGGCCGATGAACCAGGCTGAGGCAATGAGGCAGCCGGTGAGATCGAGGGTGAGACGAAGGAGGTGCCAGTCGGTGAGGAATTCGGCGGCGGCAGGAGAGACCTGGGCGGCCCACCACCGGTCGGCCAGGGCCACGGCGGTCCAGCGGCCCGCAAACAGCAGGAGCACGACCCCGGCGAGCGCAATCGTCAGCCGCCGGCTTCGGCGTGACATCCTAAATCAAACGCGTGAGCGGTGAGCCGTCAGCGGTAAGCGGGACAACCGCATGACGTGCCCCGCCCCCGAGGGTTACCCACTCACCGCTCACCGCTTACCGCTCACGCTTTTCTCTGTCCGGCTCACGCTTCTCTGACTCTCCAGCCATCCCTCCACCTCGGCCCGGTAGACGTCGCGCGCCTGCTGATCGGTAGCCTCGAACCGCATGACCAACACTGGTTGGGTATTGGATGCCCGTAGGAGACCCCAGCCCTTGGGAAAGGTGATCCGCACCCCATCGATGGTATTGACCGGGTAACGAGAAGCGAAGTGCGCCGCGGCGCGTTCCACCAGGCCGAACTTTTCCTCTTCAGCGCATTCTACCCGGATCTCGGGGGTGGCGAACGTGCGTGGCAGATCCGCCAGCAGCGTCGCCAGGCCGAAGGGATGACGGCTCACTTCTTCCAGCAGCCGCGCCGCTCCGAAGAGCGCGTCGTCGAAGCCCAGGTAGTCCCCCCCAAAGAACATGTGGCCGCTCATCTCGCCGGCCAGCGGGGCTTTGAGCTCCTTCATTTTGGCCTTGATAAGGGAATGGCCCGTCTTCCACATGACCGGCTTGGCCCCGGCGGCTGTAAGCGCGGCGGGCAGCACTTCCGAGCATTTTACGTCGAAAATGACCGGAGTGCCTTTGCCAAACCGGCGGACGGCATCGCGGCCGAAGATCACCAACAGCTGGTCGCCGTAGATGATCTCGCCGGTCTCGTCCACCGCGCCGATCCGGTCGGCGTCGCCATCGAATGCTATCCCCAGCTCGGCACCCTCCCGGCGCACCACTGCCTGGAGATCGCGCAGGTTCTCGGGGACCGTGGGATCGGGGTGGTGGTTGGGAAAGCTGCCGTCGGATTCACAGAACAGGGGCGTGACCTCTGCGCCCAGGCCCCGGATGGTGGACACGGCGATGAGGCTGCCGACGCCGTTACCGCAGTCCACCACCACTTTGACGGATCGTTCGAGGTGGTGCCGGCGGATGATGCCATCGCGATAGCGCTGGAGCACCGACCCGTCGGACGTCTCCGTCCCCGCCCCGCTCCGCCAGCGCTCGGCTGTGATGATTTCCCATAGCCCCAGGATGTCGTCGCCGTGGAAGGCTTCGCCGGCGAGCACCATCTTGAACCCGTTGAACTCGGGCGGGTTGTGAGAGCCGGTGACCTGAATGCCGGCGTCGGTTCTCAGGGCCGAGACGGCGAAGTACAGCGCTGGCGTGGGCAGGGTGCCCA
>DASVGF010000098.1:0-3573 GCA_036379675.1 Gemmatimonadales bacterium | reverse complement strand
GGCGGCGGTGGCGGCGGCGGTGGGAAGGGCCCGGGCGGCGGCGGTCCCGGTGGCGGGGGCGGTGGGAAGGGCCCGGGCGGTCCCGGTGGAGGGGGGGGCGGCGGCGGTAAAGGCCCAGGAGGAGGCGGCGGTCAAGGGGGGGGTGGCGGAGGAGGGGGCCGGCCTGGTGGTCCGGGCGGGGGAGGCGGGGGCGGGGGCGGCGGTCGCCCCGGAGGGCCGGGGGGTGGCGGGGGCGGCGGCAAGCCCGGGGGCGGGGGTCAGGGCGGCGGCGGCGGCCAGGGCAGGCCGCCGGGCTCAGGGAATCGATAGAGGCAACTGGCCGGCGGGCGCGATTGCGCCCGCCGGTACCCTCCCCGGCGGCTGTGGTTCTGCCCGCCTGCGCTCCGGCGGTGTAAATTGGCTCCATGAAAGGAGCCCGGGGCCGGCAAGCAAGACTCAAACCCGAGTACGCCAACCTGTACCCTGGGCTCAAGCCCGGTGTCTGGACGCCAGTCGAAAAGGTACTGCGCCAGGTCACTGACCTGATCCATCAGGATCGCTCGAGGTCCGGCATCATAACCGGGCTTCGGCTGCTTCACGACGACCACTTCGAATGGCGGGGGACGACAGCCCGCCCCGACGGACTGCCCGCAGGCTCCACCCGTCTGAGTGACTCCGGCGTTGCGCCCCAGGACTCCTCGGCGCCGACGAGGGATCCGGAACAGAAAGGCCTTCCATGAGTGAACCGCAGCGAGCCACCGTGCACGGCCGTTCCCGTGCCGACGTACGTCAAGCCTTGCTGAAGTCGGGGTATGCCCACCTGTACCCCGGAATCCCCCCGGGTGAATGGCAACCCGCCGCCGTCATGGCCGATCTGGTAGTTTCCCTCCGACCGGTTGCCCGCCCAGTCACCTCCCAGGACCGTTCCCGGCTGCTGGACGAGCGACACTTCGAATTCCGGGGCCTCCCTTCCGCCGGTAGCCAGGACGATCAACGGCGGACCCGCCTGGAAGACCGGCGCCGGCGCCGGGCGGAGGCCTGAGGCTGCCGCCTGTGATGGCCGTCACTAACGCCCCTCCGACTGGCGCGGTATAGTTGACGGGTCTTTGATGCCGGAGTTCGGCCCGGCGGCGCAGCTGCTGCTCCCCGTATCACAGAATTGCGGATCCGTGAACCTTCCCGACGTTCGTAGCGCTCCCAGCATACTGGTCATCGACGACCAGCCCACGGTTCGGCGCATGGCGCATCGTCTGTTGAGCGAGTGGGGGTTCCGCGTCTTCGAGGCGGAAAGCGGGGAAGAGGGGATGGAGGTGCTCGACACCGCCCGGTCGGGCATCCAGCTGGTCGTGGTAGACATCGTCATGCCGTTCGCCGACGGCGTACAAGTCACCAAGCGGATTCGGGAACGCTGGCCGCAGCAACGGATTCTCTACATGTCGGCCCATCCTGCCGAAGTTCTGGTCGAGTACGGGCTGACCGAGTTCGACTCGCCGTTCCTCGCCAAGCCCTTTACCCGTGACGAGCTTCTGGCAAAGGTCAGCGAAGCTCTCGCGCAGACCATCCCACAGCCCAAGGAACACCCTCGCTGAATTCAGCCACCCAGGAAATGATCGTGCACAAGCCCGCGCGCGAATGCCCGATGGCGGAGCCGCATCCAACCTCAATATGTGGCGTAGTAAAAGCGCGCCAGGCAAGCCAGGCGCGGGCGGATCGCGGCGACCGGGTCTAGCCGGCTACGGCCGGCCGCGCCCGAGCGTGAAGTGGAAGGTGGCCCCCTGCCCCACCAGACCCTCGGCCCAGACGCGGCCGCCGTGTCGGTGGATGATGCGTTGAACCGTGGCCAGACCGATTCCCGAGCCGGGGAATTCGCCCTGGGGGTGGAGCCGCTGAAAGGGGCCGAAGAGCCGATCCACATAGGTCATGTCGAAGCCGGCGCCGTTATCCCGCACGAAGTAGGCGGGCTCCCCTGAAGCATTGGTGACACCGAATTCGATTCGCGGTTGTGCCGCCCGGGCGGTGAACTTCCACGCATTCTCCAGCAGGTTCTCCAGCGCAATCCTGAGCAACTGGCCGTCGCCCATGACCACGACGCCGGGCCGTACCTTGGCCTCCACCTCGCGCGACGGCTCGCTCTCCTGCAGCCGGCTGAGGATGAGCGTGGCCACCGCGCTGAGATCGACTTCCTGGTCACGCAGATCGGCCCGGGTGACCCGCGAGAGATACAGCACGTCGTCGATCAGCTGGGACATGTGCTGGCTCGCCTCGCGCACCCGCTCGAGGTAACGCACTCCGGCTTCATCCAGTCGCTCGCCCTGGCTCTCGATAATGGCGCGGCTGAAGCTGTCAATCCGGCGGAGCGGCGCCCGCAGATCGTGGGAAACCGCGTAGCTGAAGCTCTCCAGCTCGCGGTTCTTGTGCTCCAGGTCGCGCACCAGCTCGGCCCTGGTCTCGGCCAGCTCGCGGGCCGCCTGCTCGCTCTCCGCCAGCAGCTGGGCCTGGCGCCGGAGCAACTCGGTTTTCTTGGCCAGCTCGACAAATACCGCCACCTTCGACCGGACGAACTCGGGCACCACCGGCTTCACCAGGTAGTCCACGGCCCCGACGGCGTAGCCCCGCACCGCCTGGGTCTGACTGTTGTCGTTGGCCGTGAGAAACAGGATGGGAGTGTGGCGCGACTTGTCCCGCTGGCGGATGAGCGCGGCCGTCTCGAAGCCGTCCATTTCGGGCATCTTGACGTCGAGCAGGATGACCGCGAACTCGTGGGTGAGGAGCCACTTCAGCGCCTCGCGCCCGGACTGCGCCCGGATGAGATTTTGCCCCAGCCCCTGAAGCATGGCCTCCATAGCGATGAGGTTGGCAGGCTGGTCATCGACCAGCAAAATGTTGACGCGCTCGTCGGAGGGCTGGAGGGGCGGAGCGGCGGAGGGACTGTCGGTCGGACCAGCGGACTCCCCCGGCGTCGAGGCGTGCTCTGCCACCGTCGCGATCAGACCGCCCGCCCCTCCGCCAGTCCGCCTCTCCGCCCGCCCGCTCACCGGTACAGCCATACCCTGAGCAGCGACAGCAGCTGATCCATGTCCACCGGTTTGGCGATGTAGTCCGACGCGCCGGCCTCGATGCACTTCTCGCGGTCGCCCTTCATGGCTTTGGCGGTGACGGCGATAATGGGCAGACTGCGGAACCGGGGCATGTCCCGAATGGCCCGCATGGTCTCGTAGCCGTCCATTTCCGGCATCATCACGTCCATCAGGACGACATCGACCTCGGGGTTGTCCTGCAGCCGGGCAATCCCATCGCGGCCGCTTTCGGCGTAGATCACCTTCATCTCGCTGCGCTCCAGAAACGTCGTCAGCGCGAAGATGTTGCGGACGTCGTCGTCCACCACCAGAGCGGTGCGGCCGGTGAGCGTGGGGTCGGTCCGGTGCAGCTGTTCCAGCATCCGGCGCTTGGACTCCGGCAGCCGGGAGGTGACCCGGTGCAGGAACAGCGCCGTCTCGTCCAGCAGCCGCTCCGGTGACTGGGCGTCCTTGATGACGACAGACTCGGCCATCCGTCGGAGCTCGGCCTCCTCCCGCTTGGTGAGCTGCTTCCCGG
>DASVGF010000097.1:0-35375 GCA_036379675.1 Gemmatimonadales bacterium | reverse complement strand
CGATCGAGTCGGTTCGGGCGATGATCACCACGTCCACTCCGGTGGCCTGAGACGCCGCCTTGATCGCCTTGAGCTTGGCCAGCCACTCCTTCCGCTGCACCAGCACCTTGTTCCGCTTCTGCTTGCCCACGTTCACGATGTGGCCGCAGGTACGGTTGGCCGGGTCCTGGTTCTCCAGGTGGACGCCCGCGGCACGAGCCCGAATCAATTCGACCGCGAGGGTGAAGGTCTGGGTGGGGCCGCCGAAGCCGGCCTCCATGTCCACGAACGCGGGCGGCACCTCGAGAATTTCCTTCCCGTCGGTGTCGTAGTAGTGGGTGTTCCGCGCCCCCTCGATGCCCATCCACATCTCGTGCACCAGCTTGACCATATCATGGGAGGCATACACCCCGATGTCGGGGAACATGCTCTTGGTGGCGGCAAGCTGCCAACCGCTGCCGTACAGCGCCTTGAAGCCGAGCCGGGTCATGATGGCCGACGAAAAGGCATCGTAGGCACCCGCAGTGTGAAGGAACGACTTGCGGGCATGGGCTTCACGGAGCAGCCGCCGGAGCTTATCGGCCGGCTCTTCGGTTTCCGGAGGCGCGAAGAGCTTGCCTACGGCGGCGGCGGGGTAAACCGCATGGGCGGACTCGGGACGGGTGGCGGTGGCCATCGAGGTGGTCTCCTTGGTGTGCTTCGGGCACTTTGTGAAACTATTCACATGATAACGCTTGGTACGAATTCGCGCCAGAGTGGCGGCGGCGCGCCCCCGCTAATGCAATGCCGTGCAGACCAGGCTCCTGCTATCTTCCCGGCCATCGTGGACAGCCCCGGAATGTTCATCACCAAGCCCTTCATTAAGGACCGGCGCATCCGGTTTGCGCTCGTCGGTTGCGGGCGCATTTCCGAGAACCACTTCAACGCCATCGAGAAGCACGCCGCCCGGGCTGAGCTGGTGGGGGTGTGCGACGTGGACCCCGCCGCGCTGGCCCGCGCAGAAGCCCGCACCGGGGCGCCCGGGTTCCGGTCGCTCGAGTCGCTGTTGGCCCGGACGGACGCCGACATCGTGATCCTGGCCACCCCGAGCGGCCTGCATGCGGACCAGGCGATACAGGTTGCGGCGGCCGGGCGACATGTGATGACCGAAAAGCCCATGGCCACGCGTTGGCAGGACGGCAAGCGCATGGTTCATGCCTGCGACCAGGCCGGGGTTCACCTCTTTGTGGTGAAGCAGAACCGGCGGAACGCCACGTTGCAGCTCCTCAAGCGGGCAGTCGAGAAGGGCCGGTTCGGCCGGATCTACATGGTCAATATCAACGTCTTCTGGAGCCGGCCACAGTCCTACTACGACAGCGCCCCCTGGCGGGGAACCTGGGAGTTCGATGGCGGTGCGTTCATGAACCAGGCGAGCCATTACGTGGACCTGCTGGACTGGCTCATCGGGCCGGTGGAGAGTGTGCAGGCCTACACCGCCACCCTGGAACGGAATATACAGGTCGAGGACACTGGAGTGGTCAGCATCCGCTGGCGGACCGGCGCTCTGGGTTCGATGAACGTGACCATGCTCACCTATCCCAAGAATCTGGAAGGCTCCATCACCATCATCGGGGAAAAAGGGACGGTCAGGGTTGGCGGGGTGGCCGTCAACCGGATCGATCACTGGGAGTTCGCCGATCCGGACCCGGACGACCAGAAGGTGGAGCAGGCCAGCTACGAGACCACTTCGGTGTACGGATTCGGCCACCCCGCCTACTATGACAACGTCATTCAGTCGCTCCGGGGAGAGGCGGTGCCCGACACCGACGGACGTGAGGGACTGCACTCACTCGAGATCCTGATCGCCACGTATCAGTCCGCCCGGGACGGGCGGCGGGTGGCGTTGCCGCTGGAGTACTGACGTGGGCCGAAAAGGCATCATCCTGGCCGGAGGCACCGGCACCCGCCTGCATCCCGTCACCCGCGCGGTCAGCAAGCAGCTCCTGCCCATTTACGACAAGCCCATGATCTACTACCCGCTCTCCACCCTGATGCTGGGGGAGATCCGGGACGTGCTGGTGATCTCCACCCCCCAGGACCTGCCCGCCTTCCAGCGGCTCCTGGGTGACGGCGCCCAGTGGGGCCTCTCGGTGTCATACGCCGAGCAGCCGTCGCCGGACGGCCTGGCCCAGGCCTTCCTCATCGGCCGCGATTTCCTCGGCGGCAGCCCCAGCTGCCTCGTCTTGGGCGACAACATTTTCTATGGCCACGAGCTGAGCCAGATCCTCCAGCGCGCCTCTCGCCGCGCGCGCGGCGCCACCATCTTCGGCTACCACGTCAACAATCCCAGCGCGTACGGCGTGATCGAGTTCGACGGGGCGGGCCGCCCGGTGGCGATCGAGGAGAAGCCGGCCCAGCCGCGCTCGAGCTATGCCGTCACCGGCCTGTATTTCTATGATGAGCGGGTGGTCGACATCGCGCGCGAGATCCGGCCCTCGGCGCGGGGCGAACTGGAGATCACCGATGTCAACGCCGCGTATCTGAAGCTGGGAGACCTCCAGGTGGAACGGCTGGGGCGCGGGACGGCGTGGCTCGACACCGGAACCCATGAGTCGCTGCTGCAGGCCAGCCTGTTCATCGAGACCATCGAGCAGCGGCAGGGCCTCAAGATCTCGTGTCCGGAGGAGATTGCGTACCGGATGGGCTACATCGACGCCGGCCAGGTAGAGCGACTCGCCGAGCCACTGGGTAAGACCGGATACGGCAAGTATCTCTATCAACTCCTGCAGGAGCTGCCGCGCCGGTGAAGGTCACCCCTACCAGAATCCCGGATGTGCTGGTCATCGAGCCGATGGTTCACCGGGACGAGCGCGGGTTCTTTCTGGAGAGCTGGCACGAGGAACGGTTGGCGGCCAAGGGTGTGGCTGCCCGCTTCGTGCAGGACAACCACAGCCGCTCGGTGCGGGGCACCCTCCGGGGGCTGCATTACCAAACCGGGAGTCCGCAGGGCAAACTGGTGCGGGTGGTGTCCGGCGAAGTGTACGATGTGGCGGTGGATCTGCGCCGGTCGTCTGCCACGTTCGGCCGGTGGGTCGCCGAAGACCTGACCGCGGACAATCACAAGCAGCTCTGGATTCCGCCCGGGTTCGCTCATGGATTTTACGTTCTCAGCAAGTCCGCTGATCTTCTCTATAAGTGCACCACCTATTACGACCCCGCGCAGGACCGGGCACTCCGCTGGGATGACCCTGACGTCGCCATCAACTGGCCCCTGCCGGATGGCTGTCCTCCTATCCTCTCGGCCAAGGATGCGTCTGCGCCGCCGCTTCGAGACGCACCGACCTACCCATGAACGCCCAGCGCCAGGCTCGGGCCCTGATCACTGGCGCTCACGGCCAGGTGGGACAGGAGCTCCTGGCCACGGCGCCGGCCAGCTGGCAGGTGAGGGCCTGTGGCTCCCTCGAGCTCGATGTCACCGACCCGGAAGCCGTCCGCGCCGTCCTGCAGCGAGAGCGCCCGGCGCTCGTGATCCAGGCGGCAGCGTACACCGATGTGGATCGTGCGGAGCGGGAGCGCGAACAGGCCCAGCGGGTGAATGTTGCCGGGGCGCACAACGTCGCTGCCGAAGTCGCTCGCCTGGGTGCCCGCATGATTCATCTCTCCACCGACTTCGTGTTCGACGGCCGGCAGGACCGCCCCTACCTGCCCGATGACCCGCCGAATCCCATCAGTGTCTACGGGCAAACCAAACTGGCCGGCGAGCGCGAGGTGATCCGGGCCACGCAAGGCGACGCCCTGATCGTGCGGACCGCCTGGGTGTACTCCGCCCATGGACGTAACTTCGTCCGCACCATGCTGCGGCTGATGGAGGAGCAGGGGCGGGTCACGGTGGTCGCCGATCAGACGGGAACCCCGACCTGGGGGCGTCCGTTGGCGGAGGCGCTCTGGCGCGCGGCCGACCGTCCTGCCATCCGGGGGGTGGTGCACTGGACCGACGCCGGCTCGGCCAGCTGGTACGAGTTTGCGGTGGCGATCCAGCAGGAGGCCCGGGCACTGGGGCTGCTGAAGAAAGCCGTTACGGTAGAGCCCATCCGCAGTGATGAGTTCAACGCGGTGGCACGGCGCCCGGCGTACAGCGTGCTGGACAAGACCTCGGGATGGCAAGCCCTGGGTGGTCCGGCGCGGCCCTGGCGGGAGAACCTGAAAGCAATGCTGCAGGGACTGGCTAGTGCGTAATCTGCTCGTGACCGGTGGCGCGGGGTTCATCGGCGCCAACTTCGTGCATTACTGGCTTGGCGCCCACCCGGGTGAGCGAGTCGTGGTGCTGGATGCGTTGACGTATGCCGGCAACCTGGCGAGCCTCGAGCCGGTGCTGAAGCGGCCGGAGCTGGAGTTCGTCCACGGCAATATCTCCACTCCAGGACTCGCCGTCGGGTTGATGCGGCGGCACGAGATTACCACCGTAGTCCACTTCGCCGCCGAATCGCACGTGGACCGGTCCATCCATGGCCCGGACGTATTCGTGGCCACCAACGTCAATGGTACCCATGAGCTGCTTAAGGCCGCGCGCGAGGTGTGGCTGGAAGGGGGCGCGGCGCCGGCAGAGGCTCGGTTCCACCACATCTCGACCGACGAGGTGTACGGCTCACTTGCTCCCACCGATCCGCCATTTACCGAGATCTCGCCCTATGCCCCGAACTCGCCGTACGCCGCGAGCAAGGCGGCCGCCGATCACCTGGTCCGCGCCTATCACCATACCTACGGTCTTCCGGTCACCACCACCAACTGCTCCAACAACTACGGACCGTACCAGTTTCCCGAAAAGCTCATTGCACTCATGCTGGTGAACCTGCTCGACGGGAAGGCCCTGCCGGTGTACGGCGACGGCGGGAACGTGCGCGATTGGCTGTACGTCGAGGACCACTGCCGGGCCATTGACCGGGTGCTTCAGGCCGGCCGGGTAGGTGAGACCTACAATGTCGGGGGAGGCAATGAGTGGAAGAACATCGACATCGTGCGCCTGCTGTGCCGGCTGGTGGATCAGGCGTTCGCCGCTGACCGGTCTCTCGCCGGCCGCTATCCCCGGAGTCCTGCCGCGCGTGGGCAACCATCGGAGGAACTCGTCACCTTCGTGCAGGATCGGCCCGGGCACGACCGCCGCTACGCGATTGACGCCACCAGGATCGAGCGCGACCTCGGCTTCTGCCCCCGCCAGAGCTTCGAAACCGGTATTCGGAAGACCCTGACCTGGTATCTGGACAACGAGCCCTGGTGGCGGGGAGTCATGGACGGGAGTTACCGTGCATGGCTGGATCGGAACTATGGGGAGGGGAAGCGGCCGGCAAAGAGGGGCTGATTGTTCCAGCCAGGTTGGCGGGTATACTATAGCCTTTGTGAAGCACTTGCGCCGCTTGTTGTTAGCAGCGGCGCCCGAGCATGAGGAGGTTCGCCCATTCCGAAAGCCGATGCCTTGTCCCCCCGCCCGCGCGCCGGCACCAGCCTGAACCGAGCCGAGGTGGAGCTGGCCCAACCCTGCCGCATCTGTGGAGAGGAGTCCTGGGAGGTGCTGTATCGGGGCCCGATCCGCCTGGGCCCTTTCGGCAGTGCCAGTCCTGCCGCCGAGACCGTCTTCCGCTGCCGCGGGTGTGGAGCGGGGTACCTCCCGCCTTCCGGTGCCGTGGACTACGAATCGGCGTCGTATCGTGAGATGGTGGACGGGAGTGGCTCACCCGAGCGCTTCTACGACCTGCATGACGGTGAGCAAGCGGGCAAACTCGCCATCCTCGGCACCGCCGAACTGCGCCACAAGGTCGTGGCCGATGTGGGGTGCGGCGCGGGATCGTTCCTCGATCTGGTCAAGGGCGTGGCCTCGGCCACGCTCGCCATCGAGCCCACCCGCGGCTTCCATCCAGTGCTGGCCGGCAAAGGGCATCAGGTATTTTCGTACTGCAGCGAGGTGCCCCCCGAGTGGCAGGGGCGGGTGGATACTGCGGTTTGCTTCAGCGTGGTGGAACACGTGCCCGATCCCGTGGCGCTCCTGCGCGATGTGCGCCGGCTGCTGCGACCGGGCGGCGAGCTCTTGCTCAGTACGCCCAACCTCGACGACTGGATGCTCGAGTTGCTGCCGGAAGAGTACGGCGCCTTCTTCTTCCGGGCCGTGCATGCCTGGTACTTTGAAGCGGCGAGCCTCCGCAGGGTAGCATCGGCAGCCGGCTTTGCCGAGTGCGCCGTTGAGTACGTGCATCGCTTCGACCTCTCCAATGCGCTGCTGTGGCTGCGAGACCGACGGCCCAGCGGACAGGGTGCGGTGCCGGTGGCGCCCCCGGTGGACGCGGCGTTCCAGAAGTGGCTCGAGAGCACCGGCCGAGCCGACTACTTGTACGCCCGGCTCCGCGGGTAACATTTCGCAGCGCAGGCTGACAGCGACCTTCCCGTAGTGGAGGCAGTACTGAATGCGTCGGATCAAGATTTATGGGGCGGGCTCGATCGGAAATCACCTCGCGCATGCATCGCGGCGGATGGGCTGGGATGTCACGGTCTGTGACGTCAGCCCGGCCGCCCTCGAGCGCATGCAGCACCAGATCTATCCGGCACGCTACGGGCGGTGGGACGAAGGCATCCGGCTCTTCCTGAACCAGGACGCCCCCGCGGGCGGGTTCGACCACATCTTCATCGGAACTCCGCCCGAGTTCCACCTCCCGCTCGCCATCCAGGCGCTCGAGGAGAAGCCCACCACGGTAATCGTCGAGAAGCCGGTGTGCCCGCCCGCGCTCGAGCGGGCGCAGGAGCTCTGGGACGCCGCCCGCGCCCGCAGGATCCGGGTCTACGTCGGGTACGATCATGTCGTCGGGCGGGCAACCCAGCAGGTTGAGGAAGTGATCGCCTCGGGCGAGTTCGGAGACGTGCAGACGCTGGATGTCGAGTTCCGCGAGCATTGGGGAGGCATCTTTGCCGCACACCCATGGCTCGATGGTCCGTCGGACAGCTACCTCGGTTTCTGGGAAAAGGGCGGGGGGGCGAGCGGCGAGCACTCCCATGCGATCAACCTGTGGCAGCACTTCGCGCATGTGATCGGGGCCGGGCGAGTGACCGAGGTGGACGCGCGCCTCCGGTACGTGGCGGACGGTGGCGCCGACTATGACGACCTCTGCCTGATGAACCTCCGCACCGAGCAAGGGCTGGTGGGGCGGGTGGTGCAGGATGTGGTCACAACCCCCCACCGGAAGCGGGCCAGAATCCAGGGCATGCAGGGGGCGATCGAGTGGGTATGCAACTACAACGCTGAGGGTGACGCCGTGGTGCTGCTGCGGCCGGGAAAGGCGGACGAGGTGATCCCCCTGCCCAAGAAGCGGCCGGACGATTTCATCCGGGAGCTGGAGCACATCGAGGCCGACCTGCGCACGTCCGGTGGCAACTCCGGTATCCAGCTGGCCCGAGGGTTGGATACGATGCTCGTGGTGGCTGCGGCGCACCGGTCCGAGCGCGAGGGCCGGCGCATGCGGCTCGATTACGAGCAGGGATACACCCCGGACGCCCTGGCGCCGGCGGAAGAGGCAGGTGAACCGGAAGCCGTGAGAGGCGCTCGTGAAGGCTGACTTCGATTTCCGCCATCTGTTCGTGCTGGACCTGGCCAATAACCACCAGGGCCAGGTCCAGCACGGTCTCCGGATCATCCGGGACACCGGCGAAGTGATTCGCGCGCGCGGGGTGCGCGCCGCCCTCAAATTCCAGTTCCGCGAGCTCGACAGCTTCATTCATCCCGCACACCGCAGCGGAAGCACCAACAAGCACATCCCGCGTTTTCTCTCGACCCGGCTCTCGCGGACGGATTTCATTACCCTCGCCGCCGAGGTGCGGCGCCAGAACATGGTGACGATGGCGACGCCCTTCGACGAGGCCTCGGTGGACCTGATCGGCCAGCTGGAGATCGAGGTGGTGAAGGTGGCGAGCTGCTCGGCGACCGACTGGCCGCTCATCGAAAAGATCGCCCAGTGCAACAAGCCGGTCATCTTTTCCACCGGCGGGCTCAGTTTGAAGGAGATCGACGACCTGGTCAGCTTTTTCGATCACCGCCGGGTCCGCTTTGCCATCATGCATTGCGTGGCGATCTATCCCACTCCCGACGAGCGGATGCAGCTGCAGCAGATCGAGCTGCTCCGAAACCGGTATCCGAGGACGACCATCGGCTTCTCCACTCACGAACGCCCCGACGAAACCCTGGCTGTGGCGGTAGCGGTAGCCAAGGGAGCCCGGATGCTGGAACGGCACGTGGGCGTGGAGACCGACGAGATCAAGCTCAACGCCTACTCCTCGACGCCGGCGCAGCTGGACGCCTGGATCCGCGCCGCCCAACGGGCGCTGGCGCTGGAGGGTGATCCGGTACGTCCCCCGGCCTCGGAGGATGAAAAGGAGTCGCTGCTGTCGCTCCGTCGCGGCGTCTACGCCCGGCGACCGGTCAAGGCCGGCGCCACCCTGGGGGCGGATGACGTCTACTTCGCGATGCCCTGTGGGGACGGGCAGCTCAGCTCGGGTCAGTTCAAGCCCGGCATCGTGGCGCAGGACGATCTGGCGGCCGACCAGCCCCTCTGCGTCGGCGAGCTCGACATCCCGCACAATCCCGAGCAGCAGGTACTCTTTACGGCGATCCACACGATCAAGGCCATGCTGAATGAGGCCCGGGTCGTGTTGAATACCGACTTCGAAGCCGAGTTCTCGCATCACTACGGGCTGGCCCGGTTCAAGGACTGGGGCGCCACCATCATCAGCTGCGTCAACCGCAGCTACTGCAAGAAGCTCGTCATTCAGACCCCGGGCCAGCGACATCCGTCGCACTACCACAAGCGCAAGGAGGAGACCTTTCAGGTTCTCCATGGGATCCTCGAGGTCATCATCGACGGCCGCCGGCGGACCCTCCATCCCGGCGACACATTGCTGCTCCAGCAGGGCGTGTGGCACGAGTTCTGGACCGATACCGGGGTGATTTTCGAGGAGATCTCCACCACGCACTACAACGACGACTCGTTCTACGAGGACAAGGAGATCAACCGGCTGGAGCGCGCGCAGCGGAAGACGGTGGTCAACCACTGGGGCCGCTATCAGATATGACCACCTGCGTCGTCTTCGATTTCGACGGCGTGCTGGTGGATTCCAATGCGGTCAAGCGACGGGCCTATCGCGACATCTTCGCCTCCGTGGCCGGGAGCGAGGCGGTGGTGGAGTCGGTGCTCGAGTCCAACACCGAAGACGACCGCTTCGGCGTCATTCGATCGATCCTGGAGAGAATGGGCGGGAATGGGAGCGTGACACCCGGCCGGCTGGATGCTCTGGTGGCCGAGTACAGCGAACGCTACAACGCGATCTGTGAGGAGCACGCCGCCACCTGCGCCGAAATCCCCGGGGCGTCGGCGGCGCTGGCGCGGCTGGCCCAAGGGCATCCCCTCTATGTCATCTCAGCCACTCCCGAGGACCCCTTGCGACGGATCGTGAAACGGCGGGGCTGGAAGGGTTACTTCCGCGACGTGCTCGGCCGGCCGCGCACCAAGGGCGAGAATCTCCGCCGGGTCATGCAGCGAGAAGGCATTCCGGGCGGGGCGATCATCTTCGTGGGGGACGGACGCCGGGACCTCGACGCGGCGCGCCAGGCCGGCTGCCGGTTCGTGGGCGTGCGGAACGCTTTCAACGACTTCGATCCGAGCGGGCTCACCATGGTCAGCGATCTGACCCGGCTGCCTGAACTGGTCGAAGCGGGCTGAGGCCGGCTTGCTCCAGTCCCGTCGGATTCTTGCGGTGGTCCCCGCTCGTGGCGGCAGCAAGGGCGTCCGCCTCAAGAACATTCATCCTCTCGATGGCATTCCTCTCGTCGCCCACGTGGGGCGGGTACTTCGCCAGGTGCCGGCGGTGGATCGCGCGGTGGTCTCGACCGACAGCGACGCCATCGCGACCGAGGCCGTGGCGGCCGGCATCGAAGCCCCCTTCCGCCGTCCCGAGTCGCTCTCGGGAGATCTGATCAGTGATCAGCAGGTCCTGCAGCACGCCCTGACGACCATGGAGCAACTCGACGGCGCGACCTACGACATCGTCCTGATGCTGCAGCCCACCTCTCCCCTGCGCCGGCCGGCGCATGTCACGGCGGTACTCGAAAAACTGGTGACGGAAGACTGGGATGCCGTGTGGACCGTTTCACCCACCGATCTCAAGTATCATCCGTTGAAACAGCTCACGGTCCAGGAGAATGGGGCCATGGAGTACTTCGACCCCCGGGGATCTGGCATCATAGCGCGGCAGCAACTGGGGCCGGTGTATCACCGGAACGGGGCGGCGTACGCGGTGACTCGTGACTGCCTTCTGCGCCAGGCGACTCTCAAGGGCACCCGCACCGGGGCCGTGATCCTGACCGAGCCGATGGTCAGCATCGATACCATCGATGACTTTGCCCGGGTCGAGCAGCACCTGCGCGGCGCCTGACCCCCCGCGGTGGTGATGCAGCTACCCGTCCTCGGCCCCGCCTTCAGCCTCGCCGGTGCGCCGTCGGTGCCACTCACTCCCACCCAGGCAGCGGCTCGCGATGCCATCCTGCGGCGCGATCGTCCGGAGGATTACGAGACCATCGACTGTCCCTGCGGCTCTCCGGCCGGAGACCGGCTCCTGGCCGAGGTGGACCGGCACGGCCTCCCGAGCCAGAACGTCATCTGTCTGGCCTGCGGCCTGATCCGCCTCAGCCCACGCTGGCGGGAGAATCGCTATCGCGACTTCTACCAGTCGGAGTACCGCGCCTTATACAACCGCTCGACCACGCCCAAGAGCTCATACGCGGGCGAAGTGGCCGCCAATCCGGCCACGGCGGAACGTGCTGCCTGGATCGAGCGCGTCGCCGGGCGCTACGGGTTGGGTCCGGGTGCGAGGCTAGTCGAGATCGGGGCGGGTGCCGGGTGGAACCTTGCGACCCTGCCGCAAAGCTGGAGCCGGATCGGGTACGACGTGGATCAGGAGTTCCTGGCGATCGGCAGGGCCACCTTCGGTCTCGATCTGCGGTACGGGTTCATCGAGGAGGCGCTGGGCGAGGTAGCAGACGCGGATCTGCTGCTGCTGTCCCACGTGGTGGAGCACTTGTCCGATCCGCCTGCCGTACTCGGGCGCCTGGCCGAGTCTCTCCCTGCCAAGGCCCTGCTGCTCATTGAAGTGCCGGGCATTTTCCGGATCCACCGGACCAATCTCGACGTACGCTCGTATCTGCAGAACGCGCACACTTTCACCTATTGCGCCGCCACGCTGGCCGAGGAGTGTGGTCGAGCAGGGCTGCAGGTAGAGTCGGTGGACGAGACGGCGAGAGCGGTGTGCCGGCCGGGCCGCATCGGGGCGGGGAATCACGCTCCCGAGCGGAACCGGCCGGGAACTATCATCAGCTATCTGCAAGGGTGCGATTCAGGGTACCGGACCTACAGCCGGCTCCGCCGGCTGCCGGTGGTCGGGCGCGCGGCCGCGGCTCTCTGGAAGCGGACCTACTACGCCTCGCTGGCCTCGTTGGCCCCGCCCGGCTACACCCGCCGCTGACTCACGCGGCCCGCCAGCGCCCGCGCCTGACCCGCCAGAGCGCTCACCAGGACGCGGGCGCGCTGGAAGCCCTCGCGATAGTCGGAGCGCCGGTACGACTGGACCCTGCGCAGAAAGAACACCGACAGGAGAAAGGTAAGAGCCGCCGCAGCCAGGCCGGCGGCGCTGGCCCCGGTGATCCCGTATCCCCCCGAGACGAGCAGGAAGGTGAGCAGGGGGCCCAGAATGCCCGCCGCAGTGAGGATAACGCTGGTGAGATGCGGGCGGCCTTTGGCGTTGAAGGTCATCCAGCACAGGCTGGCCGGCGCCAGAAAGATGATGCTCGCAAAGAGCAGGCTCGAAGGTCCTACCGCGGACGCAAAGGCGGGCCCGTACACCAGGGGGATGAGCAGGGGAAAGGCGGCTATCGCGATCACGACCATCGCGATCGAGAGTCCGACCTGAAGCATCAGGGTAGCCAGGACCGGAATGCGGTCGGAAGGCCCGGCATCCCGGGACCGGTCAATCACCAGGTTCTGGAACGGAGCCGCATAGACAGTCTGCGGCAGGAGGCCCAGGTCCCGCAGGCCCAGCGCAATGGAGTACAACCCGACGTGAGTGACCGGGAGCAGTGCCCCCACGATGAGCAGATCGGCCCGGCTGCTGATGAGCTTCATGATGACGCCCCACTGCAGCCGGAGCCCATAGGTATACGCTTCCCGTGCAGGCAGGCGTACTTCCGGGACTCGAGGCCGGGAGCGGCGCAGATACCGGACATACACCCCGACGATCAACGCCTGCTCCACGGCCAGTGCCGCGATGATGGGTTGGTAGGAGGGTCCGAAGATCAGAATGACGCCCAGCACCAGCCCGGCCTGCGCCAGCGCGTCCAGATTGGTGAGACGGACATACGAGACATAATCGCCCGCCGCGGTGAGAAGGCCCGGAAGGATGATCGCGGGGGTGCTCACCGCGAGATATCCGGCCACCGCCCGCGTCAATCCGGGCGACTGCTCTAGATCGCCGGCAAAGGGAAGCGGGAGATGCGGCGCCACCAGGGCGACAGCGGCTGCGACCAGGCAGCACCACAGGAAATTCCAGCCCACGATGCGGAGCAGCGAGGCGAGCGAGCCGGGCTCGCGCCGGAAATGATAGCTCACGCTGCCCGGTAGCCCGAGGTCATTCACCCGCGACAGGATCGCTACGAAGGCCACGACCGCGGCCAGCTGGCCAAACTGTGCCACGCCCAGCAGACGCGCCGCCAGCGCGCTCTGCGCCAGACGGATGATGAGTCCCAGGATCACGCCGGAGCCGAGCACTCCGAGGTGACGGGTCAGAGCCTTTGCGGTAAGGCTCATGAGGCCGGGCCGGCGCTCCGGAGCAGGCGCGCGGGGGCGCCTCCCACGACACTGTAGTCGGGAAAGGAGCTGGTCACCACGCTGTTGGCGGCCACGACGCAGTTTCTGCCGAGGGTAACGCCGGCCAGGATACAGACATTGATGCCCAACCAGCTTCCGTCGCCGATCACCACCGGCTGGGGCGGCGTCATCCCTTGCTCCAGCACCGGCCGCCCGGGATCGGAAAACTGGTGATTGTGATCGGAGATGTAACAGCGGGCGGCGGTCAGCACCGAGCGTCCCAGCGTCACCTGCTGGGCCACCGACAGCACTAACTCAGGTCCCAGGCGAGATCCCGCCCCGACGGCCAGCACGCTTCCGGGTCGTACGGAGATGACTGCGCCGCGCTGAATGACGACCCCGGACTCCAGCCGGACTTCCCCTCCTCTGGCGAACGACAGACCAGGGCCGACGTACACGCCACGAAACATCTGCTGGTAACGGAACAGCGCACCCCTGAGGCGGCGGAGAAAGAAGAGCCGCCACCATCGCAGGGCAAAGCGCAGGCCGTTGGCCACCTATACTGAGCCGAGGGCGAGTCGCTGGAGTGGGGTCAGACGTGCCCGCTGGGTCTCGGGCACCTGCCAGTGACCCTCTCTCGGCCGGTAGCCAAAACCGCTGCTGTAGTAGGCGACATAGGCAAGCCGGGGCTCCTGGCACCGGCTGCCCAGGTGATAGCAGGCCTGGGTATCCGTCATGATGGTCGTGCCGGCGGGGCCCGTCAGTGCGATGGTGCGGCCTGGTTCCACATAGCGTGCCATCTGCTGGTCGGGGACGTAGTGAAAGAGCAGCTCGGGGACGCGGGCCGAGTCGGAGCGGGAAAGCAGCGAGAGCGGCCCCTGTCGTGGCGTCACATCCACCGCGTACACGAATACCTTGATGATGCGGCGGTCGGTCCGGTCGCGATGCCACTGCTGGCTCTGGGCGGGTTGTCCCTCGATCGGCTTGGAATAAAGCAGCTCGACCGATTCGAGAAAGGGCGCCACCCCCAGGTACAGGGCGGTGGTGCCCAGCAGCTTGTCGTCCAGCGCGAACCGCATGAAGACGCCGTCCAGCTCGAGATCCGTGGCGCCGAGGAGCTGGGAGAAGAAGGCCTTGTTGCGCGATTGGGGAAGCGACCGGATACCGGCCAGCTTCTGGCGGGAAGCCGTGACCAGTTCGGACACGAGGGCCTGCGGCGGCTGAATCCGCAGATAGCCCTGCTCCTGCAACGTATCCACGTCGTAGGTTGCCGCCCGCGGCACCTCGCTGGCGGCTCGCCGCCGGTCTTGATACTCACCGTAGCCTCGCGCAATACGAATGGGACGGGAGAACCGTTCCGCATTCCGGCGCACCTGATCCCGGACATAGCTTTTCAGCGACACACTCACCGTTGGCCTCTCCTCAGGTTGGGAACCCAATAATATGCGAACCCCGCCGGTCTCGCATACCTTTCTGCGCGTTTTGCCAGCCCGGCCGGCATGCCGGAAACAGCGAGACTTCCGACAGGACTGGTGAGTGAATATGGCGAGTGAAAGCGAACTCAGGTGGTGGGACCGCTTTGCCGACGTGATGGCCACCCAGTGGAACCTCACCCCGGCAATGAACCGTGCGGTCCGGGCCGACTACGAGCGCGACTACGAGGAGTTCCTCTGGAAACCGGGCGGATCGCTGCTGGACGTCGGGTGTGGGACCGGCGTGCGCACCCACGCCCTGGCCCGGCGCGGCATGGAGGTGGACGGCATCGACTTCTCGGCGCGGCAGCTGGAGCTCGCCCGCCAGCTGGCCGACCGCGCCGGGGTGGCGGGCATGCAGTTTTTCCAGCGTGACCTGGTCCGCGATGAGTGGTGTGGGCGCTACCGGCAGTACGATTCCGTGTTCATCAATGCGCTGCTGCACCATCTGACCGACGAGGAGCTCGATCTGGTCTTTGCCCGGCTGCGTGCGTGCGTGAAGCCGGGCGGAAGGGTGTATCTCTATGAGCCGCTCCTGTCGAACAGCCGGCGGCCGGCGTGGTGGCCTGCCTTTGACGTCCTCGATTTCCTCTGGCGGGGGGCCATGTTCGTCTACATGCGGGCCGGCCGCCGCCTGGGCTGGTTCGACCGCCCATTTCGGGAGGCAATGAGCGCGGGCTATACCGGCATCAGCCCCGATGAGCACCCGATCGAGATTGACCGGCTGCGCGCCGCCTGGGGTGCGGAGTTTGAGCTGCTGGAGTGCCGCCCCCGGCACCAGTACAGTATCGCCTACGCCATGTCGGTCATGCTGCTGCCGCCGCGGGCCCGGCGGCTACTGGAGCCTCTGGCCTCATGGGCTACGGCAGCGGACCGGCGCCTGTTCGGCCTGGGAATGTGGGAAAGCAACGGGCGCCGGACTCGCTGGATTCTCTGCGCGGTAAAGCTGCGCCGTCGCGATTGAGACAGGAGACGCAGTCCGTGGCATACCGACACGCTTGGGCGGTGGACCCAGGCGCCCGAGGAGCCTCCCGCCGCCTCTGCCGGGGCTGATTCCCTTGTGCACTGGCGTCGCTAGCCTTAGATCAGGGTTGGATTTACCTTCTATTCGCACCCAGCGGTTGGGAGTGAACCGGGGGCCCGGGACAGACCGCAGGTCGCCGACACCAGTCGGCACGGCCCGTGCACTTTCCCGGAGCGACACATCGGCATGGCTCGATCTTTTTGACGGGTGATTCGATGTCCCACATGCGAACGCAGCGGCTGGCGCCCACTCCCGGCGCCCTTCCGTGACTATGAGCCGGTCCCCCATCGACTCGCCCGCTGCCGGCACTGATGCTCCCCGCCTGGGCGATTTCCCGGCCCTCGATGCGTCGGCAGCCGAGCTCCTCGCCCAAAGCATCCACCCTCTCCCTGCGCATGGCGAACCTCTCGTCGTCGATGCTGAGCGCGCGGCTGCTACGAAGAGCTGGCCCGAGCGGCTGGATCTTACCCGCCGCGCGCCCCAGATCATTCGCCGGCACCTGGCCCGCGCCGTGGTACGATTCTCGGTGCTGCTCACCGGCGACGCTCTCGCCCTGCTCGCATTGCGCTGGGTGCTCCAGGGCGCGCGCGACCTCCGCTGGTTCGGCAGTCCCGTTTCTTCGGTTCTGAATCGCGTCATCCCGCCGGATGCCCTGCCCCTGATTCAGTTCCTTCCCGCGGTTCTGCTGGGACTGGTGGTCCTGGACACGTACGGCGCCAGCGACCGCCGCCGCGATGCGGCTCGCCTCATAGCGGGGGTGACGTTCGGGCTGGCGCTTCCGTTCTGGGGCTACCTGTGGGAGGGGCCCTCGATCCTCGCCATCCCCGGCTTCCTGGTCCTGGTGACGGCCACGGCGGTCGCTCTCATGGTGGAGCGTTACCTGATCGACCGGACGGTGCGGGCCCTGGCCCCGGTAGGTCGCGGCGTGGCCAACGCCCTGCTGGTGGGGCGGCCGCAGGATACCAGGCGGGCGATGGTCTATCCGGTCCTGGCCGATACACGCGAGTTCTCCATCCGAGGGGTCCTGGATCCGGACGAGCTGCAGGGCAACAACGGCGAGAGCATGGTGAGCCGGCTCAGTCATACCATCAAGCGGCATCATGCGGACACGCTGGTGCTGGCCGGTCCCCTGGGAGACGAGCGCTTCGCCGCCATCCTGGATGCCGCGAGCGCCGCCGGCTGTCAGGTGTTCGCCTTGACCCGCTCCTTCGCGCTGGGCGGTGTCGAGCCGAAGGTGGTGTACCGGGCCGGGGTTCCGCTGGTGGCGCTCACCCGGCCAAGCCTCAGGGCCCGCCAGCTGCTGCTGAAGCGGGCGCTCGATGTGGTCGGGGCCGGTTTGGGCATCGTGGTTCTGGCGCCGGTCTTCGCGGCCATCGCGCTGGCGGTGAAGCTCTCTTCGTCGGGGCGGGTGTTCTTCCGGCAGCAGCGGGTGGGCCGGGGCGGGGCCATCTTCATGATCACGAAATTCCGCAGCATGGTCGAGGACGCGGAGTCCCGCCGCGGGGCGCTGGCCGAGCGGAGCATCTACCCGGATCCCCGGCTCTTCAAGGTGAAGCAGGATCCCCGGGTCACCCGCCTGGGCGACTTCCTCCGGCGGACCAGCCTGGACGAGCTGCCGCAGCTTCTGAACGTGCTGCGCGGCGAAATGTCGCTGGTGGGCCCTCGGCCGCCGCTCCCGTCGGAAGTCGACCTCTACGAGGAACACCACTACAACCGATTTGACATGAAGCCGGGGATGACCGGACCCTGGCAGGTCAGCGGCCGCAACACCATCACGGATTTCGAAGAGGTGATCCAGCTCGAGACGGCCTACATGCGCGAGTGGACCATCTGGAAGGACCTCGCCATCCTCATCAAGACGATTCCGGTTGTGTTTACCATGCGCGGGGCGCACTAGCCGCCCGCTCGGCCAGCCTGCACTCCACAAAGTCACGAAACTCCCGGCGGAAGCGCCCGGGCTCGAAGCGCAGCGCATTTGACCGGCACGCCTCGGCCCGGATGGCGCCGGATTCCCGCTCAAACAGCCTCACGGCCTCCACGACCGATTCAGGCTCCTGCAGCCCAAAGAACACCCCGGTCGGAGATGGAGCGTCCAGCCCTCGCACGGTCTCGAGGAGGCCCCCCCTCGCATAGCCGATGACCGGCGTGCCGCACGCCTGGGCCTCCACGGGCGCGATGCCGAAGTCCTCCTCGGCCGCGAAGAGGAATGCGCGAGCCCGCTGCAGATGATCGCGCAGCGCCGGCAAGGGCTGGTGGCCCAGAAGCGCCACATTAGGTCCGGCCCTGCCTTTGAGCCGCGACATTTCAGGACCGTCGCCGATGACCATGAGCCGGCGGTCCGGCAGGGCGCGGAACGCATCGATGAGGATGTCCATGCGCTTGTACGGCACCATCCGCGAGGCCGTGAGATAGAAGTCCTCCCGCACTCCGCCAGGGACGAAGTACCCGGTGTCGACCGGGGGATAGATGACGGTGGATTTCCGGCGATAGGCCTTCCAGATCCGCCGCTCGATGAACCGGCTGATGGCCATGAAATGATCCACGCCGTCCGCGGTTCGCGCGTCCCACAGGCGCATCCGATGCAGCAGGTAGCGGGCGAGGACTGAACGCAGGCCGCGGTCGAGTCCCGCCTCCTTCAAGTACTGGTGCTGAAGGTCCCACGCGTAGCGCATGGGGGAGTAGCACATGCACAGATGCAGTTGATCCGGCCCGGTAATCACGCCCTTGGCTACCGCGTGGCTGCTGGAGATGACCAGGTCGTAGCGGGAAAGATCGAACTGCTCGATGGCCAGGGGGAGGACTGGGAGGTACTGGCGGTAACGGGCGCGGGCAAAGGGCAGCCGCTGCACAAACGAGGTGGTGGCCCGGCGTCCGCCCAGGAATCGACGCTGATCGTCCGGCACGAAGTCTATGAGGCTATAGAGGTCCGCCGAGGGAAAAACCTCCAGCATCTGTTCCAGCACCCGCTCGGCACCGGCATAGGTCACCAGCCAATCGTGCACCACGGCAGTCTTCACGGGCCCATCACCTCGCGGACGGCCGCCAGGGTCTTGTCGGCCGAAGCGTTCCAGCTCCACTCCCGGGCCCGCTCGCGCCCCTTCTGACGCAGTCCCTGGGCCACGCCCTCTTCGCACATGACTCGACGTATTGCAGCGGCCAGTTGCTGCGGCTCATCGGCATCGGCATAGAGCGCGGCGTCGCCACAGACCTCCGGGAGCGAGGCGGCGCGTGAGACGACCACGGGACATCCGCACGCCATGGCCTCGAGCGGTGGAAGCCCGAACCCCTCGTATCGCGAAGGGTAGACAAAGCACGACGCCTGCTCATACAGCGCCCGGAGCTCGGCTTCGGAGACGTAGCCGAGGTGAACCACGAGATCGGAAGGCCCTGATGCCGCTGACCCAAAGATGCGCTGGTTGACGGGGCCGGCGAGCACATAGTCCCATTCGTGCCGCCCCAGGAGGCGCATGGCTGCCGCAGCCGCATCCAGGTTCTTGTGGCGGGACAGACTGCCGACGGCCAGGACGTACGGCCGGCTGCCCAGACCGTGCCGGGAGAGTACGTGGCGGTCTGCCGATGGAGCCAGGATGTGTTCGTGCCCGCCGGGGGTCACCCGGATTTTCTCGCGGGCTATCCCCATCCAGCGCACCAGCTCATTCCTGGAGAACTCGGAAACGGTAAGCACCCGAAGCGCCCGCTTTCCCAGGAACGGCAACAGCAGGCGGTAGTACCTGGAAAACGAGGTTGAATAGGACTCCGGTACTGCGAAGACCGACGCATCGTGGATGGTGACGAACTGCCGGCGCATCAGGACCGGTCCGGTATTCCCCAGATTCAGCAGGAGCTGACCCCGCGCGTGCAGGGGAAGCTCGAGCTGCTCCCAGGCATGACCCCGAGTCCAGCCCACCCGGCGCACCCGGATCCTCCGAAGCGCCAGGTCGAGCGTGGCGTCGGGGGGGGCGTACAGCGTGGCCTCGATCCGATCGTCCTGGTCCAGCCGCCTGTCCAGAGCACGGACCAGCTCTCGTGCGTGCCGCTGAACGCCGGTAGTCCGCTGCGCGAGGAAGCGGCCATTGAGCGCCAGTTTCATGCGCCTCGGGGGACAGGCTCGGGTCCGCTGTGACGGGCCGATGCGCCCACGGCCAGGCCGAAGAAGGCCCAGAGGAACATCACCGTAAACGTGGGAAAGCCGTTCAGAGAGAAGAGCACGGCAATGAATGTCCACCTGAGGGGCGCGAGCTCGGGCGCCCGGAGCCGGCGATACACAGCGACCAGAAACGCGGCGAACAGCAGGAACCCGGCGATCCCCAGCTCCGCGAGCAGCTCGACATAAATGTTGTTGGGGATGAGCTTGACCGTCTCGGCCATCCCCACAAGCCCGAGGGGCTGATACGAGTTGTAGAAGTAGCCGAACTGAGAGATCCCGACGCCCAGAAGCGGATGATCGAGGAACATGCGGAGCCCGGCCAGGATAAACGTGATGCGCTTGATCCGGGAGCCGAGCTCCTCGGTGCCAAGCTTGCCGACGATCACTGATTGCAGGTAGCCCGTGAGAAAGAGCACCAGAACCACGGCCAGCGCGACGCCGATCCCCAGCGCGATGTACCTGGGTCGGCGGCTCCACGTCATGGCGGAGTGAGACCGCCACCAGACAATGGTCCACAGCAGCGCCAGTGCCAGCGTGTTTACCGTCGAGAAGGTGAGCAAGACCGTCAGGCTCAGCACTGCGGCCAGCAGGCGGCGCCGCTCGTAGAGGGCGACCCCCGCTGACACGAGCAGGAAGAGCCCGAGGAAGTTGCCTTCCTGGAAGGTGCCCGACCGCACAAAGGTGCGGCCGGCCACCGAGAAATATTTCGGGTCCGTGACTCCTGGGAGCAGAAACGGATCCATGCCGAGGAGGCCGGCGGCGAACAGGTACCAGGAGTAGGTCGCCGCCGCGATCGCCCCGATGCGCCAGGCGCGGAGGTAGCGCCGTTCGTCGGCGTAGGCGACGTAGGCAAACAGCATGAACCCCAGCACCCCGAGCGCCAGATACAGCAGCTTGGCTACGGCGTCTCCGGCCGGCCCAAACCGTGCGCCGAAGTCGCCGGTGGTGCTGCCCTCAGCCGGCAGGGTAAACCGGATCAGCGTGAGCACCGCGGCGGCGACCACGAACCATCCGAGCCCTCGGACCATGCGGCGGGTGCCCGGAGCCAGGGGCAGCCGTAGCTCGTTCAAATAGGTGAGCAGGACGAGCGCGAGGGCGACCTCGTACGCCTTCAGGGGAAAGCTGAGATCGACGGTTAATGCGTAGGTGAAGGGGAGAGTGGCGACGGCCAGCAGAATCAGGCTTCGCCGCACCGACCCCGCATCGGTCCGGCTGCCCGCAAGAACTGCTTCAGCCGACATCGTGTGGGGCGGGCTTGCGGCCCCGGGCCTCGCCCACAGCTGCCAGAAACTCGCGGTAATCAGGCCGAGTCTCCGCCCGTACCCGGCGCCTGGCCTCGGCCAGATAGGCGAGACCGACTCCGAGTACGGTGCCCGCCACCAGGGCCACGAGGACGCTGAGAGTTCGCTTGGGGAAGCTCTTCCAGGCGGGCGGCTCCGCCCGGTCGATCACGGTCAGCACCGGCGTGTCGCGCACCTCGTTGATCTTGGCTTCCTCGTAGGACCGGCTCAGCGTCGCCAGCACTTCCTGCTTGAGCTGCACCTTCCGCTCCAGGCTTCGTGCGCTCACCGAAGCCACGGAAAATTCGGAGAACTGGCGGTTTCGCTGGAGAAAGCGCACCAGCTCGTCCTCGGCGTCGGCCAGCTCTTTTCGGACCTCCTGGAGACGTCGCTCGGTGAAAATGCGTTCCTCTCCCGATTGGGAGCGCCGCCGCTCGACGTTGAACGTGTTCAGCTCCTCTACCATCCGGTTGGCCACCTGGGACGCAAGCACCGGGTCGGCGAGGGTGATGCGCAGGCTCAGGACGCCGGTCCGCCGGTCGAGCGTCATCGCCGTGGCATCCGCCAGCGCCTTGAGCCCGGCTTCGAGCCGCCGGGGCGGGGTGCTTCCCTCGACCTCCAGGATCTCGATCAGCGGCCGGCTCGTCTTTGCGGATCCGCTCCGGGGATCGGGAAACTCGGTGGCCAGAACGGCCTCCCGGATCCCCCGGCTCCGAAGCACGTCGGCCATGAAATCGGGCGAGTAGGGAGTGGCGATCTGGGTGCCCAGCCCGAACTGGGTAGCAAGCCCGCCGAGGCTGCTGCTCAGAGAGCTCTCCTTGGGGGCTTCCGGCACGAAGGTGGTCAGGGCGGTGTAGCGGGGCGGCAGGATCAGCACGACGATCGCTGTCAGGAGAGCGCAGCCCAACGCCGTGAGCAAGATGAGCCGGCGGCGACGCACCAGCGGCGTCAAGAGATCGAACACGGAGACATCCTCCCGATCCGCCGGAGGAACGGTTGAGCGGTGTGTCACGGGTTTGTCGTCGTCAGCGGGGTCTCCGGGCAACCAGCCGATCGGCGCGCCCCGATGGGACGGGCCGGACAAGGCGAAGAAAAGGCGGCTCTTGTGCTTGCGTAAGGTAAAGGCCCGCAAGGCCATCTGTCGAGTGCAGCGGACGCGGGGAGTTGCTCTCGTCTAGCCGGCAGGCATATTTCTTGACTTGCCTGCCGGCAGACTCCAGCCGGCCCATTCGGAGTGGACCTACGAGGGGAGCTGATGGCCGCACCGAAATCGGTAGAGTACGCTCAGCCGCCCCGCCCGCGTCCGGCTGCGGAGCACTGTCCCACCATCTGTCTTTCGATTACCCACGGGTTTCAGGCTCGTAACCTCCTCCAGACCGACGTACTTCCGCGCCTGCTCGATGCAGGGTATGAGATCACGGTGGTGGGCCCCGCGAGCGGCCGTCCGGAGTTCCAGGCAGCGTTCAAGCGCCCCGGGGTACACTTCGCTCCCGCCGCCGCCAGGCCCGGGCGCCTCGCCACCTTCTTCGGGTCGGTCCGGCGCTACGCGCTGGCCAACCCCCGCCGGAACGCCACCTACAACCTGTTCAACGAAGAGTTCCTGCGGAGCAGGAAGCCCCTGTTTGTACTCCTGCGGGCGATGAACCGCGTGCTCGGCCGGCGGCCCGCCCTGCGCCAGGGTTGGACCTCGCTCGAAAGCGCACTGGTCCCGGGCTGGGAGGCCGAGGAGGTGTTGCGGTCCGCAGCCCCGGCGCTGCTCGTCACCGGTACGCCCGGAACCGAGCATCTGGACGCCCTGCTGCTCCGCGCCGCTCGGCGGCTCAGAATCCCCACCCTCTGTGTGGTGCTGAGCTGGGACAACCTGACGTCAAAGGGACACATGGCCGTGCGGCCGGACCGGCTGGTGGTGTGGAACGAGCGGATGCGCCAGGAAGCCGTGGATCTCCACGACTACCGGCCGGAACAGGTGGACGTGGCAGGTGTCGCACACTTTGACGTCTACGCCCGGCCGGAGCAGCAGCTTTCGCGCGCCGCGGTATGCCAGCGGCTGGGTCTCGACCCGGCCCGCAAGATCCTGGTGTTCGGCACGGTCTCGCCGTTCCTGTTCCGCTACAACCTCGAGGTGGCAGAGCTGCTGGCGAGGGCGGTGGCCAGCGGGCGAATCTCCCCGCCTTCACAGCTGGTAGTTCGGCTGCATCCGCAGTCGATCTCGGGCATCTACGCCGACGACCTCGAGGCGTATCGCGCCTTGCAGGGACAGTACCCGGCGCTGGTGGCGCTGGATCTCCCGCAGGTCATCAACAGCGGCCTGCAATGGGCGCTTCCCGACGACGAGATGGTCTGGCTGGCCAGCCTGCTCCGGTCGGCCGATGTATCCCTCACCGTTGGATCAACCCTGGCCATCGATGCGGCCCTCTGCGACACACCGGTCATCGGCGTCGCGTTTGACGGACTACAATCGCTGCCCTACTCGCGCTCGATCCGGCGGGCCTACGACTATACCCACTACAAGCCGCTGGTCGAGACCGGGGGGCTCCGCCTGGCGGAGACGGAAGGGGAGATGATCGAGCTGGTGAATCGCTACCTGGCCCACCCGAACCTCGATCAGGAAGGGCGCGCCGCGATCGTCCGGGAGCAGGCCTGGAAAGTGGACGGGCGGTCGGGAGAGCGGGTGGCCCGATTGATCGCGGCCAACGCGCGCAGTCGCCCGTGAGCGGGGCCGTGTTGCAGCAGGAGGCTCGCGCGGCCACCACGGTCTCTGGCCCCCCGCCGCCGTCGCCGTGCCCGGTCTGTGGCTCGAAGCAAAGCGAACGGCGCTTTCGAGCCCGGGATCCTCACTATGGAAACGAGGGCTGGTGGTGGGAGCGCGAATGCGTTCGCTGCCGGAGTCTGTTTCTCGATCCCATGCCGGGTGCTTCCGACATTCCCGGTTTCTATCCCGAGGACGAGTATTACGCCTACCGGCCGGGCACCCGATCCCGGTTGAAGCAGGTGGTCATGACGGCGCTCGGCTGCGGGAGTCCCACCCAGGAGCCCCCGTTTGAACGCCCGGGGAGAGTGTTGGACTTCGGCTGCGGCGCGGGAGACTTCCTGGTTGACGCGCGGGACCGCGGCTGGGAGTGTTCCGGTGTGGAGGTCAGCGAGCGCGCAGTCACGGTGGCTCGGGAGCGGGGACTGGACGTGCGGCACTCGCTGGCCGACTATCCCGACGCCGGCTTCGACTACGTCCGGGCCAACCACTCGCTCGAGCATGTACTCGATCCGCCGGCCGTGCTCCGCGAGATGCACCGGGTCCTCAAGCCCGGTGGCACTCTCTTCATCGGTGTGCCAACCAGAGACGGTCTTCCGGCCCGCATCTTCGGCCGGCACTGGTGGTACCTCGGAGCTCCCGTTCATCCGGTCACGTTCTCCACGGCGGCACTGACCGACCTGATTCGCGCGACCGGATTCCGCCCGGTCCGGGTGGCCACCCATAGCGACTACGGCAGCATCACCGGCTCACTCCAGATCTACCTGAACCGCAACAACCACCGGCCCTCCTCCGATGGTGTCCTCTTCCGCTTCAAACCCGCCTTGCTGCTTGGCCACTGGGCAGCCCGTGCCCTCGATGCGGCCGGCATGGGAGACAAGCTCGAGATCGTTGCCCTGAAGCCGGAGTCCTGACCGGTGCGCATCCTCCTGGTGGGAGGCGCCGGCTTCATCGGGAGACACCTGGCGCGTCGCCTTGCAGCCGCGGGTCACGATCTGACAGTGCTCGATTCGCTCACGGCCCAGGTGCACGGGAAGGATGCGGATTTTCCAGCCGAGGTTCGCCAGGTAGCCAAGTGCATCCGCGGAGACGCGCGCCGCTCGGAGGACCTGCGGAAGGTTCTCGGTGGCCAGGAGCTCGTCTACTGGCTTGCCGCGGAGACCGGCACGGGCCAGTCGATGTACCGGATCGGCCGGTACGTGGATACCAACGTCGCGGCGCTCGCCGCGCTGAGTGATGAGCTCGTGGCCGCGCCTGACAACGCGCCTCGGGTCGTGCTCGCCTCGTCCCGCGCCGTCTCCGGCGAGGGCGCCTATCTCTGTTCGCAGGATGGACTGGTGACACCCGGCCCGCGAACGGGACGCGATCCGGTGCACGGCTGGTCGCCCCGGTGCCCGGTGTGCGGTGGCGTCATCCATCCGACCCCCACCGGTGATCAGGTGCCGCCGCGGCCGACCTCGGTATATGGGTGGACCAAGCTGGCACAGGAGCAGCTGCTCCAGGTGGTGGGAGAGGCCGTCAACCTCGACTATTCGATTCTGCGGTTTCACAACGTGTACGGCCCGGGGCAGGCGCTGGGGAATCCGTACACAGGGGTCCTGATGGTGTTCTTCAACCGGGCGCTGGACGGGCTTCCCCTGTTGCTCTACGAGGACGGGGAGATCACCCGAGACTTCGTGCACGTGGACGATGTGGTCTCCGCCCTGGAGACCGCCGGACTCCGTCGGGGAGCCGACCGGAGTGTATACACCATCGGTAGCGGGGTACCGGTCACCATCCGCGCTGCGGCCGAAGCAATCCGGAGCGTGGCCGGATCGAGCTCGGAGATCTCGGTGGGCGGGCAGTTCAGGGTTGGGGACATACGCTACGCGCTGGCCGACATCTCCCGGGCCGAAGCCGGGCTCGGCTACCAGCCCAAGGTGTCATTCATGGATGGGCTCAACCGGCTGCTTCCCTGGGTGCGCCAGCAGCAGAGGCCGCCCGATCGCTCGGACGAGAGTGCAGGAGAGATGGCCCGGGTCGGACTCCTTCGAGGCTGGAAATCCTGAGCGCCGCACCGACGCTGGCGGTGGTGGTCGTCAACTGGAATGGGCAAAGGCTCCTCGACTCCTGCCTCGCAGCCGTGTCGTCCCAGTCGGTGCGCCCCTCCCTCACCATCGTGGTGGATAACGGCTCCACCGACGGCTCAGTCGCCCATCTGCGTCACGCCTGGCCCAGCGTCGAAGTCCTGGAGCTGGGCCGGAACCTGGGCGTGGCCGCCGGCAACAACGCCGGCATCGCCCGCGCGCTCGCCGGGGGCGCCGATCAGGTTCTCCTGCTCAACAACGATGCGACCATACGGCCCGACGTGATTCAGCGGCTCCAGGCGGCGGTCGATGCCGGGGGGCCGGAGGTGTGGGCTGCGACACCCAAGATCGTGTATCGGTCGGATCCGGGCATCATCTGGTCCGCGGGTGGAGAGATGGTGTGGTGGAAGGGGCTGTCGCGGGACCGGGGGACCGATCAGCGGGACCGGGGGCAGTTCGACCGGGCCGAGCTGGTGGGATACGCCAACACCTGCTGCCTCCTGATCCGGGCGGAGGCGTTCGCGCGCGCCGGGCTGATGGACGAGGCCTATTTCATGTATTTCGACGACTCCGATTTCTGCGGACGGCTGGTGCGAGCGGGCGGGAAGATTGCCTACGTGCCCCAGGCGGTAGTGCTGCACGACGTTCAGGCCAGCAGCAAGGACGAGGGCCAGCCGGTCAATCACTTCATGGTGTACTACACCACGCGAAACCGGTCACGCTTCATCCAGCGGAACGTCCCGGGCGCGCCGCTCCGGCTCGCGGCGCATGTGTTTACGATTACCAGCAGATTGGTGCGCATCGGGCAGGCACTCCGCCGCCGGGACCGGCGGACCTCGTCCGTGATCTGGCGAGCCCTGGTGGATGGCTACGTCCGCCGACTCACCGGCCCCACGTACTCTCCCCAGGACCCCGGCTAGCGCGTGACCACGATGATCGTAGCCAGGGCGGTGAGCACCTGGGCGACGGTCGCGACCACGCCGGCGACGTTGCTGGGCTGTTCCTGCACCACCCGGTTCGGCACAAAAATGACCGCGCCGGATTTCGGCCTGGGCACCGCATCGGCAAAGACCATCTTGCGCTTCACCCCTTCGCGCTTGCCGTTGGGCTGCGTCACATAGGCCCGCTTGCTGTCCCCATTCCCGGCGTAGCCTCCGGCCGCATTCACATACCAGTCCAGTGACTTCCCGGGCGTGTAGGCGACGGCGCCAGGAGAGTTGACGGCGCCTTCCACCCGCACGATCGGGTTGTATTCCGGGATGTTGATGGAGTCTCCCGCCGTGAGGATCACGTTGTCCACGAACTTCCGGTCCTTCAGCACCCGGGGCAAGTCGATGCCCACTCGCTCGGCATAGCCCTGGGGCAGCGTGTCACGGGGGGAGGCGCCCGCCGGCTGGACCGGGATGGTCCGGTCGTCGGCAGGCCGCCGCCCGAAGGTGTACGACCGGTAGAACTGAACGCCGCCGGGGTAGGCTTGCTCGGTGAGGCCGCCCGCGCGCTCGATCAGGTCTCTCACCCGCTCGGTCTTCGACCGCAGGGCGTAGCGCCCCGGGTGCTTCACCTGTCCGGTGAGATACACCAGCCGCTGGAGCTCCCAGCCGGCTTTGCGCCGGATGAGCACGTTGTCATAGGGCTGCAGCGCGATATCCGGAATGCCTCCGCTGCGGGTCTCCCCACCGGCGCTTCCGGGCCGGGCCAGGATGGTGGAGTCAAGCGGCACCGCGATGGTCTTGGCCAGCGTGCCGGGATCATCGGTCTGGTCGCGCCGCGCGATCTCCGCCTCTCTCAGATCCGCATCTTCGGTCACGCCGTCGGCCAGGAGGACCACGTCACGCATGGTCATTCCCTCGCGGTAGGGAACCCGGCCCGGACTCCTCACGCCTCCGACGACGGTGACGTAGGGGCGAGCCTGGAACGTGGCGCGGGAGAACACCCGGATCTCGTCCTCCTCCTGCAGCGTCACGTCCTCGGTGACCCGGCCGGTGGAGTCGGCGAAGGCGGAGCGGAGCTGCACCCGGGTGGAATCCTCGTTGGTGCGGGAGATCAGGATCCGATCGAGGTACACATCGGGCTTGGGGCCGCCCGAAGTGCGGATGGCGTCGCTCAGCTTCATGCCGGGGGTGAATCCAACCTGGCCTTCGACCCAGACGTTTCCCTTGACGGTGACGAACCCGCGGAGCCGCTCGGGTACGGTCAGGACGGTCACCGAATCAGCCGACATCATGGGAACGCCGGGGACCACGCCACCCGCCAGCTGGTCGGACCCTACATCCACCACCACCCGGGCGCGCCCCCCGGGCCCGCGGGTGCCGGCCGGCAAGATGCGGTGGATCCGAATTCGCGCCTGATCCGCTGCCGGACCGAAGCCTCCCGCGAACCCGATGACCTCGCGCAGGGTCTCGTTCGGGCGAATCTCGTAGATGGCCGGCCGGCTCACCTCGCCCGCCACCTTGACGAACCCACCGTGGACCGGCACGAACACGACGTCGCCCGACTCGAGCCGCAGGTCGCTGCGATTGATGCCGTGCAGCAGATAGTCGTAGACGTCCAGCGAGTCCACCAGTTTGTCTCCCCGGCGGACATCCACCCGCCGGAAGCTGCCGTTGGAGGTGGGACCTCCCGCGGCGTAAAGCGCGTTGAGGACGGTGCCCGCCGCCGAGATCTGGTATGCCCCGGGGCGGACAACATCGCCCACCACATAGACCTGAATGTTACGAAGCTTCCCCAGCGAGATTTGAAACCGGGTGGTGGCTCGCGCGCCCCGGCGGACCCCGGAGTACACCCGCCCCAACCTGGTGTACAGCACGTCTTCCAGCTGGCCCAGTGTCAGGTTGGCCACGTGCACCTGGCCCACCTGGGGAATTACCACGAACCCTTCGCGGTTCACGTCGAGCGAGTAGGCCTCTTCCACATCTCCGGTGAGGATCAGTACCAGCAGGTCGCCGGGACCCAGGCGATAGTTCTCGTCGACCGGTCCGTTCTGTGGCGCCTGGAACCGGGTGGTGGCCCGCCGGAAGGTCTCGATCCCGAACAGCTTCAGTCCCGCTCCCCGGAGCACGCGGACGGAATCGGCCAGCGAATCGGCCCGCGCCGAATCCGCTCGCACGAGGCGCAGCGAATCGAGCACCCGCTGCAGCGAATCCGACATCACCATCAGCGAGTCCTGCAGCTGAAGCGAATCGGCCTCTGCCTCGCTCAGAATTCCGAGGGCCCGCACCGCATCCAGCGTCTTGGCGCCGGGCCTGACCGAGCGGGTGGTGTCTGCGCCGGTGAGGTACTCATCGAGAATGGTTTCGGGATAGCCGGCCGCCCTGAGCCGGTCGCGTACCTGATCCGGGGTCATCCCCGACTGGAGGAGCCGCTGGCGCAGGCGCCTCACCAGCTCCGGATTGGAAAGCGCCTGGCGCGCCTGGTCAGGCGACGGCAGCTGGCCGGGATTGATCTGGCTCGGGATTTGGGCCGCGAGAGGGGCTGAACCAAGCGCCGTCCAGCCGAGGAGGCACGCGGCGACTCCGGCGGGGCGAAGCATCCGACTCACACTAGACATGGGAAGGCGAAGATCGCTCGTAAGTTACCCGAAGTCAAGCGGTTGCAGGTGTCAATGTGCGCCAGAAGGTGAGGAGTTTCCGGGCGATGGCATCGTCGGAAAATTCCTCCATGACGCGCCGCCGTCCGATCGAGCCCAGCCGTTCGCACTCGGAGCGCTCCGCGTAAAACTCCTGCAGGATGGCGGCCAACCCCGGCACGTCCTCTTCCGGCACGATGCGGCCGGCATCGCCGACCAGCTCGGGCAGCGCGCCGGAGTCGGTGCCCACCACCGCGACACCGTGGGCCATGGCGTGAAGGGCCGCCTTTCCGACCGTCATGACCCAGCGCTCGGTGGTGCGGGACGGGAGCACCACGCAGTCCAGCTTGGGCCAGATCTGCTCGACCTCCTGCCGGGGCAGGGCGCCAAGCCACGAGATGCGGGCCGCGATGCCGAGGCGTTGCGCCAGCTGCTCCAGCTCCTCCTGCGAGGGGCCGGTGCCCACCACGCTGAGGCTCCACTTGCCCGCCAACCCCACGCAGGCCCGGAAGAGGAGGTCCAGCCCCCGCTCCGGCACCAGCCGGCCGACGAAACCGATGGCCAGGCCGGGGTGCGGATCGCGGGCATTGGGCGGGGGAGGCGTGACCCCCATCTGAGGCAGAGCCAGGCGCGGCGCGGTCGGCCGCCGCCTGGTGGCCAACGTCATGGCCAGCCGGGTGGTGCCGATCACGCCCGTGGCCAGGCGGAGACTGCGCTCGCGGCGGAGCCGCTCTCCTATAGTGTGGCTGAGCGACACACTCTCCGCCGTCGTGATCGTGCTGGGGATACCCAATTTCCTCGCCATCCGAAGGGTGAGCGTGGCCGGTTGGGTCCACGGCTCCTCCTCGACGTGCACCACATCGGGTCGAAAGTCGGACAGGAGAGCGCGCACGGCCTTTGCGTTCCAGCTGAGCTGTCCCGGCGTGGTCACTGCGCCGCGCACGGCGATAGGCACGATGGTGAGCCCTCCGTCCTGACCGCGCGTGGTGGTCTGCTGGGTCCCGTCCGCCGAAAGCCAGCGGTCCGGGACCCCTACAGCGAGGGTGGCCCCCATACGGGTAAGCGCCTGCAGCTTGCCACGCACGGCCGGATCGACGTAGCGATGAGAGACGATAACCGCGCGCACGCTATGAAATCCGAAGAGAGCGAGTTGTCAGGTTGACACCGGTTGGGATCTCTGGTGAAGTTGCCGAATCAGGTGGGAATATAGCCGCGGGGCCGCACCGACCACCGAGGTAATGCCGAGCCATGCGCATCCTGCACCTCGCGAAGTATTACTGGCCCCGGTCCGGCGGCATGGAGCGCGTGGTCCAGACCCTGGCGGAAGGCGCCGCCAATCTCGGCCACCAGGTGGAGGTCGTGGCGGTCGAGAGCCGGGGCTGGAGCGCCGATCCCGGGCGCCACCGGTCGCTGGTCACGCGCGCCTTCTCCTTCGCCGCGCTCGGCTCCCAGGAGATCGCGCCCGGCTATATCGCGGCCGCCTGGAAGCGGGCCGATATCATCCACCTGCACCATCCCCACCCGCTGGCCGACCTGGCCTGCCTGCTTCGGGCCGGCCGCACCCCCGTCGTCGTCACCCAGCATGCCGACGCCCTCCGCTCGATCTACCGTCCCATGACCCGCCTCGTGATCCGGCGGGCCCGGGCCGTCGTGGTGCCCAGCCGGGCGCACCTGGCACTGTCCACCGAGCTTCGCGGGTTCGAGAGCAAGGTCGAGGTCATCCCGTTCGGGATCGACCAGACCCGGTGGCAGAATGTCCCACCACCCCCGCCAGGCGCCCCGCCGCGGGCCATTTTCATCGGGCGGCTGGTCGCCTACAAGGGACTGGACATCCTCCTTCGCGCCCTGGAACGGGTCCCCGAGCTCCGGCTGGACATCGTCGGGTCGGGACCCGAGGGCCCCCGGCTCAAGACCATGGCCCGTGCGCTCGCCGTCACAGACAGGGTGCGCTGGTATGGCGAAACTCCAGATGACGATCTTCCCCGGCGGATGGCGGACGCCGATTTCCTGGTGCTGCCGTCGGTGACCGTCGAGGAGATGTTCGGGCTGGTGGTCCTGGAGGCCATGGCGGCAGGACGTCCGGTCATCACCACGGCACTTCCCAGCGCGGTGCGGGAGGTGAATGTCCCGGGGGTCACCGGCCTGGAGGTGCCGCTGCGCGACGTGACCGCGCTGTCCCGGGCGCTCGAGCTGCTGAGCCGCGACAGCGCCCGGCGCCGGACCATGGGAGAAGCGGGCCGCAAGCGGGTAGCCGAAAAGTTTACCCAGACGGCCATGGCGGAGCGGCACATCGAGCTGTACGAAAAAATCCGGGCCGGATGACCGCGAGCCATCCGCCCTTTGCCAGGGGGACGAAGGATGGGACCGACCATTCTGGTGGTGGACGATGAGGCGATCGCCCGGAAATATGTGGAGCGGGCCCTGACCGGCGAGGGGTATCACGTCCTCCTGGCCAATGACGGTGAGGAGGCGCTCGACATCCTCCGCACCACCCGCCGCAAGGTATCGCTGGTCATTACCGACCTCGTCATGCCGGGCATGGGCGGCCACGCTTTTGCGGTAGAAGTGGCCCAACTGCCGTCTCCCCCGCCGGTGCTCTACATCTCCGCCTACGAGAAGCCCCAGGGCGAGATGGCCCGGCGGTTCCTTCAGAAGCCCTTCGGCATCGAGGATCTGTCGAAGGCGGTGCGAAACCTCCTCCCCCAGGAGCAGCACCACTAGCAACCGTCTACGGACTTGTGCCCGGTGCTGCTGAGGCCGATGTTTCGGCGCCGGGCCCTTAGCTCAGACGGTTAGAGCAGCGGACTCATAATCCGTAGGTCCTGGGTTCGAATCCCAGAGGGCCCATTAGACTTACGCCATTCTCAACACTCCCCGCGTATCTCAAAGTACCGAACGCTTCTGACAGGCGGACACCTTTTTCTTTGGCTTCGAGTATTACGAGGCGGTCTCGGACCAGGCACTTGCGACGTGCATTGGCTGATTCCGACTCACTCTCCAATGTGCGGGACGTCCTTCGGCGCGGGCGCCTCGTTTCCCGGCGCCTTCACTCCTTCCTAAAGGGGGCTATCGCGTAGCTCACCACTCCTGTCGGGGTGCGCTCCGGCGACGTATGTTCCGCAATCCTCAGGTCCCGAGCCCCCAATGCCGTCCGAAGCCCCCACCCTCGAAGTCTCCCGCGACCACGACAGCGATCCCTGGCCCAGCCTTCCGCTGGCCGAGTGGAAGGACACGCTAAACACGCTGCAGCGCTGGGTGCAGGTGGTGGGCAAGACCCGGCTGGCGCTGGCTGCTCCCATCAATCACTCGTGGCATGTCACCCTCTACCCGACCGCACGAGGCCTCACCACGTCGCCGATGCCGTACGGGACCCGTGCGCTCGAGGCCGAGTTCGATTTCCTGGAACACCGGCTGCTGATCCATACGAGCGACGGAGGCAGCCGAGCTCTGCCGCTGGCGCCCCGGAGCGTCGCCGACTTCTACCGGGAGTACCTTACGACCCTCGAGTCGCTGGGCATTCGGGTCTCCATCCGGCCGGTGCCCTGCGAGATGGAAGACGAGCTCCCCTTTCCCGAAGACGAGCAACACCGCTCCTACGACCCCGACGCCGCCAACCGCTGCTGGCGCATCCTGCTCCGATCGGCAGCCGTGTGCCAGGAGTTTCGCGCGCGGTTCATCGGGAAGTGCAGTCCGGTCCACTTCTTCTGGGGAGCGTTCGACCTGGCCTGCACCCGCTTCTCCGGCCGGCGGGCGCCGCCGCACCCCGGCGGGATCCCCCATCTTCCGGATCGGGTGGCCCGGGAGGCTTATTCTCACGAATGCATCAGCGCCGGCTGGTGGCCGGGGGGAGGGCCGCTGCCGGAGGCCGCCTTCTACTCCTATAGCTATCCCGAACCGCCGGGCTACCGGGATGTGCCGGTCCTTCCGGGTGCGGCGTATTACCACCAGGACCTCCGCGAGTTCGTCCTGCCGTACGAGGCGGTCCGCCTGGCTCCGCGTCCTCGGCACCTGTTGCTCGGCTTCCTCCAAAGCACGTATGAGGCGGGGGCCGGGCTGGCGGGTTGGGACAGGCGGGAGTTGGAGAGGTAGTGACGCGTCGCGAGTCGCGAGTCGCGAACCAGGGTGAGCTGATTCCAGGCTTAGGGGTACTCACTCACACTCCGCAACCGGACTCGTGACGCGTGACTCGTGACTCCGAGCGTGCTACCCGTCACGTCGCGGCCTGAAGGACAGCCGTACATTCGCATCTACTGTAAAATCTCCGGCTTCCCCTGAAGCACGACTATAAATGAAAACGAGCCACCTCCGTCTACTCGTCCTTTCGCTCCTCATGCTCGGCGGGTGCGGCGGCGGCGAACAGCTCATCCTGCCCGGGGATGGGCAGCCGACCGCCATCGAGGTGCTCGAAGGGGATGGCCAGAGCGGGAGGGTAGGGGAGCCCCTGGCCGAGGCGGTCGTGGTACTCGTGACCGACTCCCGCGGACGCCCGGTCGAAGGTGCTCCGGTGGCGTTCGAATTTGGCGGGGCCGGGGCCGGGGCCGATGTCATTCCCGAAGCCACCGAGACCAATTCCGAGGGCCAGGCCGAAGCCCAGCTGGTGCTGGGGACCACTATCGGCCGCCAGACCGGGAGGGCTCGAGTGGTGACCGACGAGGGGCGGCAGCCGATCGTCACCACCTTCAGCGCCACCGCGCTCTCCGAGAGCGCCAACAGCATGGCCGCGGTAGCCGGCGAGGACCAGACGGGGCACGTAGGCCAGCCGCTCGACGACCGGCTGGTGGTGGAGGTGACCGACGGCTTCGGCAATCCTGTCCCCGACGTACAGATCAACTGGAGTGCGGTGGGCGGCGGCAGTGTCAGCCAGGCTACCGTCCGGACCGGCGAGGACGGCCGAGCTCGGGTCGAGCGGGTCCTGGGACCCGCGGTCGGCGTCCAGACCACCGTAGCCACCTCGGAAGGACTGGCCGGCTCGCCGGTCGTCTTCACTCATACCGCCATCGCGGGCAACGCGTCCCGCCTGGTGATCGAGTCGGGTAACGAGCAGACCGCCGCTGCCGGCACGGCGGTACCGAACGAGCTGGTGGTGCGCCTGGTGGATGCCGATGGGAACGGGGTTTCGGGCACCGGTCTCAGCTGGGTGGTGGCGACCGGGGGTGGCTCGGCCAGTCCGGAGAACACCGCAACCGACGGGAACGGACGGGCTACGACCCGGTGGACCCTGGGTGAGACGCTGGGGGAGCAGCGGATCGACGCCGTCGTCTCGGGCGTCGGCTTCATCAGCTTCAAGGCTACCGCAACCGCAGGCGCGCCGGCGGCGCTCTCCATCAGTACCCAGCCTTCCAGCTCGGCCGGCAACGGGGTGCCCTTCGACCGCCAGCCGGTGATCCAGCTGCGCGACTCTCGCGGCAATCCGACCGGCGCTGCCGGTGTCCAGGTGAGGGTGAGCCTGGGGACCGGAGGCGGCGAACTGCTGGGCACGCTGGTCCAGAGCACCGATGGCAACGGCCGGGCCGTATTCACCGATCTGGCCATCACCGGTGACGCCGGGATCCGGACCCTGTTCTTCTCGGCTGAGGGGTACGCGGGCGTGACGTCCACCCCGATCAACGTCGGGCCGCCCGCGAACCGATTCCCGACGGCCTCATTCACCGTCAGCTGCCAGAGCCTGAGCTGCTCGTTTACCGATGGCAGCAGCGATCCGGACGGCAACATCGTCGGTTATAGCTGGAACTTCGGCGACGGGAGCGGCGCCAACGAGAGAAATCCCTCACACGTCTATGCCGGGGCAGGCACCTACCAGGTAGCGCTCACCGTCACCGACGATGAGGGTGCCACGAACTCCACCGCGCAGACGATCACCGTGAACGGTCCGCCTCCGCCGCAAAACCGAGCCCCGGACGCTGACTACAACTGGAACTGCGAGGGGCTAACCTGCCAGTTCACGGACGCGAGCACTGACAGCGACGGCAACGTGGTGAGCTGGAGCTGGAACTTCGGGGGAACAGGCTCGTCCAACGAGCGGAATCCGGCTCATACGTTCCCGGGCCCCGGAGAATATCAGGTCACGCTCACGGTCACCGACAACCTGGGCGGGACGGATGAGAGCACCGCCGGCGTTGACGTGGAGGCTCCTCCGCCACCCAACCAGCCGCCGACGGTCGAGTTTACCTGGCAATGCGACGAGCTGGACTGCGAGTTCGACGGCCAGAGCGATGATCCCGATGGCA
>DASVGF010000096.1:0-4986 GCA_036379675.1 Gemmatimonadales bacterium | reverse complement strand
ACTACCTGCTGGACCAGGTGCCGCTGCACGTCCGGGACTGGGAGCCGTACGCCGAGGTGAACGAGCGGTTCGCCGACATGGTCGCCCAGCATTACCGGCCGGGCGATCTCATCTGGGTGCACGATTACCAGCTGTTGCTGTTGCCCGGTCTGCTTCGCCAGCGGTTCCCCGAGGCCAAGATCGGCTTCTTCCTCCATATCCCCTTTCCCTCCGAGGAGCTGTTCCGCACCCTGCCCGAGCGCGACCGGCTGTTGCGGGGCCTCCTCGGCGCCGACCTGGTTGGCTTCCACACCCCGGCGTATCTGCGGCATTTTGCCGCTTCGCTGACCCAGATCCTGGGCCTCACGGTGGACATCGATCGGGTGCAGCTGCCCGACCGGGAGGTGCGGCTCGGCGTGTTTCCGATGGGCATCGATGCGGCCACGTTCGGGAACCTGGCCAAGGAGCCCGCAGTGCTGCAGGAGGTGGCTGGGTTGCGGGGCGATGGGAGTGTCCGTCTGGTGGTGGGAGTGGACCGCCTGGACTACACCAAGGGCATTCCCCGCCGGCTGCTCTCATTCGAGAAGATGCTGCAGAATCACCCCGATCTTCGGGAGCGGGTGCGGCTGGTGCAGGTGGCGGTGCCCTCACGCACCGGCGTGGAGGCGTACCAGGATTTCCGGGCCCTGGTGGACGGCATGGTCGGACGCATCAATGGCGACTTCGGCACGCCGCGCTGGGTGCCGGTCCACTACATCTACCGCGGGCTGTCAGAGGCCGAGCTGGTCGCGCTCTACCGCGCAGCGGACGTCATGCTGGTCACTCCGCTCCGCGATGGAATGAATCTGGTGGCCAAGGAGTTCATCGCCTCGCGGACCGATGGAGACGGAGTCCTGGTGCTGAGCGAGTTTGCCGGTGCGTCGTGGGAGCTGCCGGAAGCGCTGCAGGTAAATCCCTACGACGTGAACGGAACGGCGGAGGCCTGTTACCGCGCGCTCACCATGAGCGCCGAGGAGCGCCGCAGCCGGCTGACCCCGCTGCGGGCCCGGGTTGAGGCGTACGACGTGCACCGCTGGGCCGCAAGCTTCCTGGAGCAGCTCGAGACGGTCACCGTCCGCGCTCCCTCATCCCATCGCCCGGCCGGCGCTCTGGCTGCACGCCAGGCACTGCAGGCGCGGCTCAGGGATGCCGAAGATCTGATTGCCCTCATCGACTACGACGGCACTCTCGTGCCGTACACCCAGACCCCCGAGCTCGCGCGCCCCGATGCGGCTCTGCTGGAGCTGTTGAGCGGCCTGGCGGCGCGTCCCCGCACCCAGCTCCACATCGTCAGCGGCCGGGCCCGGGAGGCGCTGGAGCAGTGGCTGGGCGGGTTGCCGATCGGACTCCACGCCGAGCACGGCTTCTGGTCACGGCAGCCGGAAGGTGGCGAGTGGACTCCGAACGGCGAGCTCGGGGGAGGCTGGCGGGAGCCAGCCCTGGCCATCTTGCGCGATATCACCGCCAGGACTCCGGGCTCGCTGATCGAGGTGAAGGCGGTGGCGCTTGCGTGGCACTACCGGATGGCGGACCAGGACGCGGGAGCCCGGCGCGCCAACGAGCTCCGGCTCCACCTGACTCAGCTCCTGAGCAACCAGCCAGTGGAAATCCTGGCCGGTCACAAGGTGGTCGAGATCAGGCCCTACGGGATACATAAGGGCCGCATTGTGCCACCGGTCCCGCCGGAGAAGCTGGCCTCGACCACGATCCTGGCCATCGGCGACGATCGCACTGACGAAGATCTTTTCGCGGTCCTTCCACCCGACGCAATCACGATCCGGGTGGGCCCCGGCGCTACCCGCGCGCGCTTCCGGCTCGACAGCGTCCCCTCGGTGAGGGCGCTGCTCCAATCACTGATCGAAGCCGAGGTCCCCCGATAGCTCACCCCGCAGGTCTCCCGGCGCTGTTCGTCACGGAGCTCTGGGAGCGCTTCGCGTACTACGGGATGCGCGGCCTGCTCATCCTCTACCTCATCGATACCACCAGCGGCGGCCCGGGCTGGACCCTGGAACGGGCGGGTCGGCTGTATGGCTGGTTCATCGGCCTGGTATATCTCACCCCCGTGCTGGGTGGCTGGCTGGCCGACCGCTACCTGGGCACCGGCCGTGCTCTCGTTATCGGCGGATCGCTGCTCACTGCCGGGTACTTCGCACTGGCAATGGGCCCGGCCGGGCTCGGCTTCTACACCGGACTGGGGCTGATCGTCGTGGGAACCGGCTTCTTCAAGCCCAACGGCTATACGATGGTGGGTCAGCTCTATCAGGCGGGAGACGGCCGGCGCGACTCCGGCTTTACCGTGTACTACATGTCTATCAACATCGGGGCGCTGCTCGGCCCGCTGGCCTGCGCCTGGTTTGCAGCCAACCCGCGATACGGCTGGGCTTATGGGTTCGGCGTGGCCGGCATGGCCATGCTGATCGGGCTGGGATTTTTCCTGTGGGCGCGGCAAGGGCCGCTGCGGGGGATTGGTGCTCCGCCCACCCGGCGACGCGGGCGCAGCGACGGATCTACCCCGAGCCGCCTTCCCCTGACCCGAGACGAGCAGCACCGGATCCTCGCGATCGCCATCATCACGGTGTTCGTGGTGTTCTTCTGGCTTGCCTTCGAGCAGGCCGGCTCCTCGCTCAACCTGTTCGCGGCGCATCGCACCGAACGCACGGTGAATGGGTGGCTGAGCCGGCTGCTGCCGGGGGGCCAGATCCCGGCTGCGTGGTTTCTGGCCGTCAACCCGCTCTTCATCCTGCTGCTGGCGCCGTTCGTGGCAGCGCTATGGCGGCGGCTGGGTGCCCGGGCTCCGAGCACGCCCGCGAAAATGGCCCTGGGGCTCGCGCTCCTCGGCCTGGCCTTTGTCATCGTGGTGATCGGCGCAGCAGAGAGCGACACGGGCGCCCGGGTGAGCCCCTGGTTTCTGGTCGCGTTCTATTTCGTATACAGCTGTGGCGAGCTTTGCTTCCTGCCGGTGGGCATCTCGTTCGTGAGCCAGACCGCGCCGGTCAGGTTTGCCTCCATGCTGATGGGGGGCTGGCTCGCCGCGAACTTTGCCGCCAACATCCTCGGCGGCTATATGGCGGGAATGATAGAGCGGATCGAGCGGGGAGAAGTGTTTCGCATCCTGGGTGGGCAGGCCGATTTCTTCCTTATCTTCGTGTGCTCCTGCCTCCTGGCGGCCCTGCTGCTCGCAGTGCTGGTGCCCGTACTCCGGCGCCTCACGGGGGAGGGGGTGCCGCCTCCGGCTGTATACGCTTCAATGCCCTCCGGGCCGCCGCCGCGATCTCATCGTTGATCTCCTCGTCCTCCATCTGCTGCAGCCGGGGGACGGCGGCCTTGGCAGCCGGCCCTATCTCCAGCAGCGCGATGATGGCGGGAAACCGTACGGCAGCGATTGGGTCGTCCAGGGTGGCAATCAGGGCGGGGACAGCCGCCACGGCGGCCGGCCCCATGCCCGCGATCTCATAGGCGGCCGCGTTCCGCGTCTGCGGCGCGGGTGCCTTGAGGTCTTCGATCCATTCAGTGAGCGTCCGTCCGCTGGAGACGGGCTCGCGGGCCTTGGCCGGCTTGGTTTGCGCCGCGGCGCTGCCCCCCAGCGTCAGGGCCAATACCAGTGCTCCCACAATTCTCACGACCATGCTCCACTCCGGGCAGTTAGGCTGGTCCGCCCGCCGGCGTCCCTGCCGGGAATATAAGCGGCTCCACCGGCCCCCTGGACTGCACCTGCCATGGCGAACGGCCACCTGGGTGGCTACCATGTCACACCGTCGGTTTCGAAACTGCCGGACAGCCGGAACCGTAACGATTAGCAGCCCATGCTTGTCGCCACTCTTCTGTCACTGGCCGCGCCCCCAGCCGATTTGCCCACCGTTTACAACGGCCGGGCGGGGGAGCTGGACGTGCAGGTGCCCCGGGTCGAGGCGGCGGCCGGTATAGACGGGAAGCTGGACGAGCCGGTCTGGGCCGAGGCTGCCCTGCTCACCGGCTTCTCCCAGTTTTCTCCCACCGATGGGCTGCCGGCTGCCGACTCCACCCACGTCCTGGTCTGGTACTCGCCCACAGGCATGTATTTCGGCATCCGCGCCTACGAATCTCACGGGGCGGTTCACGCCACGCTCGCGGACCGGGACCGGATCGCCGCCGACGACCACATACAGATTCTGCTCAGCACCTTCAACGACGGGAGGCAGGCCAGCGTCTTTGCGGTCAATCCCTACGGGGTCCAGTCGGATGGCGCCCTGGTCGAGACCGGGGCCACCAGCGGGAACGGCTTCAACAACGCCGTCGTAAAGCGTGAGGCCGCGGACCTCAGCCCGGATTTCGTGTTCGAGTCCAGGGGGCGGCTCACTGAGACGGGCTACGAGGTGGAGGTCCGGATCCCCTTCAAGAGCCTCCGGTTCCAGCCGAAGCAACAACAGAGCTGGGGAATCAACGTGGTCCGGATGGTACAGCATTCGGGCCGGGAGGATTCCTGGACTCCCGCCAAGCGGGCCAGCGCCTCGTTTCTGGCGCAGTCTGGTCGGCTGGTTGGCCTCACCGACCTGCACCGCGGCGTGGTGCTGGATTTTACCCCCTCACTCACCTCCAGAACGACTGGCACCGAGTCGATTGGCGGGTGGGATTACTCGGGGGGGCGGCCGGAGCTGGGCGGCACGGTCCGGTGGGGTGTCACCAATAACCTCACGCTCAATGGAACGGCCAATCCTGACTTCTCCCAGGTCGAATCGGACGCTCAACAGTTCGCCTTCGATCCCCGGCAGGAAATCTTCTTCTCCGAGAAGCGGCCCTTCTTCCTCGACGGCATCGAGCAGTTCACCACCCCGAACCAGCTGATCTACACCCGCCGGATCATCCAGCCGGTCGCGGCCGCCAAGCTCACCGGCAAGGCGTTCGGTACCGACTTGGCGCTGCTGACCGCGGTGGATGATCCGGTGGGGTCGGCCACCGGGACGGACAATCCGGTGTACAACCTGCTCAGGG
>DASVGF010000095.1:0-5602 GCA_036379675.1 Gemmatimonadales bacterium | reverse complement strand
CGGCCGGGCAGCTGACCGGGAACTTCCCCGACTGGACGCTCAGTTTCGAGGATGGGGATCATCCCGGCGCACCCGGCGAGCCGGATTTCACCGACGTCGTCGTCGGGGTGCACGCGACAACTCGCTAGCGGTAACCAGGGCCCGCCGTCGCTGGCAGGCGGCGGGTTCTGAGCTTTCCCGGCTTCACTTGGGACGGGCTCCTGAGGCTGCTAACTTGCAGGGCAGTTGCCTCTTCGGGGCGGTAGCTCAGCTGGGAGAGCACCTGCTTTGCAAGCAGGGGGTCGCCGGTTCGATCCCGGTCCGCTCCATTGAATGAAGGCCCCATCGACATCCCAGTCGGTGGGGCCTTCGGGTTTCACGCCACCCGGATGCGCCTGAACCGGGCATTGACGAGCTCGTACACCCCATAAGCAACCAGACCAAGGGCCACCACCACGAATGGCCAACGGCCCCAGCTTGCCACCGCGCCCAGGGATTCGCGCACGCCGCCGGCCTCACCGGCATCGTGCTGGGCGGCTGCCCGAGCCAGAAAGAAGCCGATGAGGCAGAAGACCACCCCCCGGGCCGCGATGCCGAACCGGCTGACGCCTACGAGCACCCCCACCGCACCCTCGGGGATCCGGTCCAGCTGGAGTTGCCGTCCCAGCTTGGGGGCCCAGGCCCGATAGAGCTGGTAGAGCCCGTATCCTATAATGGAGGCGGCGGCCACCCATACCAGCAACTGGCCTCCGGGCAGCCCGAAGGCGCGCTCGGTCCAGTACCGCGGGTGGCCGTTGCCCCCACCGGATAAGTCCCCGGCGGCCAGACGCAGCGCGGCAATGCCCAACGCGCCGTGAAACACCGCCCGGCCGGCAAAGCCGAGCCTGAGGGCGGTTCCCTTGAACCCGACGCCGCGCCGCTCTGGGTCGAGGACCGCTTCGACCAGGCGCCAGAGCGCGTAGCCCAGGAGGCCGGCGGCGACGATAAGCAGCACCAACCGCCCCAGCGTCACCCCATACATGGCCTGCATGGCGCCTTCAGTGTCGGTCGTGCGGCCACCCCGACCCAGGCCCGCCTGGGCGGCAAGGATGCCGATCGTGATGTAGAGGAGCGCCTTGGCGGCGTAGCCGACCCGCGCGAGGTTCTCGACCCACGGGGCGACTGTCTCGACCCCGGGAGACTCCGATGAGTTGGTCATGAAGCGGGAGGATAGCTACAAAGACCACACACCGGCACCCTCGCCCGTGGGCGGGGATGCCGGTGTGGGGACGGGTAGGCCCGGGCGGAGCCCGGGATTGCTCAGGTACTTAGAACCATGCCGTACCGGTCGAAGTCGTCCAGTATCCGTCCGGTGCCCCGAACGACCGAGGTTAACGGATCCTCATCCACGCGGACCGGCAACCCGGTCTCGTCCATCAGGCGCTGGTCCAGGCCGCGAATCAGCGAGCCGCCGCCCGTGAGCATGATACCATGCTCGAGCACGTCGCTGGCCAGCTCAGGAGGGGTCATCTCCAGCGCCCGCCGGACCGCGTTGACGATCTGCGAGACGGGCTCGTGAATGGCATCACGCACGCCGGCCGAATCGATCCGGATGGTCTTGGGAAGGCCGGAGACGAGGTCACGGCCCTTCACATCCATTTCTCCCTCACGCTCCAGCTGCACGGCGGACCCCAGATCTACCTTGATCCGCTCCGCCGTGGGCTCACCGATGAGCAGGCTGTACGTCTTCCGCATGAACTGCACGATGGCCTGGTCGAGCTCATCGCCACCGGTGCGGATGGAAGCATCGCACACAATGCCGGATAAAGCGATCACCGCGATGTTGGTGGTGCCGCCGCCGATATCGATGACCATGCTGCCTACCGGCGTGTCCACCGGGAGGCCCACACCGATGGCCGCGGCCATGGGCTCCGCCACCATCAGCAGCTTCTTGACGCCGGCGGATTGGGCGGAGTCGCGGACGGCCCGGCGCTCGACTTCGGTGATGCCGGACGGCACGCAGACGATGACGGTGGGCTTGACCCGGAAGAACGTCCGGTCGATGACCATCCGCAGGAAGTGGCGCAGCATCTTCTCGGCGACGTGGAAGTCGGCGATGACGCCGTCTTTCATCGGGCGGACGGCCGTGATGCCTTCGGGGGTCCGCCCCAGCATGCGCTTGGCCTCCAAACCAATGCCCAGGATGTTGCCGGCCTGATCCACGGCGGCCACCGACGGCTCGTTGAGCACGACGCCTTCGCCCTTCACATATACCAGGGTGTTGGCCGTCCCGAGGTCCACTGCCAGCTCGCTGGCGGGCCGCCAAGTCTTCCGTTTGACCAGCTGCCCGCGCTGTGCCTTGGCGTGGTCCAGGAACGCTTTGGCGGCCGCCGCCGGATTGAGGTCGATCGCGACTGTCACTGTGCTGGTCCCTTCCGTGGCGCCTGGGGTTGGAGAAAGGCCTCTGTTGGCCTTGCAGATGGCCGCGACGCTTGCGTTATACCGGACGGAGGCGACGGTCGTCCGACCGGCACGCCTCCCATCAGCGGATCGATTAGTCAGAGTAGAGACAGCATTCCTGGTGAGGTGGTGCTGTGCTCGCCCGACCCCTGACCGTGCAAAATGTGATCCACAACCGACCCGGTCAGGCCATCACGGCGAGAGAACGAAAGACCGGCTCTCCCAGCCGCCGGTCTCCCTCTATATGGATGTGCTGTCGAGCGGCCTGGGTGGACAGTCCCTTGGAAAAGAGTTTCCAGGCCGTTTCCTGATCCAGCTGCACCTGGGCGCTGGGTTCGCGGTCCTGACCCACGAACAGGTCCCATCCCCTGGCGTTCCGCACCAGGGTCCATACCCCGCCGGCTGGGCCCGAGATCGCGAAGCGGACGCTGAGCCCGGGCTGCCCTGCCACCTCCCTATAGGTGAAGGGAAGGGCTCGAACGAAGATATCCAGGGTGGGATGGAGCCACTCTCGTCCCGACAGGAGGTCAGTGCCCACGGCTTCCCGGATCTGCTGCTGGTGCAGCCACTGCTCAGTGTATTCCCGGCCGATGTCGAACCAGACCGGAGATCGTTCGTCCCCCGCCCAGCTCACGGGAAAGAGCGCCGAACCATGGGGGTCCAGCGACCGGAGGAAGTCGTGCAGCCGGGGGCCCGCGTCCTCCAGCAACTCGATCAGCACCTGGGGGCTGAGCCGGCGGCACGCGGCCGTCCACTCCGCGTTCAGCCGGTTGAGATAGGCCACCAGCTCGGCGTAATCGGCCGGAGCGGGAACGGGGGCAGCGCTGAGGCCGTCCCGTCCCAACGACAGACGCCTGAGACTGGTGTCGAGGAGATGGGCGGTGATGTCCTTGACCGACCACAGCGCGCACGCCGTGGGCCGGTCCCAATCCGACGGCTTCAGACTCCGCAGCATGGTGATCAGCCGGTCGTGCAGGCCAGGCATCCGATCGACCAGGTAGACCGGCCCCACCCGCGTGAGCGGCTGCTGCGGAGCACTCATGTCGTTGACCCCCCTTTGGCCCGGAATCATATTTCGCCCGACTCAGACGGGTAAGTCATTCGGGATTCAGCAGGTTCTTCTTGTAAGGAGTCAGTCATGGCCTTCACCCTTCCCCCCCTGCCGTACGACTACAAGGCGCTCGAGCCGCATATCGACGAACAGACGATGCGCTTGCATCACGACAAGCATCACGCCGCCTACGTGAACAACCTGAACGCCGCGCTCGAGCCGCATACCGATCTTCAGAAGATGCCGATCGAAGAGCTGCTCGCGAATCTCAGCAAGGTTCCCGAGGCAGTCCGCGCTAAAGTGCGGAATAACGGCGGCGGGCATTTCAACCATACCATCTTCTGGGAAATGATGGCCCCGGGGGGTGCGAAAGAGCCGGGTGGCGCGCTGGCCGATGCCATCAACAAGGCTTTCGGCTCGCTCCCGGCCTTCAAGGAGCAGTTCGGCAAGGCGTGCGTGGATCGCTTCGGCAGCGGATGGGGATGGCTGATCAGCGACCGGAGCGGCAAGCTCTCGATCGAGAGCACCCCGAACCAGGACACTCCGATCATGGAAGGAAAAGTGCCGGTGCTCGGCTGCGACGTGTGGGAGCATGCCTACTACCTGAAATACCAGAACCGGCGCCCCGACTACGTGGCCTCCTGGTGGAACGTCGTCAACTGGACCGACATCAGCCGGCGCTTCGAGAAGGCTCAGAGCCGCGAAATGGCCCGGCGGTGACCGGTCTCGCGGCGGCGGCGCTTCCGGCGGTGGGGTCTCCCGCGCCGGACTTTACCCTCCCATCCACCTCGGGCACCGACGTCACCCTGTCCACCTTGCGCGGAAAGAACGTGCTGCTCGCGTTCTTTCCGCTGGCTTTCACCAAGGTCTGTACCCAGGAGATGTGCGCTCTGACGGAGGATTACGGCCGGTTCCGCGATGCCAACACGGAGGTACTTCCGATCAGCGTGGACTCGGTGCCCACCCTGCGGGAGTTCAAGGCCAAGGAGCATATCTCGGTGGACCTGCTCAGCGACTTCAAGCGCGACGTGAGCCGGCGCTACGGCACCCTGCTGGAGGACAAATTCTTCTCCAACCGGGCCTACGTGCTCATCGGCCCGGACGGGTTGGTGCGGTGGGCCTACGCGGAAGACACTCCCGGCAGCCGGCGGGAGAATCGCGAGCTCCTGGCCCAGCTGGAGACGCTCGGACGGTCAGCCTGAGAGGTCTGTGTCAGGTGGCGCTGTGTCTGGGCCTCCTGGGAACGCTCGGATGCCGAATCGAAGATCGCACTCCCACGGGCACCCGGCGGGACGAGGACACCATCCACCAGCTTCTCAGCCGTTATGAGCGGGGCCTCTCGCGCCGCGATTGGGCGGGGGTGCGGTCGCTCTTCTGGCAGGACGGGATGTACTCGGGACCGATCGGTCCGGGCGCCCCAACCAACTACCATCAAGCGGTATCCATAGATGCGGCGCTCCGGGTGCTCGACCGCTGGCTGCATGGGGTGGCGCCAGGGAACTTCGACGTGCGGATTCTGCGAACCGATCTCCGCCAGCAGGGTGATCTCGCCGCCGCGTGGGTCATCACCCGGCGCCGCACGCCGTCGGGGCCCGGCTCGCTCGAGCGGGACTGGGTGGAGCACGTGGTGCTCCGGCGGATCGACGGAGACTGGAGAATCCTGAGCGTGGCCGTGGTCGCATCGCCCAGAGGAGGAGCGCGCTGACGACCCATACGGGACTCGGTGTCATCGCCTCGGTGGCCAGGTTGCTGAATGGCGGCCTGGGCGTCGAGGAGACCCTGGCCGGTATCGCCGAGGAGCTGCGCACCGGAGTCCCCGCGGAGTCGGTCAGCATCTGGTTTCGGGACGACGTCACCGGGTGCTTCCGTGTCGTTGCCGCGCCACCCCTCTCCAGTACGCCGCTCTACGATTCCCTCGAGCAGGTGCCGGCCGACGGTTCCAGTGTTCGCCTTCCGCTCAACTACGAGGAAGCCACCATCGGGCTGGTTGAGGTCCGGAGCCGGCCGGACGCCGGGTCCGAGCTCCTCGAGGTGGTGGGGAACCTGCTGGCGCCCTACCTGGGCTCGCTCGCGCTCTCCTCCGACTTTGCCATCGAGGTGGCCGCTCAGTCGCGGGAGATCGAGGAGCAGCGC
>DASVGF010000094.1:0-17651 GCA_036379675.1 Gemmatimonadales bacterium | reverse complement strand
CCGCCGGGTGAGCTGGGCCCGCTCGGCCAGTGCCGTCACCGTGGGCGCCTCATGTCCGGCGTGGAGCATCGCCTCGAGCGCCTGGAGCAGTTCCGGGGGCAACCCCCGCAGGGCCTCGCCTACGGCGTGCATCACCTGCTGGGAGGCGCTCTGCTCCAGCTCCGCCTGCAACGCGCTTCGAAGGCTGGAGGGAGCGTCCTCAAACCGGTGAAAGACCACTCGCCGGATGCCCGAACGGCCCAACTGTAGGAGGACCGAGGCGGTGGCCGGGGCCAGCTCGGTGTAAATCAAAAGGGGCAGCGACGGGAAGAGCAACCGGATACGCTCGATCCCATGGGCTCGGGCCTCCCCACTCAGCAGGGGATCGACCACGGCCATCTCAACCGGCTTTGCCCGGATCGTGTCGACCGACTCCGGCCAGCCGTTCCCCGAGACCCATTGGTACCGCTCAGGGTCGAGCGTTCGGAGCCGCAAGAGACGTTCGGTGGGAACTGCGGCGAGAAGCAAATGTCGCAAATCGGCCCCTATTTGTCGCAAATGGGCCCTAATAACGCCACAGCGGCATCCCCACATTGACGGGGCACCCAGCCTCAGGCATCAACGTCAATTCTGAAAGGGATGCTTTATGTCTCGCACGAAGATCTACGGTCTGGCCCTGACCCTGCTGGCCTCAGCCGCTGTGAGCACCGCCTGCACCCGGACCGATGCAACCGGGCCCTCGGACAGCCCGCAGGTCTCGTTTGAAGAGGCCCAGGGAGCCAACAACGGGAAGTAGCGCGATGAGGTGCCTCTACCGCTTAAAAGGCAGCGGTAGCGGCGTACTCTCGCAACTCCACCTCCATCTGACGTACCGCCGGCTCCTGGCTTAAGGCGGACGCAGTTTGGTCCACGAGCAGGTGTTCGGGAGCTTCTGACAGCTCCTTGAGCGCCTGCTCGGTCTTAAAGTACCAGGCGTGCAGCTTGTGCGTTTCCGCTACCGTCAGCCCGGACTGCAGGACTTCCTTCGCCTTGGCGCGCAGCCCGAAGCGCGCGAATCCGTTTCCGAGCTTGTAATGGTAGTCGGCGGTCATGCTGGGTGACATGCGGCTCCGGTGCTCTTCGGCCGCGGCCCGCCAACGCTCGAACGCAACCCGATTACCAAAGATCGATTCGAGATCCATGAGCTCGAGCTGGGCGTTAGTGCGCACGAGCACGCTGGCGCTGGAGGAGGCCACAATCCCAAACGCAACGTGGGCCGCCTGCAGCGCGCCAATCTCGCGCAGGCCATACGCCACGTCGCCCAGGGCACGCACCCGCTGCTGCGGGTCCGTGGTGAGCCGGAATGCCTGATATTGGGCCTGCAGCGCTTCGAGATGCAGCCCCTGGAGACCGCACACAGCGCCCAGGTCGGCATACCCCATAGCCTGCACCTCGGGCAAATCGAGCCCTGAGGCATCCCGGACAACGCTCTCGGCAATCTCACGAGCGCGCGGAAGGTTGCCCAGACCGCGATCAACCGCACCCCGCCCCAGACGACCCCGAAGCGCCCGGACCTGATCGCCGAGCTTGAGTGCAGCCTCTTCAGCCGCCTGGTAGCACAGAGTGGCGGCGTCCCATCGGGCCATCTGACGGTTCAGGCGACCCGCCGTGAGCGCGTAGGTAGTGAAATCGGAGACGGAGGTCTCGGGTCCCTGCGCCCGCGCGGCAAGCGTGAGCATCTCCAAAGCCTCAGCCAGGCGGCCCTCCTGCTCCAGGAAGTACGCGTAGGCGGTGAGACTCATCCAGAGCGCGGAGGTCGGCTTCCCCTCGAGGGGCACGGCCGCGACCACACCCGCCAGGTGAGCCGTCTCCGGGGCATCCGGGGGAAGCTCGTTGACGTGGCGGCGCACCGCTTCCAGCTGCCAGCCAAAGCCTTCGCCACGCTCGCCGTGGGACGCCTCGAGGGGCAGCAGCTTGTCCACCAGGCGCGCGACCACGTATGCGCCCAGCGCAAGTCGTGCCGCCCCGTCGCGGTCCCGCTCTCGCTGGAGCCGGGCACGCTCGAGAAAGGGCTCATGCGCAAGAACATCCGGCGACGAAGCAAGCTCACCGAACAGGCGTTGAGGCGTGAACAAAGGCCGTCCTTCCGTATGGCGAGTCTGAAACAGGGGTGAAGTTAGTATCGCTTCCGAACTAAGCCCACACAAGGGTGGCTCGCCAACGGTTCAGGAGGCCCGCGCCTTGCTGGCCCGGGAGGCACAAAAAAGATGCCAGTCTCACCGCCGAATACTGTACGCTGACCCCATGCGGAACGGTTTCAGCTTCGCCGAGCTACTGCTGACTCTTGCAGTCACGGGCCTTCTGGTAGGGATTGCCGTTCCGCGGCTCTCGATAATTCTCGATGGCATCGAAGTCCAGAGTGCCGCTGCTCGCCTGGTAGCGGCGCATCAGCGCGCCCGAATGATGGCCGTTACTCGGGGCCGGGTCCTGGTCCTTTCGGTGCGGGCGGACAGCGTAACCATCCGCCCACGGGACGGCGTCGCACCATTCTGGTCGGAAGCAGGACCCGGGGCAGCCCAGGTCGCTCTCGAGGGAACCACTCGTCAATTCACCTTCTCGCCCGAGGGGCTCACGCTGGGCCTCTCCAACGCCACGCTCCGTCTGCGCCGTGGCTCCGCCACTCGCGCCGTCGTGATTTCCCGCCTTGGACGTACCCGCATCATGCCTTGATGGCCGCACGGGCGGAGGGTGACGGCCCCTTCGCACCGGCGTCCGGCCCGGAGGCCCCAACGGCTCCGGGCCACTCCCGCGTAACCCTCAGGAAGATGGATCGAGCCGGAACAGGAGATCGACATGCACCTCGATGTGCTCCGACATCTTGAGCATGCCGAGCATCTTGCTCAGCCCGCCAATGCGGTAGTCCTTCAGGTTGACCGGAAAGTCACTGCGAACCCTGGCGTCCCGGCCCCTGAACACGATGACGGCGGGAAGATTCACAGGCCTGCGGACGCCGTGAAGTATCAGCACGCCCTGCAGCGTCACCGGGATGCTGTCGCCTCGCTGAGCGACCGGTCGCGTCCCGGTCAGCTCGAATCGGATGGTCGGATATTTGTCCGACTCCATGGACTTGTTGAGATCCTTGTCGCGCCGCCCATCGCCGGTCTTGAGGGTGCGCACCGGCGACTCCACCCAGCCCCTTGCCGCAGCCAGACTCGCCCCGCCGGCCATAACACCGGTCACCGAGTCGGTCCTGCCGACGAAGTCCCCCACGGTGGCGTGTCCATCGAAGCTGAGGGTACCGGCCACCACCCGGCCCGGCGGAAGCGTTGGGGGGCCTTGAGCCCCCAGGCCGGCCTGGCCCGGGACGGCCAACGCCGCCAGGACCAGCAAGCCGTACTTGCGTACCTTGTTGAGCAGCGTCGATCGGGAAATTCCCAGCAGGTGCGCGGCGCGACGCTTATTGCCCCCCGTGTGCCGCAGCGTGAGCGCCAGATGGCGGCGCTCGATGTCCTGGAGCGCATCGGGCTCAACCGGGCCGTCCGGAAAGAGCGCGTGCCGGAGTGCGGGAAGATCGAGTTCGGGTGCGGTGAGGTCCAGCAGGATGGCGTCGAAGCCGGGCTGGGCAAGGGCCTCGGCCGCCGCGCGCGCGTCCGGCGCAGGTATCGCCTCGTGCCGCGCCTGCCTCAACACCGAGGCGAGCGCTTCACGCCGCTCGGGGTCTGGATCCAGCAGCAGGACGCGCAATGGCTTCATGGATGGAAGCTATCCGATGGCCTAAAAAGCGGAACGGCCGCCTAGTCGTGGCTAGACGGCCGCTCCACACATGGACTACCCGAGGTCGGGGCATTGCTGCCGCCGTTCTTCTCTCACCTGCCGCCGGTTGGCTGATTCGCCGCTCGGGAGGGCGCGATGAGGCCTTGGCTTCCATCCCCAGGCCGGATGGCCATCCCACCTGGTTCGTCCGTGCGAGCGCTGCGAGTCAGATCGGGTCGCGGACCGACCTTTCGCACTGCACCCCGAGGCGCTAGATCGGGGCGGGTGAAGCACGCGACTGGCTTCACCTGTCCGAGCCGGAGTGATCACCAGGATCAACGAATGCCTGAGCCCTTGGTTGCGTCGGCACTCTCCCCTGATATCCCGCTCGAACCCACCAGTCGGCCGCCGCTGGACACGGGGTCACAGCACGTTCCGACGAGCGCGTGGCAATAAAATAGGCACCTGCGCAAATCTCGCAAGTGCCCGTCTTTCTTCGGGTTACGCCATTTTTAGGTGGAGAAACTGTGGAAACCTAACTCGCTAAGACGAGCCGTCCTACGCACTCCGTCCACACAATGTGGACATGTGAATCCACATTCCCCACCGAACGCTAACCCGCCAGAGGGCGGGGCCGGGCGCCCCGGGGTGTCACCTTGATCCCCATCGCAGCCAGGAAGCTCCCGGCTACCCGCTCGTACTCTCGCACCCGGGCCAGGATCCGGACGGCCCGGTCATTTCCGTATCCCCGCACCTGCTCGCCCTCGCCGGGCTGGGCCATGGCTGTGAACTGGACATGGCAGCGGCTGAGCTCGGTGTGCAATCGACCGAGGGCCCGGAGTAGCTCGGCCCGGCGCCTGGCGCGAACGTCGTTCGACGCGTCGGCAGTGCTCACCGCGGTCCGGGTCGGGGGGATGGTCCGAACCGAGCCGGCGCACGCTTCCGCCATGACTCGAGCCCGGGAGGTCAGCGAGGCACCCGAGGCCGCCCGATAATCCCGCTGCAGCCGCCCTGCGGCCGCATCGATCGCGCCCAGTGAGTCACGCAGCACCAGCAGGGCGTCCCGGACGGATGCCCGGGCGGAATCCAGCGGGACTTCCGGCTGCACGACAGTCTGCGCCGCCAGATTGGGAGCATACAGGACGAGAAGAACCAACCAGCTCGCTCGACTCATGACTCCATGCCGACTTCGATGTAGCGGTAGGTCGGCTCGCCTTCCGGGGAGGAAAAAAGGCAGCCGGCAGAGCTCGCGGCAAACCAGCCGGCTACCAGTGGCCGGGGCAGATCGAGCTCCTGGATGATGGGACCGAGCCAGCGGCGTAGATGCCGGATCTCGGGCGCCCGCCGCCCCAGCATGGCCACCAGGGCGCCTGCGCCCGAGGTGGCGCGGAGGAAGTGCGCCAAGGCATGGGCACGCTGGGTGAACTCGACGGCCTTCACCCCGGGCTCGTCGAACAGGATCGCTCCCTCGAATACATCCATCGGAGGGGCATCAAGCCGGGGACCCAGGTAGACATACCGCCGGCCGTCCTGAACCTTGCGCTCGATGACCGCGGCAGCCGTCTCGCTCGTCAGACGGGCCGCGTGCAGCATGTCGTCGTCCTGCAGGATCCCCACCGCGCCGGTCCATTCCAGTGCCGCCAGGGCGGTCTCCACCGGGCACCCGAGCGCATCGTCGAACGCCAGGACCCGGGGGGCTTCCCCGGCGCGGAGGACGAAGTGGGAGAGGCCTTCCGCACGATCGGTGAAGGTGCGAACGACCAGGGTTTGTGGAGTGGCCATGGTGGAGAATATAGGGGGGGAAGTGGGCAAGCAGGTAAGCCGGCAGCTGCGTGCAGCTGTTGGCACCCGCTGCTCTCAGCCGGCCAGGTACCGGCTTACGCTCGTACCCCTTCACCCGCCTACCCGCTTACGGCACCAGCTCCGACTTTGGCTCGACCTTCACAATCCAGAGGCCGGAATTGATGTCGGGGACGTAGATGAGACCGTTCCGGTAGATCGCGCCCCAGGCATTCGAGGCATTCGGCGTCATCCCCATGTCATCGCCGGTGACCACGTGCGCAATCTCCCGGCCCTGACGCTGCAGATCTCCCCTGAGCTCACCCGAGATGTCGAGCACGCGGAGCCCACCCTGGTAATCGCCCAGGTAGAGCGTGTCCCCCGCCACCCACACATTATGGCTGCCGCCGTCCTTCGGCTCGTAGTACGCCACCTCCTTTGGGCGGGCGATATCGGTCACGTCGATCACGTGCAGCCGGCCGTACGCGCGGCCCAGACCGATGACTCCGCCGCCCTCGGTACGGCGCGGCTTGGCGGAGAACACCTCGTCGCCCACGAAGACGTACTTCCCCGCCCGCCACGCGGTGTGGGTCCCGCGGATGAACCCGGGGCCACCCACCGCCTCCACGTCGCGATAGAGGGAATTCAGATCGTACTTGTATTGCGAGACCAGCTGCGGGTTTTCAGGACTGCCCCCCTTGATCCCATTGCCGACATCGAGAATCACCAGTCCCTGGTTCCAGTAGCTCAGGTACGCCAGGCCGTCTTTCACATCCACGTCGTGCACGTAGTTGCCGGCCTCGTCGGGGCGGGTTTGCCAGCGGGCCACCTGTCGCGGCTTGTACGGGTCCCGGATGTCGATCACCCGGAGCGAGCCAGTGGCATCGTCGGTGAGGTACACGTAGCCCTGATACACGAAGGTGCTGTGCACCCCCCCGGACACCGTCTCGGTGAACTCCGCAATGGGCCGGGGATGCGCCGGGTCCTCGAACGAGAGGATGACGATGCCGTTTTTTCGGGTGGAGGCATTCTCCCGGGTAAGCACGCCGTACTTGCCGTCCTCCGTGGTCATCACGTCGTTGATGGTTCGCGCGTCCACCACCACGGAGTCGGTGATCCTGGGGATGGCCGGATTGCTCACATCGACGGCGTACATCCTGTCGGCGATGGTGGTGAGGTAGCCGTGCCGCCCGTCGGGATGGAGCCAGAATTCGGCCGCCCGCTGCGTGATCGGGAGCCGTCCGACCAGCGTGGTGGGGCGGCGGACATCGCGGGGGGTCACCTCGACCGTCGCTTCCGTCGCCTTGCCGGCAAAGATGCCGGTGACCCGGTAGGTGCCGGGTACGTCGGCCACGAATCGCCCGTCCGGCTCGATCTGCGCATTCCCCGGGCTCAGCGCCCATTCAGGCGTGATGTCGGCCACGGGCCGGCCGGCCTTGTCGGCGGCGTGGAAGGTAAAGGCAAGTACGTCGCCGGTGCGGACGGTGGCCGCGGCGGGCTCGATGCGCACCCGGGTGACCGGATTCGGCCGCACCGTCACGGAAAACGATCCGGCAGCGCGGCCGGCCCGGGCGGTCAGCCGGGCCCGCCCGGGCTTCCCCGCCGTGAGCCGGCCGGCCGGGCTTACGGAGACGACGGCGGGCGCATCGGAGCTCCAGAGCACCTGATCATACCGGCGGTCGTCGTTGGCGGCGTACGGAGCCGCGCCCACCAGCAGCGACTGTCCGGCATAAAGGCTGGAGACGGGCCGATCAAAAACGATCTTGGCGGCTGGCTGCGGGAGCACGGTCACCCGGGCGAACCCGGTGGTGGGCGACCCCCCCGCTTTGGCACTCACCAGGGCGCTTACGGCAATCGTGCCGGTCGAGCCGCCGGTGACCAGACCGGTCGAGTCCACCCTCCCTTCGAAGTACCCGCCCGACTGGAACCAGCGGACGGTTACGTCCGCGATCCGGCGGCCCGCCGAGTCCTCGGCGGTAACTTTCAGGCGTACCGTGTCACCCACCTGCACCGCCACCTCGGCCGGCACAATGGTCACCTTTGCGATCGGGGGGGCAGTCACGTGGGATACGGGCTGCTGCTGCAGCGCGGCGAGCAGCGGAAGCAGATGCACCATCGAGGCCTCGGAGGAGGAGCTGGATCGGATGTAGGGTGCCGACGGCGAGAATGTACACCGTGCGGGAGCACCGGGGAACCGCTAAGTTATACGGCGAGAACGCAGAGGAAGTTCCGCGCCGGAGACTCACATGCGAGTGGAATGGACCTCGTACAGCTCGCCCATCGGTGCGCTGACCGTGGTGGAGTGCGAAGCCGGCCCACTCGTCGTGGAGTATCCCAACCGGGCTGTGACCATCAAGTGGGCTGTGCGCCTCCGGGCCGCGGTACCCGAGCTGCACATCGCCCAGGGAAGCTGCCGCATTACTACCTCATGGCTGGACGACTACTTCGGGGGCTCTCCCCGGCCCTTCCCATATCCGGACCACCTCAAGCGCTGGTTCGATCTCTCGCCCGCCCAGATCGCCGTCTTCAAGACTCTCCGGAAAATTCCCCTGGGCGAGACCCGATCGTACGACGACGTGGCCCGGGTCACCCAGCTCCACCCTCGGCAGATCGGCTGGTTAGTGGCCGCGAATCACCTGGCCATCCTCATCCCCTGCCACCGCGTAGTGGGGAAGGACGGCGGCCTGGTGGGCTACGGTGGGGGGCTCGCCAAGAAGCGTTGGCTGCTCGATCACGAGCTGAGGGCCGCGGGGGTGGTGCTGCGGTAACAGAAGCGTAAGCTATTCCACCGACTTATTGACAAACCGTTGCCCAAGCATGACCTTATGGCATGCAGAGCGCTGTCCCTTCCATTCGTTTCTGATTCAGTTTTGCCGCCGGACCTGATCCGGGCGGCCTTTTTTTTAGGGGCTTTTAACCCGGCCATACCGGCTGGGGGTTTTCCCCCGGGACCCTAGGGTCCCCCTTTAGAAGAGGTTGCAGCAATGGCGAAGGGCACGGTTAAATGGTTCAACGATGCAAAGGGGTTCGGCTTCATCGCGCAGGACGGTGGTAAGGATGTGTTCGTGCACCACACGGCCATCATAGCCGACGGCTTTCGCTCTCTGTCCGAAGGAGACAACGTGGAGTTCGAGGTGGTGGAGGGCCCCAAGGGTCTCCAGGCCTCGAATGTCCGTAAGGTCTGACACCCCAGCGCCCTTCCCAAAATAGTTCCAGGCCAGACACCAGGACTCCCGTCGCCTAGCGGCGGGGGCTCCTGGTGTCTCTAGTTCAGGTCCGTTTTTACCGATAATCCCCTCGTGACAACGGAGATCCGTCCCCTACTGCTGACGTCAGTCCGCGCGCTGGCGCTCGCGTGCCTGTTGCTGCTGCCGCCCGGGCCGGCCTACGCCTCCGCACCCCTGCCCGACAGCACGGGCCTCCAGTTCCTCGGGTTTCGGGCGGGTGCGCGGCTCGATGAGCTGGCCGCCCTGCTTCGCAGCCGGGGCGGGGCGCGCTTGCGTTGCCGGCAATCCCGCCTGGACTCAAGGGTGCATGAATGCCGGGCCTCACTTCGGGAAGGCGAGCGGTTGGCGGAGGTCTGGATTTCGGCGATGGACAGTTTGGCCGGCGTCATGACCATCTCAGCGGTGGTGGACGCCGATCAGTTGGCGTATTGGCGCCAGACGCTGGAGGGCGAATATGGCCGGGTGGAGACCCGGGTCCAGGGCAGTCAGTCCATGCTGCAATGGGTGCGGCGAGGCCGGATGGTGCGGCTCACCTGGCGGCGGGAGCGGGGCGAGAAGGTGGCCTCGGTGAGCCTGATCGACGGGCATGTGCTGGATGGGTGGGGCCGCAGCCGCGCGCAATCGGCCTCCACCGTCCAGGTTCAGCCGGCCAGCCGGATCAAGTAGCTCCCCTCGGTATCCTCGAGCACGTAGTCGCGCACTACGGAGCCGGATTCCTTGAGGGTGCGAAGGAGCCCCCGCACCCTGGTGCGGATCGGTGCGCCCCCACCGGAGCGGCCTCGCCCGGTGATGAGCCGGACTACTCCGCCACGGCGGGCGCGCGCCTGGGCCCGGAGGAAACGCTCGGCATTGTCGGCCGCCTCCAGCACGCTCTGGCCGTGCAGATCGAATACCGCGTCGGGAGCGCGGTCGGTCCAGTGGGGCATGGTGACATACTGGGTTCACCCCAGGACTTCGTCCAGATCGGGAGCACGTTCGTGAATCTCGTCCGTCTCGTAGCCGCTTCGCTGGTTGCCGGCGTTCTGGCCTGCGACTTCTCATCGGGACCGGTCAGGCTGGGCCTGGCCGGCTCGCTGAGCGACCCCGTGGGTATGCCCATGAAGCGCGCGGCGGAGCTGGCGGTCGAGGAGATCAACGCCTCTGGAGGGGTGGGGGGTCGCCGCCTGGAGCTGCTGCAGCGCGACGACTATGCCGACGCGGATTCGGCCGTTTTCGTGGCCGCCGACCTGTACGACGCTGGTGTGTCCGCCGTCATCGGCCACCTGTTTTCCACTACGACGCTCGCGGCGGCGCCGGTATACAATGGCGGGTCCAATCCGGTGGCGGCCCTCTCCCCATCCTCCTCCTCTCCCGACATTTCCACCGCCGGGGACTACACCTTTCGTCTCTGCCCCAGCGACCTGGCCCATGGGACTGCCCTGGCGCGCTGGGTCCGCGACACCCTGCGACTTACCCGCGGCGCGGTGCTCTACCTGAACGACCAATACGGCCGGGGCGTGCGACAGAGCTTCGTCCGCGATTTCACCCGCCGGGGAGGCACCCTCCTCTCAATCGATCCATACCTGGGTGACGCTCCGGACGTCGGACCCTATCTCGACCGGCTGGTCAAGCTGGGGAAGCCGGAATTTCTGCTGGTAGCGGGAAACCGGGGCGAGGCCGAAGAAGTCTTGCGGCAGGCGCGGACCCGCGGTCTCCAGATGCCGGTGCTGGGCGGAGACGGCCTCGAGGGGATCGAGGAGGCAGGAGCCATCGCGGATGGCGTATACCTCTCGGCGGCCTATTTTCCGGCCCTCGATACGCCCTCGAATCGGGCCTTTCTCCAGGCCTACCGCAGGAAGTTTCCCGGTGCTGACCCGCCCAATCAACCCGCCGCCGCGACCTATGACGCCATCTACCTCCTGCGGGATGTGATCGCGAGAGTGGGGTCCGATCGCGAGGCGGTGCGGCGGGAGCTCGCGCGAGTGGGCAACAGCGCACCCGCGTTCAAGGGCGTCACCGGAACGGTGGCCTTCGACGGCCGGGGTGACGTACCGAACCAGAACGTCTACATCGGCGTGGTCCAGGACGGCGCGGTCCGGGTGGCGGGCGGACGATGAAGGCGTTGCGCAGCCTCCGCAGCCGCGTCATCGCCGGCATGACATTCCTGATTGTGCTGGTCTTCGCCATCGCCCTGCTCGGCGTGAACTCGATTGCCCAGCTCGACGCGTCGGTGGACCAGGAGCTCACGGCCATGCTCGAGAGCAACGATCTCAGCACCGGCCTCATCGCATCGCTCAGCGACGAAGTCCGCTCGGCCGAGCAGTATCTCATGCGACATTCGGAGACGTCGCGCCGCCGATTCGTGGAGGATGGCGATTCCGCTTATTACTACCAGCGCCGCTACCGCAACATGAAGGGCCTGACCACGTCCGACCGGTACATCGTCAACAAGATCGCGGCCAACCAGGCGGAGATCGAGGTCCACTACGCTACCGCCCATGCCCTGGCCGACCTCGGCCGCACGGAGGAGGCTCGCCAGAAGGCCGACCAGGCGAGGGCTCCGGCCGATACCCTGCTGGGGGATGTGCGCGCGCTCGCGTTGGCGCAGACCACCCGGGCCCTGGCCCGCGCCAAGGACCTGCGAAAGGAAGCGGGACATCGTCGCTCGGCGCTCTGGCTCCTGTTTTTCGCGTCCCTTGCCTCCGGGATCGGCATTTCCGTGTTGACGGTGCGCACGGTCGACCGGCCGCTTGGTCGCCTCACTGCGGCCGCCGAGCGGTTCGGGGCGGGAGACCTCCGGCGGGTCCAGCTGGGCAAGATGCCGACCGAGCTCGACGTGCTGGCGCAGGCCATGGACAGCATGGCCGCGAAGCTCCGTGGGTTGGTGGTATCGGTAGTAGGGGAGGCCAGCCAGATCGGGAACAGCGCCACCGATTTCTCCGCCATGAGCGAGCAGCTCGCGGCGAGCAGCGGGGAGATCTCGACGGCCATGGTCAAGGTGGCAGCCAGTGCCGAGCAGCAGGTCAAGGGGATGGAGAAGGCGGATGCCCTGCTCTTGAGTCTGAGACAAATCGCCGAGACCAACGCGGCCGCCTCGGCCAAGGTGCTCGAGCTGGGCGAGCGGATTCGTGAGCTCGCCGCCCGCAATCAGGCCGATGTGGCCGAGGCCGGCCGGACCCTGCTCGACATTCGCGAAGTGGTTGGAACCTCGGCCCGGCAGGTTCAGGAGCTCGCCCGGCTCTCCGAGCCGATCACCGACTTCATCGATCTCATCCGGCAGATCTCATCGCAGACGAACCTGCTGGCGCTGAACGCGGCCATCGAGGCCGCCCGGGCGGGCGAGCACGGCCGCGGCTTTGCCGTGGTGGCGGAAGAAGTCCGCCGTCTCGCCGACTCCAGTGCAAGCGCCGCCGAGGAAGTCGCGAAGACGGTCCTGTTCATCAAGAAGCAGGTCCGGGAGGTGTCCGGTACGATGGATGTCGGGTCCGCCAAGGTGCACGGGATCGAAGCGGTCGCGGCGGGCGCCGCGCGCGCGCTGGAGCAGATCGCGGCCGTGGTGCAGGAGGTCCATACGGCCGCGGCGGAAGTGGTCAAGGAGGCGGAGGCAAACAGGAACATCGTGGGTCAACTGGGCGAGCGCACTCAGGAGGTGAGCCAGGCAGCCAGCGAGCACGCCTCAGCCAGCGAGCAAGTGACCGCGGCTGCCCAGGAACAGACCGCCTCCACCCAGGAGATGGCAGCCGCCGCGGGCGACCTGCTTCAGGGCGCCACGCGGCTCACGGCTCTGATGCAGGATTTCAAGACTTAGGAGGGGGCTACCGCTTCCTTCTGCCCTTGGCCGCCTTTTTGACAGCCTTGACCGATTTGATGGCCCTGCCCTTGGCGCGGGCCTTTGCCTTCTGGGCCCGCTCCCGATCGGCTGCCTTGTCCAGGCGCTTCTGCTGCGCGGCATGGACCTCGGACAGCAAGCGATCGCCCTCATCAGTGCCCAGCAGCCCGCGCCGGGTGGCGTAGCGGACCAGCTCTTCTGCGTCGGCCACATTGAATTCGCCGACCCGGGCGGCCGCCCGGATGACGCTGCTCAAGGCGTCGGCAACCGGGCTTCGCAACACATTCGCAATGCCCGGAAGGGTTTCCAGCAACGTCGAGATCTGTGAACCGCCAAGTTCCGACACCACACATCCTCCTTGCCCACAAGCACGTGAATCCCGAAGGACGGAATTCTCGCACCGGACCAAGGCGAACGCTAGTAGTATGCGATACTACTTCGTAACCTGAAGTGTGCCCCGCTCGTCGTAGGCCCGGTGGGGCAGGCAGAAGAACTCGTAGCTCCCCGCGGCCAGGGGTGGAACGGTGAACCGATACTCGGCGCCATCCGGGGCAAGGAGCGGGCTGCTGAGGTCACCCGAGCGGCGCGCCATGGCCCCGTTCAACGCTTCGCGGGCAGCCCCGCTGAGCCTGGCTCCCTCGAACACGATGCTGTGGGGAGTGCCGGCAACGGCCCGGAACAGAACGATGTCACCGGGTCTGGCGGTCACCCGGGACGGGCTGAACCGGAAGATCTCCTTCGCCGGATTGGCTTCCAGCCGCACCTCGTGTACCCGCTGGGCCTGCGCCGCGGCGGGCAGCGAGAGAAGCAAGCCAAAAATCCATGCCGGTGTTTTTAGAGACCTGGGCATATCCACTCCATGTGAAAGAGGCCCTCGCTGAACCTTTGCGCCCTTGCTCATGTAACTGTAAATTTCCTGCAGGTGGGGTTGCCAGATCCGTGCCACCAATGCCCCGCTAGAAGGGCAGACCGTTGGGACGTCGCGGCGTCAAGGAGTATCGCGCGCCGGAAGCGCTCAATCTGATCGCGGCAGACCGAGACCAGAAGCCGTTGGTATGTCCCTCCTGTGGTTCACTCGCCGTTGAGCGTGTCCCCGAACGGTCCAGCGCCGAAGCCGCCCAGGGAGGGCGCGTTACCCTTCATTGCAAGGCGTGCAGCCGCACTGCCGCCTACATTCCGCGAACCCTCAACCGATCTTCTCTTCCCGAAGCACCCCGACCCCATGAGGTGAGTAAGAAGTGAGAAGTGGGAGGCTGCCTACTCCGGCGTCGAGAACAGGCGGCCCCAGCGAACGGCCGTCACGAACGGCAGCGGTCGCCACGTGCTGGCGTCGTAGCTGAAGTAGACCACCAGTGGTCGGCCCCTCACATTCTTCCGCGGCAGAAAGCCCCAGTACCTGCCGTCGTATGAGCTATCCCGGTTGTCGCCCATCATGAAAAAGGAATCGGGCGGCACCACGATCGGTCCCCACTCCTGCAGATCCGGCTGGTAGTTGGCCGCATCGCGCTTGACGAGATGCGGGAGCTGCCACTCGCGCATCTTGGCCCGCTGGATGGGGTCTTCGGAGCGGGTTGGATCGGAATGAACGGCGTAGGGCTCATTCACGCGTTCGCCGTTCCGGAAGAGCTCCCCGTTCTCCATGCTGAGGGTGTCACCCGGCATGCCGATCAGGCGCTTGACCACCTTCAGCCCTTCGTCCTCCACCGAATCAAAGACCAGGATGTCGTTCCGCTCGGGCTCACGCACCGCGGGCAGGCGGGCGCCGAGGATGGGGACTTCCGCGCCGTACAGCGCCTTGTTGACGAAGAGGAAGTCGCCGATGAGCAGGGTGTTTTCCATGCTGCCCGAGGGGATCCGGAAGGCCTCCACCAAGAAGGTGCGGAGGAAGAACCAGACCAGGAGGGCCACGAGGATCGACTTCGCCCACTCCAGAAGCCAGACGACGAACGACTTGGAGGACGCGGTGGCGCGGGCCGTCATGACGAGCATCCTTCGGGTGAAATGGGGGGCTGCCTCTTTTCCGCGAAGAAATTTAGCACTAAGGCCCGCGGGATCTATGGTACGGCGACGGTGGAGACCCGCGGCAGCTTTCGCACCCGCAGGATGGGATACAGGCCGCCACCCTGAAGCTCGCGATCGAGGAGGTTCCAGGTAACCACGCCATCCTCCGAAGCGGGCTCCAGCAGATACGCCGCCAGAATGCCGAGCGGCTGGCCCGTTCGCACCAGTCCCCAGCCCGGCGCAATGACGCTGTCGGCCGGTTGGGTGCTCCACCGCCCTTCGGCCTGGACGGGGCGATGACCCTCGAAGAGGGGTCCCACCACCAGGGTATCGAGGCTGAAGCTCTCGGATGGGATACGATCCGCCCGCGTCACCCGGTCTACCAGCACTCCCTGGCGCCGCAACAGATCTACGACCTCGGCCAGCCGAGGGGGGATCAGGTACGCGGCGGGAAGCGCTTCCTTGCGAGCAGCGATGAAACGATCGAACACCGGCATGCGAATGGTGCGGTAGACCCCCGTGCGCTCGCGCCGCGCGAACCCGCCCGCTCCTTCATCTGCGGGCCGGGTGATCTCGGCAATCACAGCCTGCTGGGTCCCCGGGGCGAGCACCGAGCGAACTGCAATCGAATCGGACTGCCGGCGGCTCGACTCGAGCGCGAGGGCCTTGATCGCGCTTCGCTGCTCGGCTGCCAGGCTGAGCACTTCGCGCACGAACTTGTAGGTAACCTCTATGCGGGTCCTGAAATCGGCATTGCTGTATCCCTCGCTGAGAACCGATAACCGGCCTCGCATCCCTACCCAGTTGGTGCCGAACCGGGGGCGGGCGTCGTACGTCTCCCAGCCCTGCCCGAGCGAATCGGGATCCTGGTTGCGGAAGTTGCCGTACCAGAACGTCTGCTGATTGTGGCGGCGCATCATCCGTTCTCGCACGGCCGGCAGGAACCGGTCCCGTACAAAATCCCGGGCGACACTCCCATTCGGGTTGAGGCCCGGCGCATACGTGAGCGCGTAACCGTGGTAGCTGCCGTTGGTGGTGTGGAGGTCGATGAAGAGATCGGGGTCCCAGGCGTTCACCAGCGCGACTGCGCCTCTGGTTTCCGGCGCCTCGAGCTTGACGTAGTCGCGGTTGAGATTGAGCCCCTGGCCGTTGGTGTTTCGGCCAACGACGTGGGGTCCGTTCTGCCCCGGCCGGTTCAGCGCGCCCGGGGCCAGCTGCTCATTGCCATCCGGATTGTAAATCGGCACGACCAGCAGGACGAGGCTGTCGAGGAGAGACCGCAGGGCGCCCCTGGTCAGGTCGCGCAGCAGCATCTGGGCGGCTTCCTTTCCCTCGACTTCCCCGGCATGGATGTTGGCCTGCAGCCAGACGACCGGTCTCTCGCTTCGGTGCGCCTCGGCCGGCCTGGTGGGTAACGGCCTGCCGGCCAGGACGTAGGGAACCGGCCGGCCTTCCGCGCTGACCGCCAGCGTGCCGACCCGGAGGTCGGGTGTATTGCGCGCAAGCGAGTCGAGGAACCCCGTCACGTCGGCGTACGACGACGTCTCTCGAAAACCGGTGCGTTCGGGTCGAGTCGCCTGCGCCGCCAGCTGGCTCGCCGTCAGCATGCCGAGCACTACCGGCAGGCGGGTCAACGCGGGCTCCGGGAGCTGGGCGGAATGAGGATCCGGCTGGCGATCACGTCGGGAAAGCCGTCCTCGACGGTAAAGGTCACCTCCGGGACCAGGATCCGTTGGGCCGGGACCGATATTGCGCGACCGGGCGCCTCACGGTAGCGGCCCCACGCTCGTCTCGCCGCCCGAAGTCTCGCGATCGCCGATGGCTGCTCGGCGTGCCGGATGAGAAGATCGGTTATCGCCTCTCGACCAGGCACGACCGCAACCAGCGCGCGCACCAGCGCGTAGCCGAGGGCATGCTGGTCGCCGACGCCGGTCTGGGCCAAGCCGGCGCGCTTCTCGAGCTCGCCTACGGCCAGCAGCGGCCAGCGACGGGCCGCGCGCTCGAGGATCTGTTCCGCGCTCCACTCCGCAAATCCCTCGGCCAGGTACGGTTCTGCCCAGGGCAGCTCGAGGACCGTCGGGTTCCCCGCGGGCAGCCCGGCGACATAGGCGTCCAGCTGCCGTCGCCTGAACAGCAGATGCTGCCATTCGTGGACGATCGCCCCGAGCGCGAGCAGCGGCGAGTATCCGGGATCGATGGCGATGGCGTCGAGGGGCTCGAGGAAGCCGTTCAGACTCTCGCGGGCCTGGCGCGGAACGGAGGTCAGCCGGATGGCCTCCGCTCCGTGTTGCAGGAGTATCAGGCTGGAATCTCCCGCCGGGAGCAGGCGAAGGGCCTGTAGCAGGGCGGCATTGCCGTTCCGCCCCAGCCACGCGCGTGCGTCCGGATTTTCGGCCCGGACCAGCCGCTCGAACAGCCGGTCGGGGACGCCGTACCGCGGGACAGCCTGGGGATAGCCGAAGAATCGGGTCAGTATTTCTGGGATCACCGCGTCGGGCGGCACCCGGCGGCCCACCTGCTGCCAGTAGTCCCGGACCTCATCGCTGAGCGAGGTCCCGCGCCCTTCGTCGGGAATCCACGGCTGGCGGAGGAAGAAATCCATCACGTCCACGTACCATCGCCGGCCCTCGCCGTAGCCGGCCAGCAGCAGCAGCGCGGCCGCGGCGGAAGCCGAGTCGGATGTGATCAGGGCGGCGCGGGCCGCCGCGAAGGCCCCGGAGTCGCGGTCCGCGAGCACGGCCAGGTCGTACAGGGCCCGGGGCACCGCCTCGCCGTCAGGAGCGGAGTCTGCTGCCGGGATCCAGCCGGCTCCCGCCAGCGAGCGGCGGGCCGCAGACCAGTCAATTCCTGCCGCTCGTCGCCTGGCCGCAGCAAGGGCCGCATCGTGCACATCGGCGATCCATGCCCCGCGGGGGCGAAAAAGCCGGTCGAACCTGGCTCGGGTGGTATCGGACGGGAGCGTTTCCCGCATCGACCCCAACACCGCACCGATCCCGGCCACCAGCTCCGAGCGGCGGTAGAGCCCCATGACGTGCCGCGAGCGCTCGGAGTTCAGAATACCGATGGGGAGGGGGGTGAGGCCGCTCCGGACCGCAGCCTCCTGGTAGGCCTGCAGGGCCATCGAG
>DASVGF010000093.1:0-18618 GCA_036379675.1 Gemmatimonadales bacterium | reverse complement strand
TCACGGTAACTGCGAGATGATGTTCGACCCGGCCACCGGCGGCGTCCACACCGCGCACACCACCAACCCGGTGCCGCTGGTAGCCATGGGACCCGGTGCCGCCGCGCTCCGGAGCCGTGGATCGCTGCGCGACGTGGCGCCGACCGTACTGGGCATGATGGGAATCGAATCACCGCCGGAAATGACCGGGCGAGACCTGAGAGAGGGTGATTGATGCGGGTGCGATCCTGCGTGACAGCCATCGGAACACTCGCGGTGTTCGCTCCGACTGCGACCCTGCTTGCCCAGGTGGGTCACCCACCGCAATCCTCACCCTTCCGCGATATCCGGAAGGGCCACACCATCACTGCGGTCGCCGGCTACTTCGGCGGGGACGGTGGTGAGTTCAATATCGGTCCGCACAAGGGAGCGGTCTTCGGGGCCCGCTACGATATCCGCACCGGGAGCACCATCCAGCTCGGCCTCGGTATTGCACGGGGCAATCTGGACCGCTTCATCGTGGATCCGTTCGTCGCCCTGGCAAGACGGCGAAGCGGCCCGGTCAAGCAATCGGTGACGTTTGCGGAGCTCAACCTCCAGTTCAACGTTACGGGCGGAAAGAGCTGGAATCGCGTCGCGCCTTACGTGAGCGCCGGCGCCGGACTGGCGCTCGCGGGCGACACCCCAGCAGACACCAGCCGGTACGATTTTGGAAGGAAGTTTTACTTCGCCCCCGCCATCGGGACCCGCGTGTTTCTGGCTGACCGGTTGCATCTGCGGGCCGAGGCCCGGCTGACCTTCTGGAAGCTCAACTATCCCACCACATTTCAGGACGAGCCGGTGGAAGAGCCCGGCACGGAGCAGAATCCCAACGCGGTGATTCCGGGGAACAAGCTCACTGAATGGACGACCAGCCCCTGGTTGCAGGTGGGAGTGGGATACGCGTTCTCCCCGTGAGCACGGTGGCCTGCCTCACGCGAGTGGTGGGGTTTCATGCCACCCACCGCATCTACCGCCCTGATTGGACCGACGCTCAAAATCGGGAGGCGTTCGGCCCAGTCGCACATTCCCCCGGGCATGGCCACGACTACCGGTGTGAGGTAACCGTCCGCGGCCGGCTGGATGAATTCGGCATGCTCCTCGATTTGACTCAACTCGATCGGATCCTCGAGGACGAGGTGGGGCGGCTGCGAGGGACACACCTCAACGATCTCCCGGTGTTTGCGACCGGGCGGCCCTTGCCCACCTGCGAGGCCATGGCGGCCCACCTCTTCGGGCGTCTCGCTCCGCAACTCCCGGACGGCGCCGTGCTGGAACGGGTTCGCGTCATGGAGGACCCCACACTGTATGCCGACTGCACCGGACTCACCTGACTTGATGCAACCCACGAAGCGCGGCGGCCGCATGTCGGACCAGGCCGCGGTGGAAGAGGTGCCCGTGTGGCTCCAGGTCAACGGACGCCCGGTGGTCACCTGGATGTGCACCCCGGACCTGCTGGAGGAGCTGGCGATCGGCTGGCTGCACGGCGAGGGCTACATCGACGCGATCGATCAGGTGCATTTGCGTCCGTGTGCCACCGACCTCGGCTTCTGGGCCGAGATTCCCGAGGAACGAATCGCAGCGGTTGAGGCGGAGGGCCGCCGGCCTGTGCTGGCATCGGGGTGCGGCGCCGTCTCCACCTTTCTGGCAGACCCGGCCACCGTCGAAGCTCAACCCGGACGCGGAGCGCCCCCGGTGGACCAGCTTCGCAGTTTCTTCAAGGCGCTGTTCGCGAGCGGGGAGCGGTACAAGGATACCGGCGGGATTCACGCGGCCGCGCTGGTCGATCCGGCCTTGCCCTCCCCGATAATCGCCCACGCCGAGGACATCGGCCGGCATAATGCGGTGGACAAGGTGATCGGCGCTGCGCTTCTGGCCGGGCATCCGGTACGCGGATTGGGGTTGCTGGTCACGGGCCGCATCTCCGCCGAGCTGGCGTTCAAGGCGGCGCGCGCCGGCCTGGCCTACGTCGCCACCCCTTCGGTCCCCTCGACCCTGGCAGTGGAGATCGCCCGCCGGAGCGGAATGGTGCTGGTCGGCCGGGCGGTGAGCGGGCAACCCCACCAGCATGGAGCCGTGGGACCGGGTGCCGCCTGACCGGGCTCGGATCGCCGAGATCCTGCGCACGGCGCGCCGGATTGCCGTCGTGGGGTTGAGCCGGAAGCCGGACCGCCCCAGCCACGGCGTCGCCGCCTATCTCCAGCGCGCCGGATACACGATCATCCCGGTCCACCCCGCGCCTGGCCTGACGCTGGGGGAGCGGGTTTATCCCGACCTGAAATCGGCGCGCGCTGCGGGGCCCATCGACATCGTGAACGTCTTCCGCCGGTCGGAGCACGTGCCCGCGTTGCTCGACGCCATGCTGGAGGTGCGGCCCGCCCTGGTGTGGATGCAGGTGGGTGTCCGGCACGACGAGGTGGCGCGAAGTCTGGAGGCAGCCGGCATCGCGGTGGTCATGGACCGCTGCCTCGCCGTGGACCATCAATACCTGGGGGCGTGATGCTGATTCGGAGGGTTCTCTGCACCGGATTGCTCGGGATGGGCCTCGCCGTCTCGGCGGGACGCGCCCAGGAAACCGGAGACCAGGCCCGGCTCACGCTGGGCGTCGGCCTCGGGGTGGTGGGCGGCAGAGACCTCTGGCTCAGCGGCCCGCAACCAGTCCAGTTTATCGTCCCGGCCGATACCTTCCTGGTGGCACGGCGAATCCGCTCGACCCTCGCCGTGAGCTTCTACGGCACCTACTTCACCGGGGAGAATCTGGGGTTCGGCGGAGAGGTCTTTCTCATCGGCCTGGGGTTCGAGGACGGCTGCCGGCAGTTGTTTTCGTCAGGCTCGGGTGACGTGGCCGCGGTGTGCCAATCGATTCAGGGGGCCAGGAAGTCGGCCACCTCGGTGGCCCTCTCGGCGGGCCCGATACTCCGGTTCAACAGCCGCAAGCCGATCTCGCCCTATCTCCGGGCCAATCTGGGCCTCGTGATCAGCACGCACAGCGCGCTTCGCACTACCGGCACGTTTCCGACCGACTCGGGGCCTGAGACGCTGACCATATACTCTGACAACCGGAACTCGAGGCTCGATCCCTCCCTCGCGCTGGGTCTCGGGATCACAGCCAGCATAGCGAAGGGCTACAACCTCCGGTGGGAGGTTCGGGACAACATCACCGGTGTCCAGCGCGTCACCGGCACCATTCCCATCGCGGGATTCGTTCCGCCCCACAAGCGGGTGTTCAAGCACCTGTTCAGCATGATGGTCGGTTTCGACGTGGTGCTCGAGCGGAAGCGGGGACGGCGGTATTAGCGATGGGCAGCGGGGGAGCGGGGCCGGGGGGCGGGACAGTCAGAGGCGCAATTCTGGCCGGTGGGGGAGCCACCCGGTTCGGCGGGAAGCCGAAGGGCCTCGAGCAGATCGGCGGCGAGCGGATTCTCGACCGGCTGGCCGGGGTGCTCACGGCAGCGCTGGGCGCGCCGCCGCTGCTGGTAGCGAACGCGCCGGACGCCAGCCGCTGGCGGCCTGATCTCCGGATCGTGGCCGACGTGCGACCGGGGTTCGGTGCGCTCAGCGGCATCTACACCGCGGTGATCGAGGCACCGGCACCGGTCGTATGCGTCGCCTGGGACATGCCGTTCGTCTCCGAGCCACTGATCCGTGCCCTGGCCGAGGGCCTGCAACGCTCCGACGCGGTGCTGCCGCAGAGCGGTGGCCGGCGCGGGGTCGAGCCGCTGTGCGCGGGGTACGGACCGGCCTGCCGTGAGGCCATCGCCGACAGCATCGCCGCGGGCGATCTTCGCGCCATCGGCTTCCACGACAGAATCCGCGTCGGTATCCTCCCTCTGGATCAGGTTCGGACTCTCGCGGATCCGGATCTCCTCTTCTTCAACGTGAACACCGCGGACGATCTCGCGAAAGCGGACCAGCTATGGCGGCGACACGCATCATCTCCATAGTCGGCCGAAAGAACGCGGGCAAGACCACGCTCGCGGTGGCCCTGACCAGCGAGCTGGTTCGCCGCAAGCACCGGGTGATGACGATCAAGCACGGGCACCATCCTGCCGATGTGGACCGCCAGGGCAGCGACACCTGGCGCCATTTTCATGAGGGCCAGGCGGAGAGGGTCCTCATTGCAAGCCCCGAGCTGCGGGTGTTGTTCGAGCGGAGCGCCGACGACTACGATCCCATTGGCCTGGCCCGGCGGTACATGGAAGGGGCCGATATCGTGATCGCGGAAGGGTTCAAGGCGGCTCCCCTCCCCAAGATCGAGGTCTACCGCCGCGCCGTGGCCGACAAGCCGCTGTACAACCCGCGCGCTACCAATGCCCGCGAGTGGGTCGCTGTCCTCACCGATGACCCGGATTTCGAGGCCGAGTGCTCGGTCCTCCACTTCAACGACACCATCTGGCTCCAGCTGCTGGCAAGCCTGGCGTGGGACCGCGCTCTGGTTCTCGCGTGACCACCGCGCCGCTCGGAGCTCGGGAGGCGGCCACCAGGATCCTGGCCGACGTCCGGCGCCAGCCCCCGCTCCGAATACCGCTCGATGACGCGCTCGGCGGGGTCCTGGCCGAGGACGTCGTCAGCCCCATCGACATCCCTGCCTGGACCAACTCGGCCATGGACGGTTACGCGGCCCGCGGCGACGACGTGCGGGGTGCGAGCGCAGCCAGCCCGGTACGACTCAGGGTGGTGGAATCCCTTCCGGCCGGTCGGTTTCCTACCCGTGCTATCGGGCCCGGCGAGTGCGCCCGGATCTTCACCGGCGCGCCACTGCCGGATGGAGCGGACAGCATCATCCGGCAGGAGGATACCGACGAGGGCACCCAGACCGTTACCATCGTGAAAGACCGGGACGTCGGCGTGAATACCCGCAAGGCCGGCGAGGACATCCGCAAAGGCACGACCGTCCTGACCGCCGGGACGGAGCTGGGCCCGGCTCAGCTCGGGGTGCTGGCCTCGCTGGCGGTGGCGCATCCGCTGGTCTATCGGCGACCCCGGGTGGCCATTCTCGGCAGCGGCGATGAGATCGTGGACATCGACCAGCCCGAGGAGATCCTCAGCGGCCGAAAGATCGCCAGCAGCAACACCCATTCTCTGGTGGCGCTGGTGCGTCAAACCGGCGGTGAGCCGGTCAACCTGGGGATTGCGGCCGATACTCCGGAGAGCTTGCGCGAGCATCTGAACCGGGCGCTGGACTGCGATCTGCTGGTCACGACCGCCGGGATCAGCGTGGGGGAGCACGACTACGTGCGCTCGGTGCTCGAGGAGCTCGGCGCGGAGCTGCGGTTCTGGAAGCTTCGGATGCGGCCCGGCGCACCGGTCGGATTCGGACTCCTGGGCGACGTGCCGTGGGTCGGCCTGCCAGGCAATCCGGTGAGCACCATGGTGACGTTCGAGTTGTTTGTCCGGCCCGCTATCCGGAAGATGATGGGCCACGCCCATCCGTTCCGGCGCAGCATCTCCGTGCGGGCGGCCGAGCCGATCAAGCTCAAGCCCCGACTGCAGCACTTCCTGCGGGGGATAGTGACGGAGCAGCCTGGAGGCCCCGAGGCCCGCCTTACCGGGCCCCAGGGCTCAGGGATCCTGACCTCGATGGTGCTGGCTAACGCGCTTCTGGTGATACCGGAGGGGCAACAGGAAACCGCTCCGGGCGCGACGGTGCAGGCGTTACTGCTGAATGACCCGGTGCACCAGGCGCAGCCGGGGTTTTAGAGCCCGAACGTCACCCTTCCATAGTAGAACGCCCCGTTGAAGCCGAAGGGCGAAATCTGGTTGTACGGGAAGATCCCGAAGTTGTTGTTCCCCGCGGTGGTGGCGTTCCCCTGATTGTTCTCATCCGGATACACGTCGAAGACGTTGTCCACCCCTGCCGTCAAGGTGAATCGCCCGCCGAAGGTGTACGACGCCGCCACGTCGGTGATCCATTTGGCGCTGAAGGTCTGGTCCAGCGAGCCGTCGGTCGGTGTCCCGAAGCTGGTAACCTCACCGAAGCGCTGGGTCCGGAGCGTGAGCCCGAGGTCGTTGTAGTTGAACACGCCACTGAGGAAGATGTTGTCTCGGGGCTGTCCCACCTCGATGCGAGCCCGCTCCACCCGGTCGAACAGGGTTTCCTGGAACGCGCTGAGGGCGGCCGGCGTCGGCGCAACGCGCAATACCCGATTCACGGTGTAGTTGTAGCCGCCGGTCAGCCGGAGGGTGCTGCTCGCCCCGATCGGAATCCCGTAATTGGCCACGATATCGACGCCGAGCGTGCGGGTGTCGATGGCGTTGGTGAAGAACCGTCCGCCGGCCACGCCGGGGAATCCCTGGCTCTCCAGGAAGGTGCGGATGGTGGCGCCGGTGAAGTTGCCGGAGAGGACGATCCGGTCATCGATGAGGATCTGGTAGTAGTCGGCGGTCAGGGTCAGGTTCTTCACCGGGGTGGCCGCCACCCCGAAGCTGTAGTTCTCCGACTTCTCCGCCGTGAGCTCACTGGCCCCCAGTGCCTGGGCCACGGGACTGGTGACCGGGAAGGTGCGGTTCTCGAACGGGATCCCGTTGATGAAGTTGGTCGAGGTGGCCGAGAAGAACGACTGACCCAGGGACGGCGCCTTGAAGCCGGTCGAGATCGACCCGCGAACGGCGAATCCGGGAACCGGCTCGAAGCGGGCCGTCACCTTGCCGTCGGTGGTTGAGCCGAAGTCGTTGTAGCGCTCCACCCGCCCGGCCACGCCCAGCAGCACCTTATTGACGACCTGGGCCTCGAGGTCAACGTACCCGGCCACGTTGTTCCGGTTCTGCGAGGTTGCGTCACCCGGACGGAAGCCCGGGAAGACCTGCGCGCCGGGAGCTCCCTGGGCACCGGCGTTGGGGCCATCGAGAATCGGCACCCCGCCGTCGCGCCAGCTGTCAGGCTCACCCGCCGTGATCCTGTAACCATCCCGCCTGAACTCGCCGCCGAGTGCGACGTTCAACGGTGATGCGAGGCCGATCGCGTACGACTTGGCCAGGTCCAGGTTGGTGACGACCTGATCGATGATCAGGGTGCCGGCGTAGAATTCGGTGGGGCTGGCCGCTCCCAACGTGACATTGGCGCTGTTGCGGACGTCAAAGTGGAAGAGGTTGCGCCCGTAGTCCGCGCTCACGTCCCAGCGCCACCCCGACCGGTCGCCCCGGAGGCCGGCCACGCCGGAGAAGTCCGAGATCTTGGTCCCGATCAGCGGCAGGAAGCCGTTGGGATAGATGGCCCGCACCGTCCTGTCGTCGAGTGCGCGCCGCCAGAAGCCGGCCGATTCGCCGCTCCGGATGGTGCCGCCCCCAAAGGCATAGACCTCGGCAGTCTGGCTTATCGGCTTGGACAAGTTCAGGAAAAGTCCGGCGTCCTCGGTGTCGGCGTCGCCCTGGCGGTGGTTGATCCGGCCGCTGAACGCGGGATCGGTGTTCCGGGGATCCCCGGCGAAGTACTGCTGCCGCAGATCGGGGGCCGACCGGTTGGTAAAGCCGCGGTTCCGATACTCGGCCGCGAGCTGGAGCACACCATCGCCTCCCAGTGCCAGGGCGTAGTTACCCGCCGCCTGGATCACTTCGCCGTCGCTCTCGACCGTCTGCCCGAACGTGGTGCCGAGCTCGTTGGGGGCGCCTTCCTTCAGGATGATGTTGATGACCCCCGCGATGGCATCGGACCCGTACTGCGCTGCCGCGCCGTCGCGCAGGATCTCGATTCGCTCAATCGCGCTGGCCGGAATGGCGTTGAGGTCCACCATGCCGGAGCCGCGCCCGATGCTGCCGTTGACGTTGATCAGCGCACTGGCGTGCCGCCGCTTGCCGTTGACCAGCACCAGCACCTGGTCAGGGGCCAGCCCCCGCAGCGTCGCGGGCCGGGTGTGGTCGGTGCCGTCCGAGATGGTGGCACGAGGAAAGTTGAAGGAGGGCGCCAGCGCCTGAATGATCTGGGCGGTCTCGGTGCGGCCCGTCTGCTTGATCTCGGCCGCCGTGAGCACGTCGACCGGGACCGGCGCCTCCGTGGATGTCCGCTCGGCGGCACGGGTGCCTACCACCGCGAGCTCCTGGAGGGCGAGCGGCTCGCGGTTGAGCTGGAAGTCGCGGCTGACCGCTTCGCCGGCCTGGGCGGCGACGGTATCCCGGCCGATGCCGTAGCCGATATACGTGACCCGCACCTCATGGGTGCCGGGCGTGAGCTGCAGCCGGTAGCTGCCGTCGAGCCGGGTCGTGGCCGACATCACCGTGCCTGGTACGAAAACCCGGGCCCCGCTGAGCGGCTCGGAGGAGGTGGCGTCGGTCACCGTTCCCGTAAGGGTGGCGCCTCCGGTCTGGGCCGCGAGAGACAAGGGGAGCACTGCCCACGCCACGAGGGCGGTAACCGATCGGACGATACCTGCAAGCATAGGTGAGCCTCGAATCTCGAAAAATCCGGAACGGATTGTTTGCAAGACTGGTGTCCTGCGAGTATTTCCACGGAACGGCGCGGCGAGGCGGTTGTCAAGAGGAAAACGAGAGGAAAGGCTCGGTTGACGGGTTCCGCCCGGGCCGCTTACATTTGTGATTGCAGAAGGGGAGTAGCTTATCCGCCTCACGGCGGACGGGTGGATCGTCAAGACTGTTCGCCAAGTGCGGGCACGGTCCATTCGGGAGGAATCGGGGGCAACGGGCCGTCCCTGGACCTTAGAGCGAGACCTTCGTCCACGCGAAAGCGGAGCGGACGGGGTCTCGCTCTTTTTTTAGACCCCATGTCGGAACCGAGGGAGACCGTGAACAACGTCAAGACCTTTGTACTCATGGGCGCGCTGGTCGGCCTGTTCGCCCTGGTGGGTCAGCTGATCGGGGGCTCGAGCGGGTTGATCGCGGCCCTCCTGTTCGGCAGCCTGTTCAATTTCGTCATGTACTTCTTCTCGGATCGGCTCGTCCTCAAGATGTACGGGGCGCACGTGGTAGGTCCGGAGCAGGCGCCGGAGCTCTACGCCATGGTGGATCGCCTCCGCCAGCGGGCCGGTCTCCCCATGCCGGTCGTGGCGGTTGCGCCGCACGAGCAGCCCAACGCGTTCGCCACCGGCAGAAGTCCCCGGAAGGCGGTCGTGGCGGTGACCACCGGGATCCTCAAGTACGTTCCCCAGGCCGAGCTGGAAGGCGTAATCGCCCACGAGCTCGCGCACATCAAGAATCGCGACATGCTCATTGCCACGGTGGCGGCCGGCATTGCCGGGGCGCTCAGCAACCTGCCCTACCTGCTCATGTTCGGCGGCGGCGGCAACGACGACGATGGCGGACACCCGATGGTGCAGCTCGCCCTGCTCCTGCTCGCACCGGTCGGGGCCATGCTGATCCAGTTTGCCGTCTCCCGCCAGCGTGAGTTCGAGGCCGACCGCGTGGGAGCCCTCATCCTGGGCCGGCCGATGCCACTGGCCAACGCGCTCATCCGGCTCGATGATCTGGCGCACCGGATCCCGATGCACATCCCGCCCGCGGCGGCTCCGCTGGCGCAGGTCAATCCCTTGGCGGCCCAGGGAGGCGCACTGGCCAAGCTGTTCAGCACCCACCCGCCCACCGCGGAGCGGGTTGCGCGGCTCGAGGCCATGGCCGTCGGCGCGGCCTGATGGGTGCGCACGGCACTGCCGTCTGGCTGGGCTTTACCGGCCTGGTCGTGGCCCTCCTGGTCCTCGACCTGGCCGTGCTCAACCGCCGCTCCCACGTGCTCAGCATGAAGGAGGCGACGCTCTGGAGCGGCGGGCTCGTCACCCTGGCCCACCTGTTCGCAGTGTACCTCCTGTGGCAGGAGGGCACCCAGCACGCGCTGGAGTTTTACACCGGCTACCTGATCGAGCTGTCGCTCAGCGTCGACAACCTCTTCGTCTTCCTCCTCATCTTTTCGTACTTCGGGGTGCGGCCGGAGGCGCAGCCCAAGGTCCTGAAGTGGGGCATCCTGGGCGCCATCCTGATGCGGCTGATCATGATCGGCCTCGGCGCCCTGCTGCTGCAGCGGTTCCATTGGATTGTCTACCTGTTCGGCGCCATCCTGGTATTCACCGGCATCAGGATGTTCCGCCAGGGCGACGACGAGATCATCCACCTCGAGCGGAACCCCGTCGTCCGCCTGGCCCGCCGGTTCATTCCGATGGACAAGGCGTACGACGGCACCAGGTTCTTTACCCGCACGGCCGATGGGCGCCTCCTCGCCACGCCGCTGCTGCTGGTCGTGCTGGTGGTGGAATGGTCCGACCTGGTCTTCGCCATCGACAGCATCCCCGCCATCTTCGCCATCACCCAGGATCCCTTCCTGGTTTACAGCTCGAACATCTTCGCCATTCTGGGCCTGCGGGCCATGTTCTTCGTGCTGGCCGGCATGCTGGACAAGTTCGTCTACCTGAAGACCGGGGTGGCGTTCATCCTGGTGTTCGTCGGGCTCAAGATGACGTTGAGCGGGTGGATCCATGTCCCGACGGCGCTCTCGCTCGCGGTCATCGTGCTCACCCTTGCCACCTCCATTCTCCTGTCGCTCCGGCGGACCGCGCGAGCCAACCGGATGCCCGCCTGACCTTACCGGCTTGACCGCTCGCCCCTAAGCTTCCAGATCATGGCGCAAATCTCGTGGGTCGCGCGGCTCGGGCTCGATCGGCCGGAGCTCCGCGCCTGGGCGATGTACGACTGGGCCGCCTCGGCCATGCAGACGACCATCATGGTGGCCGTCTTCCCCATCTACTTCGTGAAGGTGGCCGGCGCCGAGCTGCCGGGAAGCGCCGCCACCCAGCGCCTGGCCGCGGTGAACACCATGGCGCTGGTGGTGGTCGCACTCCTCTCGCCGATGCTCGGCGCGATTTCGGATTATGGCGGGATGAAGAAGAAGTTTTTGGCCGCCTTCATGTTTCTGGGGGTCGGGGCGGTGGCCGGGATGTACTTCCTCCAGCGGGGCGACATCGAGCTGGCCTCGGCACTGTTTCTGATCGCCCTGATCGGCGCCGCCGGCAGCTTCGTGTTCTACGAGGCGCTGCTTCCTCATATCGCGGGGCCCGCTGAGATCGACCGGGTCTCCACAGCGGGCTATGCGCTGGGGTATGTCGGTGGCGGCATTCTGCTGGCGCTGAACCTCCTGTGGATCCAGCGTCCGGACTGGTTTGGGCTTCCGTCCGGGCCGGGCTTGAGCGAGCGCCAGGGGACGCTCCCGGTTCGGCTGGCGTTCCTCTCGGTGGCGGTGTGGTGGCTGGTCTTCTCCTGGCCCCTGTTCCGCCGAGTCCCGGAGCCGCCTCCGTTACTCGAGCCTGACGAGCACCCAGGCGAGAGCCCGGTCAAGGTGGCGTTCGTACGCCTGGCCGAGACTTTCCGCGAGCTGCGCGGGTACCGGCAGGCCTTTCTCATGCTGCTCGCCTTTCTCATCTACAATGACGGTATTCAGACCATCATCAAGATGGCGACCGCGTACGGGACCGAGATCGGCATCGGGCAAGGGGCTCTGATCGGAGCCATCCTGTTGGTGCAGTTCGTCGGAATTCCCTGCTCCTTCCTGTTCGGCGCCCTGGCCACCCGCACCGGGGCCAAGCGGGCGATCTTCCTGGGCCTGCTCGCCTACACCGGCATCAGCGTGCTCGGCTATTTCATGACCAACGCCACCCACTTCTTCATCCTGGCCGGCCTGGTGGGCGTAGTGCAGGGCGGTACCCAGGCGCTCAGCCGGTCGCTCTTCGCCAGCATGATTCCGGCCCACAAGTCAGGCGAGTTTTTCGGATTCTTCAGCGTGTTCGAAAAGTTTGCCGGGATCTTTGGGCCGCTCATCTTTGCCGGCACCATTGCCGCCACGGGATCGAGCCGGAACGCGATCCTTTCGGTCATCGGGTTCTTCGCCATCGGTGCCATGATCCTCGCGCTGGTCGATGTCGAGGAAGGACGGCGAGCCGCCGGGGCCGCCGACTCCGCTGCCGTGCCTCTTGCCCGGCCTTCTACGGCTTCCTAGCTTACAGCGACTCTCGACCGAACCGAACTCATGCGTCTTCACACCCGCTCTACCATGCAGACCGCTCTTCCGGCCACGGCAGAGATGCGCAAGCGTGGCACGAAGCGGAACAGCCGCGGCAGGCTCGGGTCGGCATAACGCCACAGTGGTTTCAACATCGACCTGGAGCCCCGCCGCGGACACCGCTGGCGGGGCGTCTCGTTCATGGACGCACTCGAGCTGACCCGGGCCCTCGTCGCTCTGGAGACCCCTACGGGCTCCGAGGGGCCGGCCACCCATTTCCTGGCCGACACACTGCGCCATGCCGGCTACACGGTGGTGCAACAGCCGGTCTCGCCCGGGCGGCACAACCTGTACGCCTACCGCGAGCCTCCCGCACTCGTCTTCTCCACCCACCTCGACACTGTGCCCCCCTACCTGCCGCTCGCCGAGGACGACGAGTCGATCTACGGCCGAGGCAGCTGCGATGCGAAGGGCCTCGCGGCCGCGATGGTGGCGGCAGCCGAGCGATTGGCGGAGGGGGGTGAGCGGCGCATCGGCCTGCTCTTTCTGGTGGGAGAGGAAAACGGATCCGACGGAGCCCATGCAGCGGTTGATCTGGGCCCCCGGGGGCGTTTTCTCATCAACGGCGAGCCTACTGAAAACCGGCTGTCCATCGGGCAGAAAGGGGCGCTGCGGGTTGATCTGCACGCCAGCGGCCGCGCCGCCCACTCGGCCTACCCGGCTGAAGGGGTGAGCGCCATCAATGCACTGCTCGACACTATCGAGCGCATCCGCCGGTTGCCGCTCCCCTCCGATCCACTGCTCGGAGAATCCACGCTGAACATCGGCCTGATCGAAGGGGGCGTGGCGCCGAATGTGATCTCCCCTTCCGCCACCGCACAGCTTCATTTCCGGGTGGTGGAGTCGTTCGAACACCTGAAGACGTCCATTCGGGGCGTGCTCGCCCCCGGGGTGAGCGTGAGCTTTCCGGTGGAAATGCCGTTCTTCAAAGGGGGAAAGGCTCCTCCGGGCTGGGAGACAACCGTGGTGAGCTATGCCAGCGATCTTCCCTTTCTCGCTTCCTGGGGTGAGCGCTACCAGCTCGGCCCCGGGTCGATCCGGGTGGCGCACACCAGCCGCGAGCACATCCGGAAGGCCGACCTGCTCCGGGGGGTGGACCTCTACACCCGGCTGGCCTCCGACCTGCTGGCCCGGGAGCGGGCATGAGCGCAAAGGTTCCCGTCACTGTCCTCGGGGCCACCGGCACGGTGGGCCAGAAGTTCGTGAGCCTGCTCTCGGACCATCCGTGGTTCGAGGTGGCGGCGGTCGCCGCCTCCTCGGCAAGCGCCGGTCGCCGCTACCAGGACGTGGTCCGCTGGCGGGAGCAGTCCGCACTCTCTCCCAGGGTAGGGGCGATGGTGGTCCAGCCCTGCACGCCCCCGCTCCCCGGACCCGTGGTGTTCTCAGCCCTCGATGCCGAGGTGGCCGGTCCGATCGAACAGGAGTTTGCGCGGGCCGGCGCTCACGTGGTCACCAATACGCGTACTCACCGGATGGATCCCGACGTTCCCCTGCTCATCCCCGAGACCAACGCGGACCACCTCGAGCTCATCGACGGCCAGCGCGAGACTCGCGGGTGGGAAGGGGCCATCCTCGCCAATCCCAACTGCTCGACCGCGGCCCTGGCGTTGGCGCTGGCCCCGCTGCACCGCGCGTTCGGCATCGAGAAGCTGTTCGTCTCCACCATGCAGGCGGTGTCCGGTGCCGGCTACCCCGGCGTCCCGTCGCTGGACATTCTCGGCAACGTGATTCCGCACATCGGCGGGGAGGAAGAGAAGATCGAGCGGGAGAGCCGGAAGATCCTGGGCCGGCTGAGCAACGGCTCGGTAACGCCGGCGAGCTTCGCGGTGAGTGCGCATACCAATCGCGTGGCGGTGATTGACGGCCACATGCTGACCGTGTCGGTCGGGTTCGCGCGGCGTGCCGGACCCGAGGAGGCGCTGGCCGCCCTGACCGCATTCCGGGCGCCTGCCTGCGTGGCCCAGCTGCCGTCTTCACCCACCCCCCCGATCGAGGTGGACTCCCGGGCCGACCGGCCGCAGCCCCGGCTGGATCTGGACCGGGGCCGCGGCATGGCAGTTACGGTGGGCCGGGTGCGCGGCTGCCCCATCCTCGACATCCGGATGGTGGTGCTGGGGCACAACACCGTCCGGGGCGCCGCAGGACAGGCCGTACAGATCGCCGAACTGCTGGTGGCGGAAGGCCGGGTGCCTCGGGGATGAGCGTGCCGCCATGATCGTGTGCAAGTTCGGCGGCACATCGGTGGCCGATGCCGAAGCCATCGGCCGGCTGATCGAGATCATCCGGTCGCGCGTCGCGCGACAACCCGTGGTGGTCGTGTCCGCGCTGGCGCGCGTCACCGACGGGCTCCTGGAGCTGGCGCGGAAGGCGGAGACCGAAAGCCATGGCACGCTCGACGCGTCGGTCGATGCGCTGGTCGAGCGGCACGCGGAGGTGGCTCGCGCGCTGCCGGGAGGACCGGTGGCGCTGGATTCCATCACCGCCGATGCCATGGAGCTTCGGCGGGAGTTGCGCAGCGCGCGCGACCGGAAGCTCCTGCCTGCCGATTGGGATGCCATTGCGAGCCGGGGAGAGCTGTGGAGCTCCCGGCTCGTGGCCGCGGGGTTCTGTGGCGCCGGCCTCGACGCCGCCTGGGTCGATATCCGGCCGATCATGGTGACCGACGGCCGGTTTACCCGCGCCACGCCGTATACCCAGGTCGTGAACAAGCGGGCCCGGGATCAGCTGCAGCCACTGGCTCAGGCGGGACGCATCCCGGTCACCCAGGGCTTCATCGGCGCCACTGCCACGGGGGTCGTCACCACGCTCGGTCGCGGCGGCTCCGACTTCACGGCCGCCCTTCTCGGCGCGGCACTCGGCGCCGAGCGGGTGGAGATCTGGACCGACGTCGACGGTCTCATGACCGCCGACCCCCGCATCGTCCCCTCCGCCCGGACGCTCGCCGCCGCGAGCTACGAGGAGGCGGCCGAGCTCGCCACCTTCGGCGCCAAGATCCTGCACCCCGCCACCGCGCTGCCCCTGGTGCGGGCCGGCATTCCCATCGTCATCCTCAACTCCCGCCGGCCCGAGCGCCCGGGTACCACCATCGGTCCGGAGGCCAAGATCGAGCGCATGGGCGATTCGCCGATCCGCTCGATTTCGTGGAAGCGCGGCATCACCGTGGTGAACATCCGGGCGCCCCGGATGCTGGGCGCCTATGGATTCCTCCGAGCGCTCTTCGAGGTGTTCGAGCGGCACGAGAAGGTGGTGGATGTGCTGGCGAGCGGAGAGGTGAGTATCTCGCTTACCATCGAGGACAGCTCCGGGATCGAGTCGCTGGTACGCCATCTCAGCGAGCTGGGGGAGGTGTGGATCGAGGAAGACCGCGCCGTCATCGCCGTGGTGGGCATCGGGCTCCGGCACACGCCCGGGCTGGCGGCGCGGGTCTTCAACTCGGTCTGGCCCGCCAACGTGGAGATCATCTCTCAGGGTGCATCCGCCATCAACATGACGTTCGTGGTGCGGGAGGCCGACGGGCCCGATGTGGTCCGGCGACTGCATCAGGAGTTCTTCGGATCGTGCTGAAGCTCGCCATTATCGGAAACGGGAAGATGGGGCAGGCGGTGACCGCGCTGGCGCAGTCGCGTGGGCACACGATTCACGCCGTGATCGACTCGAAACACAACCTGGGCGGCAAGGGGCTGACTCGGGAGCGCCTGGCGGGCGCCGACGTCGCCGTCGAGTTTACCCGGCCGGATGCGGTGCTGGAGAACCTGGAGCGGCTGATCGAGCTCGGTATCCCCACCGTGACCGGCACCACCGGCTGGACCGAGGCCCTGCCGCGGATCAGCGCTCTGGTGGAGGCGCGGAGGGGTGCGCTGCTGCATGCCCCCAACTTTTCCACCAGCGTGCATCTCTTCCTCCAGGTCGCGCGCGAGATGGCACGGCGGTTCCAGGGCCGCAGGGAGTTCGCTGACTCCATAGTGGAGAAGCATCATGCGTCGAAGCTGGATGCGCCATCGGGGACGGCTCTCCTGCTGCAGCGGCAGGTTGCAGCAGCGGACCCGGGGCGCAAGTTCCCCATCACCTCGGTGCGGGAGGGCACAGTCCCGGGGACCCATACCCTGACCTACGAAGGGCCCCACGAGACTGTCACCCTGGGTCACGTCGCCTGGAGCCGCGAGAGCTTTGCCGCCGGCGCGCTCGCGGCCGCGGAGTGGCTACCGGGCAAAAGCGGCGTCTTCACGTTCGAGGACATGCTCTTCGGAGACAAGCCATGACCCGGCTCCAGGGATGCGGCACCGCGTTGGTGACGCCGTTTACCGAGCGCGGGCCGGTCGACTTTGCCGCGCTGCGGGCGCTGGTGGACTGGCAGATAGCCGAAGGCATCGACTTCCTGGTGGCCTGCGGATCGACCGGGGAGGCCCAGACCCTGGACGACGCTGAGCGCGAGAAGGTCGTGGCATCCGTCGTAGAGGTGGCCGGAGGGCGGGTGCCGGTCATGGCCGGCGCCACCAGCAACGATACCGCCCGCGCCGTTGACGAAACCCGCCGAATGTGTCAGATCGGAGCCGACTACGTCCTCAGCGCCACTCCCTACTACAACAAGCCCACCCAGGAAGGCCTGTACCGCCACTTCATGGCGGTGGCAGACGCGGCGACGAAGCCGGTCTGCCTGTACAACATTCCCGGCCGCACCTCGGTCAATCTGACGCCGCGGATAGCCCTCAAGCTCGCGGGGCACGGCAATGTCATGGGCATCAAGGAGGCCAGCGGCGACCTGAAGCAGGTCATGGACCTCCTGGCCCAGCGCCCCGAGGGCTTCACCGTGCTCTCGGGCGACGACTGGCTCACGCTTCCCATCATCACCGCAGGGGGAGATGGGCTGATTTCGGTCACGTCGAACGAAGTCCCCGCCGCGATGACTGCCCTCGTCAATCTGTTGCTCGCCGGCAACCTCGAGAACGCGAGGAAGTGGCACTACCGGTTGCTGCCGCTCATGGACGCCAACTTCCTGGAAACGAATCCGGCACCGGTCAAGGCGGCGCTCCATCTCATGGGCCGGATCCAGAATGTGCTGCGGCTTCCATTGATCCCGGTCAGCGAGTCCACCCGGGCGACGCTTCGCAGCGCGCTGGCAGGCGCAGGGGTCGCGGATGTCTGATCGAAAGGCGAGTAAGACGGGACGGACGGACAGGGGCACCCGGGCGTCCACCGATCTGCAGGCGGTGATCGAGCGCTATGCCCAGGGCGTGCCTGCGGGAGAAGAGAAGGCCGCGCTGCAGGCGTTCAACGCGCTGAAGGCCGAGCTCAATGCCGGCCGGATCCGGGCGGCCGAGCGCGGGGCGGATGGACGCTGGCGCGCCAATGCCTGGGTGAAATCCGGTATCCTGCTGGGGTTCCGGCTGGGCCGCCTGGCCCCTGCAGCGGTTGGCAGTCCTTTTTCCTTCTTCGACAAGGACACCTACCCCCTCAGGGCCCTGGAGGCCTCCGACGGGGTCAGGGTGGTTCCTGGTGGCTCCTCCATCCGGGACGGCTCCTACGTGGCCCCAGGCGTCGTCTGTATGCCCCCTATGTACATCAACGTCGGCGCGTACGTGGGTGAGGGCACCATGGTGGACTCCCACGCCCTGGTGGGCTCCTGCGCCCAGATCGGACGCCGAGTGCACATTTCTGCAGCGGCCCAGGTCGGGGGGGTGTTGGAGCCGGCCGGGGCTTTGCCGGTCATCATCGAGGACGAGGTCCTGATCGGGGGGAACAGCGGGGTGTACGAGGGCACGGTGGTACGGGAACGGGCGGTATTGGCGCCGGGCACCATCCTGTCGGGCGGCACTCCCGTCTTCGACCTGGTGCGGAATCTGGTCTACCGCCGGTCGGACACCGAGCCGCTGGAGATCCCGGCCGGCGCGGTCGTAGTGCCCGGCACCCGGCCAGTCAAGTCGGGCGCCGGAGCAAAGGCCGGCGTGGGACTCTATGCCCCGGTAATCGTGAAATACCGGGACGAGAAGACGGACACCGCGGTCCGGCTCGAGGAGCTGCTCAGATAAGCGCCCCCCTTACCGCTTACCTCTCACCTCTCACCATCCATGCCCACCCACACCCATTATCTCTGGTTCGAGACGAAGCGCCGACAGGAGATCATCGACGTCACCGACGAGGTGGCAGAGCAGGTCCGGATCAGCCGAGTCCGGGAAGGGATGGTGCTGGTCTCGGCGATGCACATCAGCGCCTCGGTCTTTGTGAATGACCACGAGTCGGGGCTATGGCAGGACATCCTGAAGTGGCTGGAGGAGACCATTGCCCCGTGGGATCCGGGCCGCTACCGGCACAACGAGACGGGCGAGGATAACGCGGCGGCCCACCTCCGGAGCCTCACCCTCGGCCACGAGGTGATGGTGCCGATCACGGCAGGGAAGCTCGACCTCGGCCCCTGGCAGCGCGTGTTCTACGGCGAGTGGGACGGCCAGCGCAGAAAACGGGTCATCATCAAGGTGCTGGGCGAGGCCTGAAAAAAACGACCGGGCCAGGGCAGCCCAATGCAGCCACCCTGGCCCGGCCTCACAGCGACCTACCTATTTCTTGTTACGGGCGATGTGCTTGCTACCCTTATCCCGCCCGTCGGAATCTCCCTT
>DASVGF010000092.1:0-14584 GCA_036379675.1 Gemmatimonadales bacterium | reverse complement strand
GTCGCCGGAGCATCTCGAGTGGATTCAGGACTTCGACCGGCGCTCGGATGTGAGGGCCGCGATGGCCCAGCTCGGCACCCTGGCCCGGCAACGGAGCAATACCAGCTGCCGGCAGCGGTAAGGTCAACACCGAAGTAGCAGCCAATGCTGGATGAAAAAACGAAGCCCTGCCGAACCGTCTGTTCGGCAGGGCTTCGGCACACCTGGTGGCTTAGGGGCGCTCCGCCTTGGTTGCCATCCGCCCGCCGGGCGCGCGCGATGGAGCCGCGTGGCCGGCGATCTCGCGGTAGACCGCAAGGGTCTTCTCGACGGTATGGTCGAGGGTGAAGTGGCGTTCGTACCGCTGCCGGCCGCTTCGACCCATTCGGGCGCGGAGGTCAGGGTCGTTCAGCAGCAGCCGCAGGCGTTGCTCCAGGGCCGCTACGTCGCCCTGCGGCACCACAAAGCCGTTGGCTCCGTCCAGCACCGATTCCGCAATCCCGCCTACCGCCGATGAAACCACCGGCAGGCCGGCCCGCATCGCCTCCAGGATGCTCCGAGGAAATCCCTCCCAGTTGGTGATGAGCACTGCCAGCTGCGCCTGAGACAGCCGCTCAGCCACGTCCATGCGCTGGCCCCAGAAACGAACCCGCCCGCTGAGGCCGAGCTGGCCCGCCAGGGTTTGGGCCTCGGGCATCAGCGGACCCTCGCCGATCAGATCGAGCTCCCAGGCCTCGTTCCGCAGGCCGGCCAGCGCTCGGAACAGCGTCGCGTGATCCTTCTGCGGCTCGAAGCGGGCGATCATGATGATACGCACCGGTGAGCGGGTCGGGTCACCCCGAAGCTCCACCGGAATGTCCGGCATTCCATTGTGAACGGTTACGATCCGGTCGCTGCGGGCAACCCGGTGCGACACGGCCAGCTGCCGATCGAAGTCCGAGACCGTAATGATGCGGGTGGCGAGCGGTGCCGCCAGGCGCTCGATCCACCGGTAAACGGCGGCCTCGCGCTGCGGTATGCCGGGCGTGAAGGCCCAGCCATGCGCCGTAAATACTACCGGCACACCGAGGAGGCGCGCGGCAATGCGGCCGAGAATCCCCGCCTTGGATGAGTGGGTGGAGACCAGGTCAGGCCGGACCCGTTTCAGCGCCGAATGAATCTCTGCCAGCGCACGCAGGTCCCGAAAGGGTCGGATTGAGGCCCCCAGATGCCGCAGCGCCAGGGTCTCCACCCCCGCTCGGCGAAGGGCCTCGAGGTAGGGTCCGCTGCCACTCGTGAGCACCACCGCGTCGTGGCCCTGCTTGAGGAGGGAGGCGGCCAGATCACGCACATGCACCTGCGCTCCACCGATCAAGTCCGAGCGCGTAACGATGTATGCGATTTTCAAGACGCTTCTCCCGGATAAAGCAGACGATCTGCGGCCTTCGCGAAGCTATACAATATGGTGTTGGCCAGGCGCAACACCGGCGTGTCAGCCAGTCCCGAATGTCGTGTCCGGGATCACAACAAGGGGGCTATTTGAGCCCGGCCTGCACTCGGGTGCACATCGGAACCAATTCTGGTACATTGCCTTGGCCCATCGACACGAGGTTCGGTGGGGTAGGGGGTGTACCGGGCATGCTTCGTGCGCCTCCGCCCGGAGATGCTCTCTGGCCGGACTCGGGCGGACGGGTCACAGCATCTTGTGCGCCGCCAACCACACGCACTGGTGAGGACCATGCGAAACCTGCTCGTGCTGCCTCTCTTCTTGCTCTTTCTTGCAGCCCTTCCGGCTGACACCCAGGCCCAGAATCCCGCTCCGGACACCCAGCAGACGACCATGCTGGCCCCCGGGGATTCCGTCCGCATCGTGGTGTGGCGCAAGCCGGAGATGAGCGGGGATTTCATCATCGCTCCCGACAACACCATCTCGCATCCGCTCTATCGCGCGGTCCGCGTCGGTGGCGTTCCGTTCAGCACTGCCGAATCCAATGTCCGCACCTTCCTGGCCCGATTCGAGCAGGATCCCCAGTTTGTAGTGGAGCCGCTCGTGCGGGTGGCCGTCTCCGGCGAGGTCGGGCGGCCCCAGGTGTTTGCGGTCCGCCCCGAGACCACCATTGGCGAAGCCGTGGCGCAGGCCGGTGGCCCTAACCAGTTCGGTCAGCGGGACAAAGTCAGAGTGCTCCGGAAGGATCCCAGCGGACGGCAGCGGGAGCTGGTCGTGAGCCTGCTCGATCCGGAAAGCCCGTCGGCGACCATCCGGGTCCACTCCGGTGATCAGATCGTGATCGACCGCCGGCGCTCGTTCTTCCGCGAAATCTTCCTGCCCGCCCTTGGCGTCCTTGGCTCGGCGGCGTCCATCTATCTCGTCATCGACCGCGCGAACAACAACTAGAGCTCATGTCAGAATACTATCACGAGCCACCTCAGCTTCCTCCCGGCCCCGGCCACGTCGGCCGCGGGTTCGAGCCTCAGCCCAGCGCGGCCATCTCCCTCGGACACATGTTCGGGGTGCTGCGCCGCCGGCATCGCCTGGTGCTGGGCCTCACGGTCTTCGGGGCCGTCGTCGGAGGGCTGCTTGCCTACCGGGATCCTTCGACCTATCAGGCCACCGCCGTCTTCAGGATTGCCGGCGAGCGGAGGGCGCTCACCGGAGGCATCGAGAGTCCCACTCCCGACCTCGGCCGCACCGCCGACCCGCTCCAGTCCCTGACCCAGCTGGTCTGGGGCCGGAGCGTGATGGGAGCGGTCGTCGATTCGCTGGGTCTCCGCCTTCGCTCGGCCACACCGGAGTTCGGCGCCGGGCGGCTCGAAAACGTGCACGTGGCTGCGGAGGCCACTCGGGATACGATTCTGGTGACGTTCTATCAGAACGGGGTCAAGGCCAAGCTGGCCAACCGGGAGGCGCGCGCGCGGTATGGCCAGCCGGTTGATCTCGGCGCCGTGCGGTTCACGGTTCCCACCGTGCCCGACGTTCCCAGCGCCAGCCTCTACGTGATTCCGCGGGAGATGGCGATCGACAACCTGCTCTCCGGCATCTTCGTCAACCAGCGCCTCGGCACCGACATCGTTGACGTGAAGTATCTCTCCACCAGCCCGAGGATGGCGCAGCGGGTGGTGAACACCACGGTACTCGCCTTTCAGCGGCTCAACATCGAGACCGCCAAGCAGAAGTCGCAGCGGCGTCGCGAGTTTCTCGAGGGTCAGCTGAAGCAGACGGACAGCACGCTTGCGCGGGCGCAGGCCGAGCTGGCTGCGTTCCGTAGCCGCCAGGCCCTGGCCAGCTCCCTGACCGCGATCGATAAGCAGCAGGAGAACATGATTACCCTCGCCTCGAGGCTGGCGGAGCTCGAGGCCGATCGAGCCACCTTCGGGGCTCTCGTGGCCCAGCTGCGCAAGGGCGGGGAGGCGGGCGAGGCCGAGGCCATGCGGGCCCTGGCTTCATCGCCGGCGATGGCCGACAACCCGGCCCTGGGGAACTTCTACCAGCAACTGAGTGTCTATCAGTATCGCGTAGACTCGATGACCACGGGTCCCTGGAAGGCGGCCCCGACCAACCCCGACCTGATCCAGCTCAAGAGCCTGATCGGCACTACCAAGGCAAACCTGCGTCAGGCGGTGAGCAGCCATGTCTCCACCCTGGATGCCCGGATCGCGGCGCTGAAGAATCTGCTGGCGCGGAGCGGAGCGTCGATGCAGGCGCTTCCCGAGCTGGCCCAGGAAGAGGCCCGCCTCATGGGGCGGGTCCAGACCCTTACCTCCGCCAACGACGAGTTGCGTCGCGACTACCAGAAGGCCCGCATGGCGGAAGAGGTGGAAGCGGGTGACGTGGAGATTGTCAGCCTGGCCGATACGCCCTACGCGCCGATCTGGGCCACGGCCCCGCTGAAGCTCGGCCTGGGGCTCCTGCTCGGGCTCCTGCTGGGCACCGGCGGCGCATTCCTGCTGGAGGCGATGAATACCTCGATCCGGAAGCCTGAGGATCTCGAGATCGCCTTGAACGTGCCCGGACTCGCGGTCATCCCCCGGCTCAACGGCGGTGCGGTGCAGCCGCAGCGCCGGCTGGGCGGTCTGCTCCGTCCGGGAAAGAAGGCCGAGCTCGATGCCAAGAGCTCGAACTCGCCGTTGGGTACGGTGTCCCAGCCGTTCTCGGTCGGCATCGAGGCCTTCCGGATGCTGCGCACCAGCCTGCTCTGGTGCGAGCAGGGCGATAGCATGAAGACGCTGGTGGTCACCAGCGCCGCGCCGGGCGAGGGCAAGACCATGACCGCGGCCAATCTCTCGGTCACCTTTGCCTACGACGGGCTCCGGGTGCTCCTGATCGACTGCGACGTGCGCCGGCCCCGGCAACACAGCCTCTTCCAGGTACCCCGCGCCCCCGGTCTGATGGAGCTGTTGATGCCCACCAACGGGTCGTCCAGCGGGGTGCAGTCGATGAGCTTCAATCCCTCGCTGGGAGTCACCGAATCAGGCCGGCCGGTCACCGACATCATCCGGCCGACCAACGTCCGGGGGCTGTCGCTGCTACCCTGCGGCGCCCTGCCCACCAACGCGTCCAACCTCCTCAGCGGAGTGCGGATGCGGGTTCTCCTGCAGCAGCTGGCCAAGAGCTTCGACCTCGTCATCCTGGACACCCCACCGGTGCTGGCCACCGCCGATGCGGGCATACTTGCCTCCATCGCCGACGGCGTGCTCCTGGTGGTGCGGGCCGGACAGACCGACCGGGTAGCAGCCAAGCGCGCGCACCAGCAGCTGGTCAACGTGGGCGCCAGAATCGTCGGTACGGTGCTCAACGATCCCAGCGGCGAAGTGTCGCAGTTTGGTGACTACTACTACCCCTACGATTACGCGGCGGAGCGTGAGTGATTCCGGGCAGGGGAGTGAAGCGCCGCCTAGCCTGACCCGCAGCACAGTTTCAGGGATGTTCTGGACGGCGTCGAGCAATGGCTTGAACGCCGTCCTCAAGGTCGTGGTGCTGATCGTGCTCGCCCGGTTGCTGTCGCCGGCGGATTTCGGCATCGTCAGTGCCGCCCTGATCGTCATCGGCTTCTCCGCCGTCTTCTCCCAGCTCGGCCTCGGCCCGGCGCTGGTTCAGCGCACCCGGCTCGAGCCGAGACACATCTCGACCGCCTTTGCCGCCTCCGTCATCATCGGCCTGCTGCTGGCAGGGGTCCTCTGGGTCACCGCGCCGGCCATCGCCCGATTCTTCCACATGGAAAGCTCGGTGGAGGTTCTGCGTGCCCTCGCCTGGATCTTTCCAATCAAGGGCCTCTCCGGGGTTGCCGAATGCCTGGTTCAGCGGGATCTGAAGTTCCGTTGGCTGGCCACCCGGGACGTGCTGAGCTACGGGCTTGGATATGGCGTGGTGGGGATCGTGCTGGCCTGGGCCGGGTGGGGAGTGTGGTCGCTGGTCATCGCGCAGATGACCCAGACCGTTCTCAACACCGCCATCCTCCTATCGGTGCGTCCGCCGGCACTTCGCCCGCTGCCCTCGTGGCGCGCCTTTGTCGAGCTGATGAATTTCGGCGCCGGGTTCACCGCCGCCCGGGTGGCCAACTTCATGGCCAACCAGGGCGACAATCTCGTGGTGGGACGAGTCCTGGGTCCCCAGGCGCTGGGCATCTACACCCGGGCCTACCAGCTCATGGCGGTCCCCACCACACTCTTTGGCGATGTGCTCGACCGGGTGCTGTTTCCCACGATGGCCAAGGTGCAGCACGACCCGCCGCGCCTCGCCGGTGCCTACCTCCAGGCCGTGGCCTCCATCGCGCTCGTCATGCTTCCCATTGGCGTGGTCATGACGCTGCTCGCTCCGGAAGTCGTCGTGACGCTGCTGGGGCCCAAGTGGGTGGAGGTCATTCCGCCATTCCAGGTGTTCGCCATCGGGCTGTTGTTCCGGACCAGCTACAAGATGAGCGACTCCATCTCGCGGGCCACCGGGGCCGTCTACCGGCGGGCGTGGCGCCAGGCGATCTACGCGAGCCTGGTCTTCCTGGGAGCCTGGGTGGGCAGCCGCTGGGGAGTTACCGGGGTATCCATTGGCGTGCTGGCGAGCCTGCTGATCAATTTCTTCCTCATGGCCGACCTGAGCTTGACCGTGGCGCACACTACCTGGCGCCGGTTCATCGAGGCCCATGTTCCGGCGATACTCACGGCCTTGCTCGCGGGAGGCACTACCTGGCTCTCGATTACGCTGCTCCGGCAAAGCGAGGCCGGCCCGTTGCTGCGTCTGCTCGGGGCCCTGCTCGCCACCACGGCAGCCACGGGGTTCGCTCTCTGGACCATTCCTCGTCCCCTGCTCGGTCCCTACGGCATCCGCATGGTGTCGCTGCTCGGTAGCTTCCTTCCCCGACGCGTGTCCGGCCGCCTCAGCGCCCAAGGCTGACCGTGTCCCCGCTCCAGCTCGAGGCCGCGCCGGCCGCCCGTATCTCGCCCCCTCTGGGTGTCGTCACCGAGCTGTGCCGCTGCCTGGAAGACAGCGGCGTGGTGTATTGCCATTGGAAGAGCAACGAGCACCTTGGCCCCGGCACGCGGGGTGAAACGGATCTGGACATTCTGGTGGACCGGGAATCGGCTGCGCAGCTTCCGCTCCTGCTTTCAAAAGCCGGGTACAAGCAGATGTCGGCCCCACCGGAGCGGTCCTATGTCGGGATCGAAGACTACCTGGCGTTGGACCACACCACGGGCAAGCTGGTCCACCTTCACCTCCATTATCGTCTCGTCCTTGGCGAGAAGTTCCTGAAGGGCTATCGGCTGCCCTGGGAGGGTCGTCTCCTGGCCCGGCGGCAGCTCGATCACGAGCTCGGCATCTACGTGACCCCGCCCGAGCTGGAGCTGATCGTGCTCGTGGTGAGGGCCGCCCTCAAGCTTCGCCGCCGCGAGAGGTTCGGCTTCGGTGGCGCGGGCCCACTCGATGCCGACTTCTTCCGGGAGTTCCGCTGGCTGGCCGCGCGGGTCGATGCCGGCCGCCTCGCATCAGAGGCCACCGAGCTGCTCGGATCGCGCGCGGCGTCGAGCCTGGCCAGGATGCTCCAGACCCCTCCCGATCGGCGTGCGCTCACCCGCTTCCGGAAGGAGGTCGCCCCGGTCACCGACGCCTGGCGCACCTACCCGGCGGCGCAGGCTGCCCGCCGGCGCTGGGCCCGCGAGGCACGGGCCCGCACCGCCAAGCTCTGGTCGCGCCTGGCCGGCAAGCGCCCCGTCACCCGCTTCAGCAATCCGAGAGGTGGGGTCATCATCGCCTTTCTCGGCGCCGACGGGTCGGGCAAGTCTACGGTGACCGGCGCAATCGATCAGTGGTTATCCTGGCGAGCCCACGTCGTGCGGCTGTACTTCGGATTCGGTGATGGGCCGGTCAGCCCGCTCAGGCGGCCCCTGCAGGCATTGAAGTCACACTACGCGCGCCGGCGTGCCAGGACCGGTGTTGCCCCGGCGCCCTCCTCCGCACCCGCGGGCACCGAGCGAACGGCTCAGCCGGTGTGGAGTGACGTGCCCCGGGTCATCTGGCGGATTCTCTGGAGCTGGTCGGTCGTCCGGGAAAAACAGAGCCGGCTAAGGCAGGCGCAGGCGGCACGAAATCACGGCTGGGTCGTCATCGGTGATCGTTATCCCCAGGCTCAGATCATGGGCCTGGGCGACGGTCCGTTGCTGAGCCAGTGGGAGCGGCACCCGTGGGCCTGGCTGCGTGGGGCCGCGCGGCGGGAGCTGGAGGCCTATCGCGCGATGGAGCGGATCACTCCGGATCTCGTCATCAAGTTGAACGTCACGCCGGAGGTCTCAGCCCGGCGTAAGCAGGACGTCTCCCTCGATTCCCTGGCGCGAAGAGTGGATGTGGTGAAGCGGGTCCAGTTTCCTGCCGGAGTTCGGATCGAGCAGGTGAACGCGGATCAGCCACTCGAGCAGGTGCTTCTCCAGGTGAAGCGGGCGGTATGGGAGGTTCTCTGACCGTTTTCGAGCTTGTGGGGCTACCCGGCTCCGGGAAGAGCACGCTCGCGCAGGGGCTGCTCGAGCGCCTCGCCTCCCAGGGAAAGACCTGGGGCGAGCGTGAGGCGATCGGCCGGCTCGGGAGCAGCCGGGCCGGACACCTGGCGCGGCTCGCCGCTTTCACGCTGGCGCGGGGCCGCTGCCTCCCCGCAACCATCCGTTTCGGCGCCGCGGTGCATCCTGCTACGACCGCTCGCCTGCGCTTTGCCGCCAAGCTTGCGGCCTGGCCCTACCGGCTCTCGGTCGCCAGAGCCCTGGGCTACGACACGGTCGTGCTGGATCAGGGAATTCTTCAGAGTGCCTGGTGCGTGCTGCTCGAGGGGTCGCTCCAGCGGGCGGACCTGCTCGACAAGGTCATTGAAGACCTCTTCGCCGGCTGCGATGCCACGTTTGCGTTCATCTCGGTCGATCTCGATATCGAGCGCGCGGCGGCCCGTATCAAGGCCCGCGGGCCCATGGCGGCGCCGTTCGATCGAAGCGAGGCGGAGACTCTCAGGCTTCTGCGCCAGCATGCCGAACACCTCGAGCGAGTAGTCGAGGCGGGTGTTCGCGTGACGGGGGCGCCACACTTGCGGGTCGACGGTAGCCGCCCCCTGGCGGAGAGCGCCGAGCAAATCGACGCGTTCGTGGACAGCGTAACCGGCTCGCCGGTGTGCTGATGTCAGCCCGGCAGGCATCACCCATCGCGTTCTTCTTTCCGTCCATGCGGGGAGGCGGCGCCGAGCGCGTCATGGTGAACCTGGCCGACGGGATGTTGGCCAGGGGGATGGCCGTGGACTTCGTGTTGGCTGCGGCGGAGGGGCCGCTCCTCTCCGCCATCCCGTCCCAAGCCCGGGTCACCGTCCTGGGCTCCCGGCGGGTGCTGCCCTGTGTCATCCCCCTCGCCCGCTACTTGCGGCGGGAACGCCCCCGGGTGCTGGTGTCGTCGATGAGTCACGCCAACATCGTGGCCCTCTGGGCCCGGGCGCTGAGCCGGGCTCCGGTGCCGGTCATCGTGACGGTGCACAACACCCTCTCGGTCACCACGCGAAAGGCCTCGGGCGGGTGGGTCTGGCCCCATCTCATTCGGGCGTTCTACCCCCGGGCCGAGGGCATCGTCGCCGTGTCGAAGGATGCCGCGGATGACCTCGCCCGCACCGCCCGCATTCCGCGGCACCGGATCGACGTGATTTACAACCCGGTCATCACCTCCGATCTGCGGCAGCGCGCGGCCCAGGCGCCGGATCACCCCTGGTTCGCCCCGGGGGAACCGCCGGTGGTTCTCGGCGTCGGCCGCCTCACCCGGCAGAAGGATTTCCCCAACCTGATTCGTGCCTTTGCGGAGCTCCGTAAGCGCCGGCCCGCCCGGCTCGTTATTCTGGGGGAAGGTGATGAGCGCCCGGCGCTGGCCGCGTTGATCGCGGAGCTGGGCCTCGAGTCGGATGCGGCCCTCCTCGGCTTCCAGGACAACGCCACCGCTTTCATGGCGCACTCCAGCGTCTTCGTGCTCTCCTCCGCCTGGGAAGGCTTGCCGACGGTGCTGATCGAGGCGATGGCGGCGGGGGCCAGGGTGGTTTCGACCGACTGCCCGAGCGGCCCCCGGGAAATCCTCCAGGATGGCCGGCTGGGCGCCCTGGTCCCGGTCGGCGATCACGCTGCTCTCGCCCGTGCCATCGGCGACGCGCTGGAACAGCCCAACGGCTCGGTTCCTCCGGAGGCGCTCGTCGCCTTTACCCGCGAGGCGGCGCTCGAGCACTACCTCCGTCTGATCGAGGGTACCTGACATGACCGCGGTTGCCTACGCCGCTCTCTGGATCTTCGTCTTCGCGGTGCCGTGGGAGAACATGATCGTTCTTCCGGGCATCGGCACTATCGGCCGATTGATGGGCATGGTGGCGCTGGGCTTTGCGGTGCTGACCGCGGTGGTCCAAGCCCGGGTGCGGCGGCCACAGCCGTTTCACGTAGCCGCGGCGCTCTTCGTGATCTGGGCCGGCATCGCGGTATTCCGCACGGCTGACGAGGGCCGGGCTATCGGCAAGTTCGGCACCTACTTCCAGCTGTTACTGGTGCTGTGGATGATCTGGGAGCTGGCGCCGAGCTTCAAGCGGCAGCGCGGGCTTTTCCTGGCTTACGTCCTGGGCGCCTACGTGGCGGCCATGAATACCGTAATGGTCTATCGCGCCGGTATCGGCAGCACCAACAAGCGGTTTGCCGCCCAAGGCTTCGATCCGAACGACCTGGGGATGACGCTCGCCCTCGCCATTCCCATGTCGTGGTATCTCGGCATGACCTTTCAGCAGCCGCTCATTCGCTGGCTCTGCCGCCTGTACATGCCCCTGGCGCTGGTGGCCATCGGTCTCACCGGGTCGCGCGGGGCCCTCATCGCCAGCATCATCGCCCTGCTGATCGTGCCGGTGAGCATGACCCAGCTTTCGCCGGGCAGAATCGCCGGCGGACTGCTCCTCGTGTTCGTCTCCGGTGCCGCCGCCGTCACCTTCATTCCGGAAACCTCCTGGAACCGGTTTGCCACCACCCGGCAGGAAGTGGTCGGCGGCAACATGAACAGCCGGCTGGTCGTGTGGAAGATGGGTCTGCAGGCGTTCTCCAAGAAACCCCTCGTCGGTTATGGTACCAGCGGCTTCAACTGGGCCGTCCGAAGCCAGTCGCACAACTCCTACCTGGCCGTGCTGGTGGAGCAGGGGCTCATCGGGTTCGCCATGTACGCGGCGATGTTCATTGCGGTGTTCATCAAGATCATGCGCATGCCCACCATGGAGCGACGATTTGCCCTTGTCCTCCTGGCCACGCTGGGCGTGGCCATGCTCCCGCTCGGCTGGGACGATCGCAAGCCGGTGTGGGTGATCCTCGCGCTGCTCACCGCGCTCGGCGCGGCGCTGCCGTCGAGGGCCGCCGGTTCACCACCTGTCCCCCATCGGCTCCCCCGCAGGCCCCCCATGCCGATCGCCCGGCAACCGGCGGCATCCTGACCGCCGGCCGGCCCTCGTACCGCGCGCCGCCCATCGTTCCCGCATGACCCCCCGTGTGAGCGTGGTGAGCACCGTGTACAACGGTGAGCGCTACTTCGACCGTGCCGTGCCCGATATCCTGAATCAGACCTACCAGGATTTCGAGTTCGTCGTGGTGGACGATGGCTCGGACGACCGCACGCCCGAGCTCCTGCGCGAGGTGGCGTTGAAGGACCCCAGGGTGCGGGTGTTCTCGCCCGGCAGGCTTGGCGCCGCTACGGCCTACAACTACGGCGTGGCCCAGGCGCGGGGGGAGTACATCGCCCGGCAGGATTTCGACGACCGGAGCTACCCGGAGCGGTTGCGGCTCCAGGTCGAGCGTCTCGACGCGGAGCCCAAGCTCGGCGTGGTGGGCGGCTACTACGTGCTGGCGGACGAGAGCCGCGGCGAGCGCTACGTCCGGATGCCGCCGCTGGAGCATGATCAGATCGTGCGCGCCATGGCCCGGTACATTCCGCTGGCGCACACCGTCGCCACCTTCCGCCGCAGGGCGTGGGAGCAGGCCGGCGGGTACCCGGTGGCTGCCAACCTGATCGACCTTCGATTCTGGCTGCAGGTGATCAAGGACGGCTGGCGCTTTGCCAACGTTCCCGAGCTGATCGGCGAGCACTACGTGCACTGGGACAGCTACTTCTTCCGGTCATTAGACTATGTCGGCCGGCAGCGGGACCTGGCCCGGGTGCAGGCCCAGATCATTCGCGAGCTGCGGCTCCCCCGCTGGATGTACGTCTATCCCATCGGCCGCTACGGCTACGCGCATTTTCCCCAGGGGCTCAAGCGGGTGCTGCGCCGGAGCCTCGGCGGTTCCAGCGAGCGGGACGTGTGAGAGTCCTGCTCCTCTCCACCAGCATGGGCATGGGCGGGGCCGACCAGCAGCTCCTCTCCGCCGCCGAGACGCTGCGTGCCCGGGGCTGGAATGCCCGGATCGTTTCGCTCACCACGCTCGGCCCGATGGGCCTGCAGGCCCGGCAGCACGGCATTCCCACCGATTCGCTCGAGATTCCCCGCGGCGTTCCCGATCCCCGTGGAGTCATGCGGCTGGCGCGGCTGATCCGCACCTGGAAACCCCACGTGCTGCACAGCCACATGGTGCATGCCAACCTGCTGGCCCGGTTCATCCGTCCCTTTGCCCCCGTGCCGGTCCTGGTCTCCACCATTCACAGCATTCAGGACGGGGGCCGCGCGAGGACCCTCGGGTATCGCCTCAGCGACCGCCTGGCCGATTGCACCACCATCGTGAGCGAGACGGCGGCGGAGCGCTACGTGGCCGTCGGGGCGGTATCGCGGGAGCGCCTGCGTGTCATTCCCAACGGGGTCGACACCGGGCGGTTCCGCCCTTTGCCCGAGGCGCGAGCCGGCCTCCGGCATGAGCTGGGCCTGGGCGACAGGTTCACCTGGCTCGCGGTGGGCCGCTTCGAGCTGGCCAAGGATTATCCGAACATGCTGCGGGCGTTTGCGGCCCTGGTTGCCCGCAGGCCCGATTCGGTACTCCTGCTGGTGGGCAGGGGCTCGCTCCAGCTCGAAACCGAGGAGCTGGTGGCGTCGCTCGGGTTGGGCGGCCATGTCCGCTTTCTGGGAGTGCGGCGCGACGTGCCCCAGCTCATGAGTGCGGCGGATGCCTACGTGTTGTCTTCCGCGTGGGAGGGGATGCCCGTGGTCCTGCTGGAGGCCGGCGCGGCGGGTATGCCCATCGTGGCCACCGCGGTCGGCGGGAACCGGGAAGTAGTGCTGGAAGGGGAATCCGGATTTCTGGTGCCGCCGCGTGAGGCCGGCGCGCTGGCGCTGGCCATGGCGCGCCTGGCCGAGATGCCGTCGGAGTCACGGCGGCAGATGGGCGAGCGTGGCCGCCGGCACATCGAGCGGCGGTACGCCCTGCCCCACATTGTCGATCTGTGGGAGGAGATGTACCGCGATCTTCTGGCTCGAAAGGATGTGGCGGTAACCGCCTCAGCCCTGACTCAGGGCGATCTGCCGGCCGGTACTTCCGGAGGGCACCGGTAGATCTCCAGGTAATGCTGCCGGAAGTCCAGGCGGCCGGAGCCGAGGGTATTCCGGAGCTGGCAGTTGTCGTGCAGCCAGGTCTTGAGGCGTCCCAGCTTGGGATTGGTTCGAAATGCATGCGACGGCGCCGGGGCGACAATCCAGAGGATCCCGGTGCCCGGGGCCGGTAGCGCCTCGATGAGCGGCGCCGGATCGCCGGCCAGACGCTGGACCGGCTGCTTCAGGTAATACTGCATCACCTGATGCTGATCGGAGAAGACCACATCTCCTGCCTCACGCCGCTGGTTCAACCACTCTGCCATGGATCGGTAGTCGTACCGCCTGCCATCCCGGTATTGCGAGACCAGGGTCGGAATTCCGCCGATGATCAAGAGCGCCGCCACCGTGGCCGGCACCAGCCACCGGGGCCGGACGCCGAGGTCGACGTCGCTCAAGCGATCGAGAAAAACCCCGGCCGTGTAGAACATGACCGGCATCGTCGGGAGAAGGTAAATCGTAGAGATGGCGGTCCGGAACGAGACCATCACCAGAAACACGACCGGAACGACCAGCAGGCAGGTCATCAGCAGCGCCAGCGCGCGCTCGCCGCGTTGCCACAGGATGATGATTCCCAGGAGGCCCGCCAGGACCAGCGGGATCGTCAGCGTATCGGCATAGCTCAGGAGAATCGCCAGCTGCTTGAATCCCGGCCCCCCCGGCAGGTGGAGCAGGAACTGCCCGCCCTTGCCTTCGTCCCGCTCGGCCACCCACGCCTGTAGCATCGGAACGTACCGCACCGCGAGCACAGCCAGGAGCACCGCAAACCCGAAGGCACCCCACCGAAAGGCCTTCTGATCCCAGAGCCAGACCATGTGGTCGCGCCGGACGTAGGTGGCCAGCAGCCACACGGCGAGTCCGCCCGCCAGGAGGGTGGAGACCGGATGGGCCAGAATCGCCAGTACGCCGGTGACAATCCCGGCGATCAGCGCCCGGCGGTTCCGCTCCCGAATGCCCACGTAAATGGCGTAGGGATAGATGGCGCAGAGCAGGAAGACGAGCGACCAGTACCGGGCGAACTGGGAGTAGTAGACATGGAAGCTGCTCACGGCCAGCAGGAATGCGGCAAACAGCGCCGCGCGCGTTCCCGCCAGGCGGCGGCCCACGCTGTAAATCGCCGGGACAGCCAGGACCCCGAAGAGCGCCGGCAGGATTCTGAGTCCCAGCTCGTCGAGCGGCCGCCAGCTACCGACCAGGAAGTAGTTGAGGAAGTAGATCAGCGGCCGCGGGTTCCCCAGCTTCGGGTTATTCGAGTCCCGGAGGGTGAACATCTCGGTGGCCTCGAAACCCCAGTCGCCCAGCCGGTACGCGCGGAGAAAGAGAGCGAGGAGGATCAGGCCAGTGAGGAGGAGCGCGGACTGCGCGGGCCGGCGGCTCGGCGCGGTGGAATTCACCAGCCGCCGCGGCGGAGCAGGATGACGGGGACGGTCTTGAGCATGATGCGCAGGTCTTCGGCCACTGACTGGCGCCGGATGTACTCCAGGTCGTAGTGCACCTTGGTGCGGACGTCCTCGAGCGAGCGGTCGTAGTGGTGGTTGATCTGGGCCAGCCCGGTGATCCCCGGCTTGGCCCGCTGGCGCAGGGGATACTCGGCGATGTGC
>DASVGF010000091.1:0-6552 GCA_036379675.1 Gemmatimonadales bacterium | reverse complement strand
CAACATTGCGATGGCGCTGGCCGGCGCCGGATCGGCGATCGCAGTGGCCGCCGCCGGGCTCCGCTTCGGAACCGTTCGATCCGCCGAGACGATCCAGTCCAACACCGAGGAGACCGCATTATGACAACGATCCAATCCGAGGCGCCCCGCGTGGCCTCGCGCGCCGAATGGCTCACCGCCCGGAAGGCGCTGCTACGGCAGGAGAAGGAGCTGACTCACCGGCGGGAGGAGGTCGCCCGGGCCCGCCGGGCGCTGCCGAGGGTGCGGGTGGAGAAGGACTACACCTTCGACTCCACGGAAGGCCCGGTGTGCCTGGCCGACCTGTTCCAGGGCCGGAGCCAGCTCCTGGTCTACCACTTCATGTTCCACCCCGACTGGGTCGAGGGCTGCCGCAGCTGCTCCTACCTGGCCGACCACTTCGACGGCATGCTGCCCCACCTGGCCGCCCGCGACACGGGCTTCGTCGCGATCTCGCGGGCCCGGCTGGAGCACCTGAGGGCCTTCCAGCGCCGCATGGGCTGGGAGTTCGACTGGGTATCGTCCTTCGCCAGCGACTTCAACTTCGACTACGGTGTCTCCTTCACCCCGGAGCTGCTGGCGACCGGCGAGGCATCCTATAACTTCGAGCCACTGCCCCGGGAGGCGCCCCCGGGAATGCCGCTGGAGCTGCCCGGGGCCAGCGTGTTCTATAAGGAAGCGGACGGGACCGTCTACCACACCTATTCAACCTACGCCCGCGGGCTCGACCCGGTCATCGGCACCTACCAGTGGCTCGACCTGGCGCCCAAGGGGCGGGACGAGGACGGCCTCACGCACAGCATGGCCTGGGTGCGGCACCACGACCGGTATGACCACGATTACAGGGTGGATGCCGTGTCCGGCTATGTGGAACCGGCATCGAGGCATGAGTGCTGTAAGTAGTCGCGAGTCACGAGTCGCGAGCTGTCACCCCGAGCGCAGCGAGGGGGCCGAAGCTGAAATACAGCTATGGTCCCCTCGTCGCTGGCGCTCCTCGGGGTGACACCCAGGACTCTCGACCCGTGATTAGTGACCCGCAAACGCGACTCGCGACTGGAGTAACAATGAAATTTCTCTGCCTGATCTACATGAACGAGGACGAGCGCGACGCGATTCCCGCCGAGGAGTGGGAGCCGCTCATGCACGAAGGCTTCGCCTGGGGCGACGAGCTCCGGGACCGCGGCGTGTTCCTCGGCGGCAACGCGCTCCAGCCGGTGCGGACCGGGGTCACCCTCCGGCGGAAACGGGGGGAACGCTCCTTCACCGACGGTCCCTTCGCCGAGACCAAGGAGCAGTTGGCCGGGTACACCCTGATCGAGGCGCCGGACCTGGAGGCGGCCAAGGAGATCGCCCTGACGCTGCCGCCGGGGCGAGTCGGATCGATGGAGGTGCGCCCGGTCTGGGAGCGGGAGGACCTGGTGGCCCGCCGGGTGACCGCCGGTCGCGACGTGCAAGCCGGAGCCTGATACTTCCGATCCCGGGTTGAGCAGGTCCTCCCTCCTCCCCTCCTCCCCTCCGGCCGTTGCCTCCCATCCAGGGGGACATTAGTCTAGAAGTCCTCCCTCTGCTCTCAGGCGACTCGGCGATCCATTGGCGCTGGAGTGGGATCAGGTATGCCGCACAAGCCGAACCCAGACGATTACCGGACCATCTTCGATGCCGCCCCCGGCAAGTATCTGCTGCTGAGCCCTGACCTTACCATCGTCGGCGTCAACCAGGCCTATCTCAACGCCACCATGACCCGGCGGGAGGACATCGTGGGCCAGGGGCTGTTCGAGATGTTCCCCGACAACCCCGGTGATCCCCAGGCCGACGGAGTGCGCAACCTGCGCGCGTCGTTGCAGCGGGTGCTGGCCACCAGGAAGCCCGACCGGATGCCGGTGCAGAAGTACGACATCCGGCGGCCCGAGTCGGAAGGGGGAGGGTTCGAGGAGCGCTACTGGAGCCCGTGCAACAGCCCGGTGCTCGACCAGCGGGGCGAGATCAGCCACATCATCCACTGGGTCGAGGACGTGACCGAGTTCGTCCGGCTCAAGCGGCAGATGCTGGAGCAGGATCTCCGGAACGACGAGATCGAGAGCCGGGCCCGGCAGATTGACGCCGACGTCTTCCTCCGGGGCGAGGCGATCGAGGCCCACCGGCGGCTGAGCGAGACGGCGCGCCACTACCGGTTCCTGACCGATCTGGTGCCCCAGCTCATCTGGACCGCCGACCCCAGCGGCGCGGCCGACTTCTTCAACGGCCGGTGGGTGGACTTCACCCACATCGAACGGGAAAAGCTGCTGCTGGACGGCTGGCAGCAACTGCTCCATCCCGATGACCGCGTCGAGACGCTCGAGCGGTGGACCGAAGCCGTCAGGGGAGGAGCCGACAAGTACCAGGTCCAGCACCGCCTCCGTTGCCATGACGGCAGCTTCCGCTGGATGCTCACCACCGCGCTGCCGTACCGCGATGCGGAGGGGCGGGTCCTCAAATGGTTCGGCAGTACCGCCGATATCCACGACAAGGTCATGGCCGACGAGCGGCTGCGGCAGGCACAGCGGCTCCAGGCGGCGGGTCAGCTCGCGGGTGGGGTGGCGCACGAAGTCAACAACATGATGACCATCGTGATCGGCTTCGGGAACTTTGCCCTCGAGGCTCTGGATCCGGACCACCCCCAGCGCGCCGATGTGGCGGAGATGATCAAGGCGGCCACGCGCGCCTCCGACGTCACCCGGCAGCTGCTCGCCTACAGCCGCCAGCAGGTCTTCCGCATCACCGTGCTCGACCTGAACCAGATCGTCACCGGGCTCCTGCCGGCGCTGACCCGGCTGGCCGGCTCCGACCGGCAACTAGCCGTCCGTCACGCTCCCCGCGAGGCGTGGGTGCGCGCCGACCGGGGCCAGATCGAGCAGGTGCTGATCAACCTGGTGGCCAATGCCCGCGACGCCACCGGAACCGACGGCCTCATCACCATCGATACCGAGCTGGTGGAGCTGGACGAGGAGCGGCTGAGCGAACACCACAGTGAGGAGCTCCAGCCCGGCCGGTTTGTGAGGCTTGCGGTGCGGGACAACGGCGGCGGGATGACGCCCGAAGTGGCCGCATGCGTGTTCGAGCCGTTCTTCACCACCAAATCTCCCGGGCAAGGCACCGGGCTCGGACTCTCGATGGTGTACGGGATCGTGAAGCAGAGCGGAGGGTTTCCGGAGGTGGTGAGCCGGCCGGGGGAGGGCACGATGGTCGCCGTGTACCTCCCGGCTGCCACCGAGGAGGCGCCGGCGGAGCCGGCCGCGGTGGCCGGTGTCCGAGGCGCCGGGGAGCACATCCTCGTCGTCGAAGACGACCCCCAGGTCCGGGCCGTTGCCCGGCGGGCGCTGCAGGGGGCCGGCTATTCGGTGTACGAGGCCATCACCGGCGTGGCGGCGGTCCACTTCATGTCAACCCATCCCGGGGTGATTTCCCTGGTGGTCAGCGACGTCGTAATGCCCGGCGTGAATGGACGCGAGCTGGCGGACCAGCTCCGGATCTCTCATCCGGAGGTGCCTGTCATCTTCGTCTCCGGCTACCCCGGAGCGGAAATCGAGCGGCGAGGTCTGGACCCTGAACGAGAGATGCTGATCCCGAAGCCGTTTACGCCGGATGTGTTGATCGGAGCCGTGCACGCCGCCCTGACCCGGAGGCCGAGCTCGGCCCACTGACGAGATTACCAGCTCAGCCAATAGCTCGCCTTCACCGCCAGCACGTTCCGCGATGCCCCCCCGGAGAACAGCGCATCCAGGTCCCGGCCCAGCCGCAGATTCCCGAACTCCGCGTCGTTCTCCCGGTTCTGCTGCCAGACGAGAAAGAAGGTGGACCCCGGCCGCCACTCCCAGCGCAGCACCGCATTCGCCCGGAGCGAGCGGACGGTAAAGTTCTGCTGCGGAATCGTGAACGTGGCGCCGCCGTCGCCCGGGTCTATCGTGGTGCCGTCTGCCGTCGTCGAAGCGGTTCCCTTGTCGCGGCCGTACACCGCGAAGCTGTAGCTGCGGGGCCGAACGAACTCCTTCAGCTCGGTGAACTCACCGGCCGAGATGAGCGGCTGGAGAAAGAGCTGGAGGCTGAGCCGGGGCGTGAAGGTCCAGTTGACCCGGCCGATCATCGACAGCTCGCGCTGCTCCAGGGTGGCAAAGACGTGCCGGGTCCCGAACGTCTGCGAGGCGACGGGATCCGGCACCGCGGCCACGTACTGCGACTGGGTCCGGCTCAGGGTGAGGGCCGGTCCCAGGCTCAGGTGCAGTGCCGCCGACGGGCGCACGCTCACCGTCACCTCGGCGGTGGTCTTGGGCTCGTCCGCCGTGGTCCACTCCTGAACCAGATCCATCGTCAGCCGGGTGGTCTTCCGGCTGTCGGAGTTGAGGGTGAGCCGCACGTCGTTGAACCGGGGCCGGCGGGCCAGCGGCCCTCCCCGGGTGAGCCGGTCGTCGTACGCCGGCGGAGTGTGGTCGCCCCGGAGCTGGAAGTCCCAGAAGTTGTGAAATTGTCCCGAGAAGATGAGGCCGAAGGACCCGTAGACCAGGTCGCCGTCGAAGTTCCACTGGTGGTTGGTGAAGGGGAACAGTCCCCAGCGGCGGAACACCCGGCCCGGCTGCCGCTCGTTGTACTCCAGCGCGGTCGAGATGCCGCGCTGCGACGCCTCCGACTGGAAGCCGAGGTCGTTGGTCTCCATCCCGGGGCTGGTCTCCTGATAGACCAGTCCGCCCTGCCAGTGCTTTCCGCTGTTCTTGCGCAGCGCCAGCTGCCAGGCGTGGCCGCTCAGCGAGGTGCGGGTGGGGTCCAGCCGGAAGCTGGTGGCATCGGGACGCTGGTAATAGCGCGCGCTGGAGCGCTGGGTCCGTTCGATCGCCGCCGGGGTTCCCCGGACCGTGGTGAATCCCACCGATCCATCCAGCGACCAGACCCGCTCTGCCCATGAGTTGGTGAAGTCCACGCCCACGCTGTAGGCGCTGCCCCGGAGGAGCGACTCGAGCTCGGGGCTCTCCTGGTCCCGGTTGACCGCGGTGGCGATGATCCCCACCGTGCTGTTGCCGCCGCGCAGGTCCTTCCGCACCCGCCCCACGAAGTAGTTGGTCAGCGGCTCGACCGGTGCGGTCACCCGGGCGCCCAGCGCATCCACATACCGGGCGTCTTCGCCGGCGGTCACGGCATCCAGCAGACCGATGGACCACCCGTTGCGGGTGCGGCCGGTCAGCTTGGCCGCGGCGCGGATGGATGTCTCGGTGGGGGCGTCGAGGAAGTTCACTCCGTCGCCCGCCAGGTTTCGTTGCGGCTCCCGCCCGATCCGGCGGCTGAAGAAGATGTCGGGGACTCCGAAGCTGTTGGAGGCGCGGATGCCGCCGAAGCGGAACACGTCGGCCCCCTCGACGAAGAAGGGACGCTTCTCCGGAAAGAATGTCTCGAACACGCTGAGGTTGACCACCGCCGGGTCCACCTCGACCTGGCCGAAGTCGGGATTCACCGTCGCGTTGAGGGTGAGATCGCTGGTGAGGCCGTACTTGAGGTCGAGCCCGGCGGAAGCGTCGTACTCGCTGCCGCTCCGGAACGGATCTCCCGCAGCGCCCGGCTGGTACGAGCCGCTCGCCAGCAGGTAGGGCGCCAGCTCGAGCTGCCGCTGGGCCTGGAGCGGGCCGAGCCCCACGAGGTGGGCGTAGCGGCTCACGCCGCTGACCTCGCTCTTGGGGACGAACGCGAACCAGTCTTCTTCGCCCTTCCTCAGGATCTTTCTGTAGAGCTGGATTCCCCAGGTGCCGTCCGCCGTCGAGTTGTAGCGGAGCTGCGAGAGCGGGATCCGGATCTCGGCGGTCCAGCCGAGTGAGTCCACCTGGGTCCCGCTCTCCCACACCGGGTCCCAGGAGAGGTCCTCCTCGCTGCCCTGCGCGGAGGAGCCGAGGATGCCGTCGAGGGTGGCGCCGCCGGGTGTCACCCGGAAGCGCACCCCGCTCAGGTGATCGTGAAAGGTGTCCAGGTAGACGTCGAACTCGTCGGCCTCGACTTCCTCGTCCCGCCGGGCGAGCGCCGCCTTGATCCGGCCCGGTTCCCGGTCATGGAGCCGCGCACCTATATAGAGGGCGTCCTCGCCGATGAGCACCCGCACCTCGGTCCGCTCGGTGGCGGGCTGGCCCTCCGCCGGGTCGGTCTGGGTGAACCGGCTCGCCGGCTGGGCCTCGGCCCACGACGGCTCATCGAGCTTCCCATCCACTGCGAGGGCACCCTGAACCCGGGAGGCCCGGATCTCGGGCGCCGCGGCATGGCGGCCGGCGGTTGCCGAATCGGAGGGAGAGGCAATTGGATTCTGAAGGGTGGCCACGAGGACAAAGGCGAGCGGGGTTGTTAATACGCCGGGCATAGGTCTCCAGGAGTGCGAGTGAGCATTTCTCGCAGCTTGGACATCCGGCGAGGGCGAAAGGTTGCAAAGCGGGCGGACAGGCGGACGGAACAGCGAACCGTGTCATCCTGAGCGCAGCGAAGGAGCCAAAACTCTAAGGGTCGGTGGTAGCCGATTAGACGGCAGACCCA
>DASVGF010000090.1:0-2023 GCA_036379675.1 Gemmatimonadales bacterium | reverse complement strand
CCCTTTCCGCCACCGCCACCGCCGCCACCGCCCGGTTTGCCACCACCGCTGCCTTGTCCACCGCCGCCTTGCCCGCCGCCACCTTCCCTGTTCCAGCCGCCACCACCACCGCCACCCTGGCCGCCACCGCCACCGCCTTTGCCTTGCTGTGTCATGGTACCCGCTCCTCCTTGGACAGGTGAGCTAATGCTCGGGCCGGGAATGCGGCCGGATGCCGCCTCCACAGCCAACGAAACACCCAGGTTCGGCGCGTGGCAGGGCCTCAACGGCTCGCGCCCCGACCTGAGCGGCAATGCGATGATAACGGGTTGGACCCGCTGAGAACATAGAACCGGCGTCACAGCCGAATTTTCGGATGCTGTCAGGTCGCCAGTCCAGTGCCACCCTGCCGGGCTCCGCTGGTGCGGGCCCGCCGTTGGAATTTCTGGCCACGGCTCGCCGCCGGCCGCAGGCTATGGCTTCAATACCACCTTGACGCACTCATCCTCTTTGTTGTTGAACATATCGTACCCCTTGGGCGCCTCGTTCAGGCTGAGCCGGTGGGTAATGACAAAGCTGGGGTCGATCTCACCGCGCTGGACCCGCTCGAGCAGCGGCTTCATGTACCGCTGCACGTGGCACTGGCCACTCTTGATGGTGAGGGACCGGTTCATCAGAGAGCCCATCGGAAACTTGTCGATGAACCCGCCATATACTCCGATCACCGAGACTGTTCCCCCGTTCCGGCAGGCCAGGATGGCCTCTCGCAGCGCGGTGGGGCGGTCGCTCTCCAGCATCATCGCCTGTTTGGCCCGGTCGTAGGCGTAAACCAGCGGGTGCCCGTGAGCCTCCAGTCCGACCGCGTCGATGCAGGCGTCGGGTCCCCGTCCTCCCGTCATGTCCTTCAGTGCCTCGAGGACGTTGACCTCCTCGTAGTTGATCGTCTCGGTCGCGCCGGCGCGTTCCCTGGCCATGCGGAGCCGATAGGGAAAACGATCGATGGCAATTACCCGCTCGGCCCCGAGCAGCAGCGCGCTGGCGATGGCGAACTGCCCCACCGGCCCGGCGCCCCACACTGCGATGACAGAACCCGGCTGGATGTCGCACATCTCGGCGCCCATGTAGCCGGTCGGAAAGATGTCGGACAGAAACAGGACCTGTTCGTCGGTCAGCTCCTCAGGCACCCTGAGCGGACCCACGTCGGCGAACGGCACCCGGACGAACTCGGCCTGCCCTCCCGCATAGCCGCCGGTCAGATGCGAGTAGCCGAAGGCTCCGGCGCCGGAATGGCCCCAGAGGGTTTCGGCCATCCAGGCATTGGGGTTGGAGTTCTCGCACAGCGAGAACATTCCCTTCTGACAAGACCAGCAGTGGCCGCACGATATCGTGAATGGCACGACCACCCGATCGCCGACCTTGAGGTTCTCCACTCCAGGTCCTTTTTCAACCACCTCGCCCATGAACTCATGGCCCAGGATATCGCCCCGTTCCATGGCAGGAACGAAACCATTGAACAGGTGCAGATCCGAGCCGCAGATGGCGGTTGACGTGATCCGGACAATGGCATCGCGCGAGTTCAGGATCTTCGGATCGGGTACCTGTTCCACTTGCACCTTTTTCTTGCCTTCCCAGCAGTTGGCTCTCATTGCTCGATCCTCGGACTTTCGTTGGCAGGCCGCGCCGGATGGGAGCCCCGGTGAATGCTGGCGTCGGAGTGCACCACCTCACCGACTTCCATGATCTGCTTGAACGCGCGAAGATCACGCTCGATCTGGACCTCCAGGGGCTTGCCGAACAACTGGGCCAGGCGCTCGACGATCCGCCCGCCCGGCGGGTCGTAGCGCAGCTCCATGATCACCTCGGTTCCACGAGTGCCGGGGGCGGGCCGGAACTCGACCGCGCCGTTGCTCTCGATATCTCCGCCGGGGAGGGAGCGCCATGCGATCCGCTCATTGGGGCGGTCATCCACGATCTCGGCATCCCATTGCAATTCGAGACTCGCCGGACCCCTGGCCGTCCAATGCAGCCGGTTGGGACCGCGGGG
>DASVGF010000089.1:0-3617 GCA_036379675.1 Gemmatimonadales bacterium | reverse complement strand
GTGCCAGCGAGGAAGATCCGTTCGCCAGCCTCGGCCGCAACCTTCCGTTCGGCCGGGAGAACACCTATCGCTTGGGACTCTCCTTCTCGCAGGTGCTCTTCAGCGGAGGCCAGGTAGGCGGGAGGTCGCAGGCGGCCGGCGCCGGCGTCAGAAGTGCCCGGCTCGGCCTCACCTCCGCCCGCGCTCAACTGCTGCTGGATGCCACGGCCGCTTATTACGATGCCGCGCTTGCCGATCGCCTGCTCGCGATAGCCCAGGCCACCCTGGGTCAGGCGGATACCACCCTCGCGCAGACACAGCTGGGTCGTGAGGTCGGCAACCTGTCCGAGTTCGATCTGTTGCGAGCCCGGGTGATTCGGGACAATCAGCGACCGGTGGTCATTCAGCGCCGCTCCGACCGGGATCTCGCCTATTACCGTCTCAAGCAGCTGCTTGACTTGCCACTCGACCAGCCACTGCGACTGACGACGGAGCTGGCGGATACGTCGGTCGTGAGCTCTGCCACCATCCGATCGGCGGTGGAGACTCCGGGTGACACCTCAGCGGCGGCCCGGGCTCCTGTGCGGCAAGCGGCCGAGGGGGTGACCGCGCAGCGCGGGCTGCTGCGGGCGGCCAAGGGTCAACGCTTCCCGCAGGCTTCGCTGACCTCCCAGTACGCTCAGCTCGCCTATCCCGGAGAGGTGTCTCCCTTCGGCGCGCAGTTTCTCCAGGACTGGGTGGTTTCCCTTGCACTCCAGCTGCCGATCTTCACCGGAGGCCGCATTGGGGGCGAGGTGCAGGTGGCCCGCGCCAACCTCACCGAAGCCGAGCTCCGACTCCAGCAGGCGCGTGAGCTGGCCGAGGTGGACTCCCGCCGCACAGCCACGCAGCTGGAAGCGGCGAGGGCGGCGTGGGAGGCGAGCGCGGGCACGGTGGAGCAGGCGGCCCGGGCGTATTCCATCGCCGAGCTGCGCTACCGAGAGGGGCTCTCGACCCAGACCGAGCTGTTGGATTCGCGGATCCAGCTGCAACAGGCGCAGGCGAGCCGGGCTCGCGCGGCGCGCGACCTCCAGGTGGCGCAAGTGCGCCTGATCCTGCTACCGGCGTTGCCGCTGACGATCCCGGGTACGGTTGGGCCCGACGTACCGGGGGCAGATCTTTCCCCATCGGGGGCGACCAGCGTGCCTTTATACCGGCCCCTTCCACCTCCCACGTCGGCCGGGGACTTCACGGGGGTCGATCAACCAGGAGCGGCAGGACCATGAAGCGGATTGCGGCGGTGATCCTCGCGGCTTACGCCACCGTGCTGGGAGGCTGCAAGGAAAAGGCACGTGAAGCCGGGGCGGCGCCGGTTGATCCGGTGGTGCTCATCGGTCCCGAAAACATCGCGATCGCCCGACTGACCGAGCTGCGGAGCGGCCCCCCGGTTTCCGGTTCGCTCGCGCCCCGAACGGAGTCGCGCGTGCGGGCCGAAATCGGAGGGCCGGTCAAGGAGACCTATGCCGAAGAGGGCCAGCGGGTCCGCCGGGGAGTTCTCCTCGCCCGGCTGGACGATATCACCGTGCGCGACGCCTATCTGTCCGCCAAATCCGCGGTTCGCACCGCGGAAGTCACCGTTCAGAACGCTCGGCGCAATGCGGAGCGGGCGGCCCGCCTGGCCCAGGCCGGCGCGCTCCCGGATCGGGATCTGGAGACAGCCCAGCTCAACCTGACCAATGCCGAAGGCTCGCTGGCCGACGCCCGAGCCAGGCTCGCCAGCGCGGAGAAGCAGCTCTCGAACACCCTGGTGCGGGCACCGATTTCGGGCGCGGTCAGTCAGCGCGAGGTGGATCCAGGGGACGTCGTACAAGTGGGCAGTCCGTTGTTCACCATTGTGGATCTCAGCAGCCTGCGGCTCGAGGCCACGGTACCGGTCGAGGAGATCGACCGGCTCAAGGTAGGGACCCCGGTGGAGTTCACCGTGAGCGGCTACGACCGCCGCTTCACCGGCCGCATCGAGAGGATCAATCCCGCGGTGGACCCGGCCACGCGGCAGGTGCGGATCTACGTCGGCATCCCCAACTCGGGAGAGGCGCTGGTATCCGGCTTGTATGCCGAGGGACGGGTAGCCACGGATGCACGCCGCGCGGTGGCCGTTCCGATCTCTGCCGTGGACCGCCGCGGGACCGCCCCGCTGATCCACCGGCTCAAGAGCGGCAAGGTCGAAGTGTTGCCGGTTCAGCTCGGCGTGCGCGATGAAGCCGCCGAGCTGGTTGAGGTTCACGCGGGCCTAGCCCAGGGCGACACCGTGCTCCTGGGGACGGCGCAAGGCATCGCTCAGGGTACGCCGGTCCGGGTCACTAAAGAAGAAGGCAGGCGCTGATGTTCATCTCCGACTTCGCCATTCAGCGGCCCATTGTCACGGTCACCGCGATGGTGGCGCTGGTGGTGTTCGGCATCTTCGCCCTGCTCAACCTCCACACCGATGAGTTCCCCGACATCCAGCAGCCGGTGGTGGGCGTTACCATCGTCTACCCCGGCGCGTCGCCCTCGGAAGTGACCCGGGAGATCGTGGAACCCGTGGAAGACGCCATCTTCGGCATCAGCGGGGTGGATGGTGAGAAGTCCACCTGCTTCGCCACCGACGGGCTGGCGTCCTGCACCATCTTCTTCGACTTCGAGAAACCGATTCAACAGGCGTCCCAGGACATCCGAGACGCCATCTCCACCAAGCGCGACGACCTGCCGCCCGAGATGGAAGAGCCGGTGCTGACCCGGTTCGACCCGTCGGAGCAGCCGATCGTCACGATCACGCTGACGTCGTCAGCCGTTCCCGCGGCCACATTGAGCCGGCTGGCCGACCCGGGTGTCGCCAGAGCCCTTCGCGCCATACCCGGCGTGGCCCAGGTCAGCGTGGTGGGCGGCATCAAGCGGGAAATGACCGTGGAGCTGCTCCCCCCGGCGCTCGAGGCCTCGGGGGTGAGTGTGGCCCAGGTGGTGGAAGCGCTTCAGTCGCAGAACCTGGCCGCTCCGGTCGGCCGCCTGAACGGAGAGCTGGAGGAGCGAACGATCCGGCTCCAGGGGAGGGCGGAAGGACCAGCCGATTTCGGGAAGATCGTGGTCGCGGAGCGCGAGGGGCAGACCATCCGGCTGGGCCAGGTGGCCAAGGTGTACGACGGCACCGAGGAGCCCCGCACGCTCGCGCTCTATAACGACGCACAGGCCGTGGGCCTCGAGATCATCAAGTCCAAGGGATACAGCACCACCCAGGTCAGCGGCCAGGTGAAGAGCCGGCTGGCGGGGCTGCAGAGCAGTATGCCCGCCGGCGTGAAGCTGGAGATTGTCCAGGATGCCGGGGAGCGGGTGAGCCGGGCCGTGCAAAACGTGCAGGAGGCGCTAATCGAAGGCGCCCTGCTGACGGTGCTGGTGGTCTTCATCTTCCTGAATTCGTGGCGCTCGACGGTCATCACCGGCCTCGCGCTGCCGGTTTCCGTGCTGGCCAGCTTCATCGCGATCTGGGCGTTCGGCTTCACCCTCAACACCATGTCCCTGCTGGGGCTCTCGCTCTCGATCGGAATCCTGATCGACGACGCCATCGTGGTCCGCGAGAACATCGTGCGCCACATCGAAATGGGGAAAGACCACCTGCGGGCGTCCAT
>DASVGF010000088.1:0-6408 GCA_036379675.1 Gemmatimonadales bacterium | reverse complement strand
AGCCAGCAGCAGCAGCGCCAGACCGTACCCCACCCACGCCGCAGTATTGGCCAGGAAGGCGGCAAGGAGCATCCGCGGCGGCACCGGACGCAGGCGCGGCCACGAGCTCGGCAGCAGCCGGTTCAAACGCTCCACCAGGCGGCGGGATGCCAGCGTCGCGATCCCCGAGAGGGACAGTAACACGACCACAATCGCGAGAGGCACGGTCCCCTGCCCCGCTGCCTGGAATGCCTCGCGAGCCGTGACTGCCACCACCGCCGACCCGCTGGCCAGCGCCAGCGCCTGCAGCACGATTGCTCCCGCCACCGCCACCGACGGATCCACTCCGGCGCGCTGAGCCAGCACCGCCGCGCCTGCCACTGCCCACACCTTGCCGGGAACGTACTTGCCGAGGCTGGCCAGGAACCAGATGCGGGCGGCGGCAGGGAAAGCGAGTCGTTCGCCCATGCTGAGGACCACCCGCCGCCAGCCCTCGATGAGGACGGCGTAGCTGACAAAGACCACCAGCACGCTTGCGGCAATCCACGTCGTGGAAAACCGCAAGTCCACCGGCTGGGCCCGAAGGGTGTTCCAGTTGCCCAGGATCGCGCGCGCCGCGAGTGCCACGAGCGCGAGGCCGGCCGTAAACTGGAGCACCCGCCAGAGCCTACGCCGCGCCACTGGACCGTTCCGAGTGCACCAGGGCCTGGATGGTGTCGCCGGCCGGATCTTCGATGCTCACCGTCTGGTGCCCCGGCATGCCGGTGAGCGTGACCTGTCCATCGGCAGAAATGTGAGCGGCCCGGACGGAACGCCGGAACCGGCGCCACTCCACAATCTTTCGAGCCGAGGCAAAATACGGCCGGTCCCCGGCGAGTGTCTCCAGCAGCTGGAGGAAGGCGGGCTCGGCGTCGGGAAACCCGAGCGCCTCGGTGAGGTTGGGATGCCAGAGCCCGACCCAGGCTCCTTCAACCGCCCGGCTTTCACGCGCGAGCTGCAGCCCGTCGTCGATCCAGCGCCGGGCATCCTCGACGCCGGCGTACTTGCTGAGCGCGCGGTCCATCCAGGTCAACGGCACCAGGTCGAGCGGCATCACGGCGGCCCGGGCGTCGTCCCACGCCGGGACGACATCGGCCACGCCGAGGCGAAAGCCGTTGCGATCGGCGAAGCCCCAGGTGGCATCGTAATCGAAGCCCGCCTTCACCATGGCACGCTGCGTCGGCCCCGGGCGCATGCGAAGGAAGTGCTGCCGCGCACCGCCGATGGTACGCTGGCTCAAGTGACTCAACCACCGGCGCTGCGACGCCATCCGGCCGGCATCCTCCGTGGTGGCAAAGCTGCCGTGCAGGCCGATCTCGTGGCCGGCATGCACTACCGCATCGAGCAGGCGATGGGTGGCGGCAGCCTCCGGACGGTAGGTCGCGTCTCCCGCGACCATCGAGCCCAGGGTGGGCCGCTCACAGATGACGAACCAGGTAGCGGGAATGCCGTAATGCGCCTCGAGCTGGAGCAGGGTGTGGACGCCCCGGCTCACCGGATCTCGCCCGATACTCCGCCCTGCCGCTCGAGCTACACGCGCCGTCAGCCGCCACTGCCCCTTGCGGCTCAGCTCGGCCATGCGGAGGAGTGGAAACAGGGCCCACCATTCGACCACGTCGAGGTCGTGAGTGATGAGCGCGGCCCAGCGGTATCCATCGGGCCATGGCGCAATGAACCGGATCGGTCGCCGGCCTGCCACCGCCACCGCCGCCTTCCGCAGCTCGACTCCCAGAACAGAAACAATCGGCTGACGGATGCGGCCGGCAGCCACCAGCGGGTTCTCCTCCGCGGGTACCCGCCCGTGGCGGTCCACCGCGCCCGAGCGCTGCTCGGTGGCGCCGCCGGCGACCTCCGCCACTGCGAACAGCGCAGCGGTGCTGATCCGAACCTCCCCGTCAGCCCGCTCCAGCGCTATCGGAGGAGCAAGGTCGGCAACCGGGAGCTCCGAGTAGGGACGATCCATGACCGTGAGGCGCACCACCTCGCACTCGGCCTGCTCGGCAATCAGCAGCCGGGATAAGTCGAGCAGCACATCCAGGCCGAACCGCTCCGCGGGACGGAGCCGGTTAGGAGGAACATCGATCCGGATCACCGCCACCCCGGCTCTGGCAGAAGCTCTCGAACGGTACGTGCCGGCTGGCCGGCAACGATATGAAGCGGCGGTACGTCCTGCAGCACGACACTGTTGGCGCCCACCACGGCGCCCCGTCCGATTCGCACGCCCGGAAGGACGACGCAGCCCGTGCCGAGCCAGGCGTCGTCCTCGATCACGATAGGCCCCTGGGAAGAAGGCGCGAAACCCCGAATGCGGGAATTATTGGGATGTGACGAGGTAACCAGGGTGACCCGGGGGGCGATGCTCACCCGGTTCCCGATGGTGATATTCCCCCGGTCGGCGAGCTCCTCCACGATCAGCAAATCGTCCGCAATGTAGACATCGTTGCCGATGGTGTAACCGCAATACCGAAGCAGTTGCACCCGCCAGCCGGGGAAAAAGGCATTCCGGGCCCACCGCTTGAGGACCTTCTTGCGAAGCCGCCAGGCGAAGCTCACGGGCTACCCCAGATAGCGGTAGAAGCCGGCGCCCAACCGGGCAATCCGGGCGGGTAAGCGGGACCACACGGCGCCCATGGCGGCCATCGAGCCACGATCTCGGCGCCCGACGTTCAGCCCCGCCGGCACCGGCCAGTAATCATAGGCCAGCGGTATGGACTGTCCACCCCACCTCCGCTTGAACTCCACCAGGCCCTCCTGTTCCGGAGCAGCGCGGCCCATGTCGAATCGGCAACCCGCGGCGATGGCATCCTGGATTGCCGTCCACAGCAGCACGTGATTCGGGCGGTGCTCCAGATACGCCGGGTCCGACGCACCGAAGCCATAGATCCAGGAGCGCGGTCCCTTCCAGACGGTTATGGCGGCGGCACGATGGCCGGCGGCGGTAAACGCCAGGTAAAGGTCGGCCAGGCCCAGATCCTGAAGTCTCCGGCATCCTTCCAGGAAGAATCGCCGCGGTGGTGCCGGCAAACCATGCCCGTGGGCTGTCCGCTCCTCCAGTTGCGCCATGATGAGCCAGTCGTCGGCCGAGGTGGCCCGGCGGATGCTTACCCCGGCCCTCTCCCCTTTTCGAATGCTTCGCTGCGTACTGCCCGGGTGCAGCCGCTTCCAGACGGCCGAAACGCCCCCGTCGTCGGGGATTTCGTACGTGGCGTAGCGCAACGCCCGTTGGAAACCGGGTGCGGGAGGATGCTCGGCGCGGGATTTGATCTCCACCCGCCGGATGCGGCGTTCCAGGGCCCGCTCCCGGACAGCGGTCGCGAGTGCCAGGGCGGTGTCCGTGTCGAGCGCCAACGGCCCCGCAGCGTAGCTGAACGGGAGACTCACCAGCCGCCTTGGCCCCAGCAATGCAGGGACCTCGGCCACCGCCACCAGGCCGCGCAGCTCGCCCCCGGAACGGGCGGAGTAATACTCGAGACGGAAGTTATAGATATCGGACAGGCAAGCTGCCCATTCCGGCCGGTGATAAAACGTGCCTTGCGCGGCCGCGAAGGCTCGCCAGTCCTCCGGCGCTTCAGCGGTTCGGTTGATGGTCAGCGACGGCATCGTAGATCTCGAGAAAACGGCCAACAGCGGCGTCCGGAGAGTAGTGGCGGAGCACGTGCTCTCTCCCGGCACGGGTGAGTCGGTTCCGGAGCGCCGGGTCGGTCAAGAGTCGCTGGATCTGGGTGGCGAGATCAACCGGATCGCCATCGCGGGCAATCAGACCGGTGCGCTCATGCTGCACCACCTCGGGAATCCCCCCGGCGCCGCTGCCCACTACGGCACACCCTGCCAGGAGTGCCTCTACCAGCGTCAACCCCAGTCCCTCGGCCTGGCCCCGGCTCGGCAGCGCCGTCACCGTGCTGGCCCCGTACTCTGCTGCCATTTGGGTTTGGGGTACGAAGGAACTCCACGTCACCTTGGATGCAATGCCGAGCCGGCTGGCTAAGGTTTCGAGCCCCGGCCTCGCGGGCCCCTCGCCCACGACTTTGAGCTGCCAGGCGATGCCCCGGCGATCCAGCTCGGCCGCGGCGTGCAGTAGCAGGTCTACGCCCTTGCTGGCGACAAGATTTCCCGCGTACAGAATCCGAGGTGGGTCGATTTTGGAAACGGCCGACCCCGCGAGAAATTCCCTGGCATCCACCGGCATCGGGGTGACGAGGATAGGAGTCTCGATCCCCGGCAGCAGCCGTCGGAGATCCTGCGCGAGAAAATTGGAGACGGTGGTGATGCGGGCTGCCTTGCGAAAGACCGGCTGGGCAAAACGACGCACCAGGGAGCCACGCTCGAGCAGCCTCACGTCCGACCCGTGACAGGTGATGACGCAGGGTGTGGCTCCCCTGCTCCCAAACCATCCGCCGGGTATCCACCAGTGCGCGTGCACAACGTCCGGCCTGAAACGCTCGATCGAGGTGCGGACGGCGTGGCCAAAGGCCCAAACGAAGCCGGGAAAGCCCAGCGCGGCCAGCGGCGAAGCCAGCGTGCGGCCGTGCAGAGTGCCGGTGTAGGCCACTCGCTCGAGCATCTCGGGTCCGTAGCGGAACCGCCGGAGCCGGACCCCGCCGACCTGGTCCTGGGTGGCGCTGCCTGGTGCATGGGGGGCGACGACCTCCACCTCGTGCCCCCGGCGAACCGCACCTTCCGCGATGCGGGCAACGAAGGCCCCCGCGGGGTCGCCAGGAAAGCGCGGGTAGTTGTGCGTGACCGTGAGCACGCGGAGCGGTCTAGCCGGCGAGGGCACGGCGATACCATCCCTCACACAGCTCGGCCACGCGGTCCGGGGAGAGCCGGGCCCGCCAGGACTCCCCCACCAGGCGGGCCATGGTCAGCCGGTCGGGGTCGTTCTGGAGTTCCAGCACGCTATCCGCTAAGGCCTCGGGCGATGGAAGCGTCAGGCGGCCCGCCCCCGACTCTGGAACGATGTCCACGGCAGCCCCGCTATCCCAGCAGGCCACCGCAGGGACGCCAGCGAGCAGGGACTCGATAGCAGCCAGCGCGAGACCATCGCCCTGAGCGGTCACCAGGGTCACGTCGGCCCGCTCGAGATGGCGCCGGGCATCCTCGGCCGAAGATGCCGCACCCATGAACCGGACCAGCGAGGCAACGCCGAGTCGGGCGGCGCGCTGTTCCAGGACTTTGCGCTCGGGCCCCTCGCCGACCACCGTAAGCGGATAATCGTGACCGCACGAGGCGAGTACGGCTACGGTCTCGATCGCGAGGTCCACCCGGGAGTTGGCGGTAAGCGGCGCCATGGTGACAGCCCCGCCTCCGCCCCTGGTCCAGGGGAGCCCACGTGACTCGACCGGCCGGGGGTGAACGTGGGCCGGGTCGATGAATCTGCCGGCGCCGGCCTGCACCCAGGTCCCCACCTCTCGCGAGACCGCGGTGACCACGGCAGCTCGCTGGAACAGCGGGCGCGCCAAGCGGCGGGCGATGGTGGATCGGGCGAGGAGGGAGGCATCCGGCTGGTGGGCCGTGAGGACCAAGGGGACAGCGGAAGGGGCCGCGAGCCCGGCAGGCATCCACCAGTGCGCATGAAACAGGTCGGCCCCGGCAGCGAGCTCCTGCTGCGCCGCGGAGCGGAGCCTGCGCCAGACGCGTGCCAAGGCGCTCCACCCCACCGGCGCCCCCAGCACGGCGGCGAGGCTCTGGTGATCGGCGAGAGCTTCGCGGAAGGTGGCGCGGATCCTGACCCGATGGACCGGAACCCCATCGAGCACGGTCTCGCCCGCCTCGTCACTGGTGGTGATGACCCGGACGGCGATGCCCCGCCGGATGAGGGCGCGCGCCAGCGCACCGAGCGCGCCGCCCGTAAGATCGCCTGGCCAATGCGGAAAGTTGTGGGTCAGGAAGACGACCCGCACCGGTCAGTCCCGGACGTCGGGCTTCTCGAGGCGGGCAAGCCCGCGGGCGATCTCCCGCGTCTCTTCGCGCATGCCGGCGATCATCTCGCCCAGAAACCCGAATCCGAAGAGCACTACGCCGCTGATGACCATCGTCTCCACCAGGTTCAGCAGCGGCCGGAGACCGATGCCGTACCCGAAGCGCAGCACCAGCGCCGCGATTCCGGCCAGCAGCCCGATCACGAACAGGATGGCCCCCCCGACACCGAAGAACAGCATCGGTTTCCGTCCGAACCGGAGCTGGAACCAGACCGAGATCAGGTCGAACATCCCGATGGGAATCCGGCGCCAGTTGAACTTCGAGATTCCCGCGCGCCGGGGATACAGGGGCACCGGCTGTGACGTCAGGCGGTAGCCGTCGGCCGCGGCAATCACCACCATATATCGGTGCCAGTCCGGCCGCAGCGGTACTCCCAGCATGACCTCCCGGCGGTAGGCTTTGACTGAATTG
>DASVGF010000087.1:0-11734 GCA_036379675.1 Gemmatimonadales bacterium | reverse complement strand
TGGTGATGAAGATCCAGCGGGAGTACGGCCCGACGTGCAGGCCGAATGCCGCGCCCTGGTTTTAGACCAGGCGCAGCTGGAACCAATCGCCAAAGACCGAGACCCCGGGGGTGCGGAGCAAGGTGGCTTCCGCGATCAGCTTGGTGATGAGATCCACCACCACGGTAGCTATCGCGGTCAGCACGAAGAGACGGCGGGGCGCGCCCGTCCCTGAAAAGTCAACGCCGCTTGCCATCTTCTTCTTTCTCCTTGCAGGTAATGCACAAGCGGGCGTGCGGCAGCGCATCGAGACGCTCGAAGTTGATCTCCTGGCCGCACTGCTGGCAATGTCCGAATTTCTCCGGGGTGCCGTAGAGCCGGCGGAGCGCTTCGTTCACGTGCCACAGATAGCGCCCTTCCTGCGAGGCAAAGAGAAACTGCTTCTCCCGTTCCATGGCGTCGGTGCCCTGATCCGCCATGTGAAAGGAGTAGGAGGAGAGGTCGCCGTCGGATGACTGAAGGGTCGCGTTGAAGGACTCGTCGTAATAGCCCAGCTCCTTCATCACGCGGGCGCGCTCCTCCATGAGGCGCTTCTCCAGATGTGCCAACTGTTTCTTGTTCATTACGCGTCCATGGGTTGAGGGCCGGCTCCATCCCGGCCGTCTTGATGTCGTTGCACTCCCACCACCATCCCGTGCCCGTCGATGTCCACCTGCTGCTCCAGATCCGGCGCAGACGCCCGGGCTCCCACGTCCAGCGCCCGCGCCAGCGTCTCGCCCCGGATGAAGCCGGCATGCGCCGTTACCGCCTCGAGTACGGTCCCGTCCCCATCGATCCACAGTGAGATCCGGTCAGTATACACGTAGCCGGCCTCCTTCCGGATACGCTGGACCCGATTTACCACCTCCCGGGCCAGTCCTTCCTGGCGCAGCTGTGGAGTGAGATGTGGGTCGAGCGCCACCACCAGCGGGCCCTCGCTGGCCACCAGCCAGTCGGTGGCCACCTCTCGCTCCACCACGACATCCTCGGGATGAAACGTGGCCGGCTCCCCGTCCACCTCGAGGGTGGCCGAGACTCCCTGTTCCAGCCCGCGCAGCTGGTCGGCTCCCAGTCCGGCGGCGGCCGCGGCAACCAGCGGGGTGCGCTTGCCGTACCGCTTGCCCAGCGAGCGGAAGTTGGGGCGCGGGCGCAAGCGCACCAGCTCGGTGTCGGACCCCACCACCTCGATGGCTTTCACGTTGACCTCCAGCCTCAGGAGCTCCAGCACCTGGTCGAAGGCGGGGCCCCGCACCCCCGAGGGCACCGCCACCTGCATCCGCGCCAGGGGCTGGCGTACCACCAGGCCGCTCTTCTGCCGGGCGGAGTGGGCCAGCGAGGCCAACCGGCGGATCGCCTCCATCGCCGTTTCCAGCCCCTCGTCCCTCTCGCCGGCGGTGACAGGAAACCGGGCAAGGTGGACCGAGGTTCCCAGCAGCGCGCGATGCATCCAGTCGCTGACGAAGGGGGCCGCGGGTGCCAGCAGCCGGCTGACCGCCGTGAGCGTCTGGTGCAGAGTCGCGAGCGCGGCGGGGTCGGCTACGCTGTCCGGAGCCCAGAATCGCGCACGATTGGTCCGCACGTACCACTGGGACAGGTCGTCCACCACGAAGTCCATGATGGCTCTGACGCCGGAGGTGACGTCATACCCGGTCCACGCGGCGGAGACGGCCGCGACCCTGGACTGGAGCCGGCTCAATAACCACCGATCCGCCAGGGGCCGCTGGAGGACGGGCGGGGACGCGGCGGGCGTCCAGTCTCCGGCATAGTCGGCGAAGAATTTGTAGCTGTTCTTGAGCGCGTTGAAGAACTTGCCGGCGACATCCGGAATCGTCCGGGCGTCGAATCGTTTAGGCAGCCACACCTGGCTGGCAGCGAGCAGATAAAGGCGAACGGTGTCGGCTCCGTGCTGCTCGATCATCTGCCAGGGATCGACGACGTTCCCCTTGCTCTTCGACATCTTCTGGCCCTCGGCATCGAGAACCAGCTCATTTACGATCACATTCTTGTAGGCCGGCTGGTCGAACGCGGCGGCAGCAATGGCGAGCAGCGAATAGAACCATCCGCGGGTCTGATCCACGCCCTCGCAGATGAAGTCGGCCGGAAAGTGGGCCTCGAACTCCTTCTGGTGCTCGAAGGGATAGTGCCATTGCCCGTACGGCATGGACCCCGAATCGAACCAGGTATCAATAACCTCGGGCGTGCGGCGCATGGTGCCGCCGCAGGAACAGGCCCAGGTATACAAATCGATGAACGGCTTGTGCGGGTCAAAGCCCTCGGGCAGCGGCTTCCCCCAGCGGCGGGCCAGCTCCTCGTAGCTGCCGATCACCTCGACGTGCTCGGGGTCTCGCTCGCACACCCAGACCGGGAGGGGGGTGCCCCAGTACCGGTCGCGGGAGAGCGCCCAGTCCACGTTGTTCTCGAGCCACTCGCCAAACCGGCCGGCGCCGACCTCCGGCGGATGCCAACCGACCTGGCGGTTGATCTCGAGCATCCGGTCCTTTACCGCCGACGTGCGCACGAACCAGCTGTCCCGCGCGTAGTAGATCAGCGGACTCGTGCAGCGCCAGCAGTGGGGGTAGGTGTGCTGGTACGGTTGGGTCAGATGCCAACGGCGGTCCCGTTTGAGGCGCTGCGTGATGACGTCGTTGGTCTCCGGCGCGGTGACCAGACGGCCCTCGATCTCCGGCCAGGTAGTGCCGGTGAACGTCCCATCGGGGGCGACCGGCCGAACCAATGCGAGCTCGTGCTCCACCCCCGCCTGGTAGTCGTCGGCGCCGAACGCCGGGGCGATGTGGACCAATCCGGAACCGTCGGCGGCGGTGACGAAGTTACCCAACACGACGACGCGTGACTGCCGGTCGTCCGGCAGCTCCACCACCTCGAGGGGCCGCTGATACTTAAGCCCCGCGAGTTCACGACCGGGAAAGGTGCGAATGGCGCCCACTTCGGCGAAGGTCGGGGCGCCCTTGGCGGAGCTGCTGGGCAGGGCGGCGGCTCTGGCGGTGGCCAGGATCAGCCGGCGGTCACCCACCTGGTACTCGCCGTACTCGAGATCGGGACTGGCGGCAACGGCAACGTTGGACAACAGGGTCCATGGCGTGGTGGTCCAGATGAGCAGCTGTCGTGAGGGGTCGTCGGCAAGCGGGAAGGTGACATAGACCGAATTGGTGGTGACCTCCTCGTACCCGAGCGCGAGCTCATGGCTCGAGAGCACCGTTCCGCAGCGGGGGCAGTAGGGCAGCACCCGGTGGCCGCGATACAGCAAGTCCCGCTCTCGGAGACGCTGGAGCAGCCACCACACGGTCTCGATGTACTGGTTGGTGTAAGTGACGTAAGGGTGCTCGTAGTCGAGCCAGTACCCAATCCGGTCCGACAGGCTCTCCCACTCGGATTGATACCGGAAGACGCTCTTCCGGGCCCGGGCGTTGAACTCCTCGACCCCGAACCGCTCGATATCCTTTTTCCCGCTGAGCTTGAGTTCCTTTTCGACCTCGATCTCGACCGGCAGCCCATGCGTGTCCCATCCGGCAATGCGGGTGACCTCCTCGCCCTGCATGGCGTGATAGCGGCAGACCAGATCCTTGATGGTTCGGGCAAAGACGTGGTGGATTCCGGGGCGGCCGTTGGCGGTGGGCGGGCCCTCGAAAAACACGAACGGCTTCCCACCCCGGCCGGCCTCCAGCGTCTGCCGGAACAGCCCTTCGGCCTTCCAGCGCTCGAGCTGCTGCTCCTCGAGCTTGCTGGCGGACAGATCGGGCCAGGAGGGGAATGCCATTACGAGAGCCGCTCCACGACGGTGGTGATGAGACGGGTGAGCTGCGGCTCGGCCCGCCGAGCGGTGTCGATGATCCGGTCGATCACGGCGGGCTCGAGAGCGTCCGGCAGGCACTGGTCGGTAATGATGGAGATCCCCAGCGTGCGCATACCCGCGTGCGCCGCCACGATCACCTCGGGGACGGTGGACATGCCGACCACATCCGCCCCCATGCCCCGCAGCATGCGGTACTCGGCCCGGGTTTCCAGACTGGGCCCGGGCACTGCGACGTACACTCCCTCGCGCAGGATGATGCCGAGGTCCACAGCCGCGGTCCGCGCCAGGGCACGAAGGCCGGAGTCGTACGGCTCGGACATATCGGGGAACCTCGAGCCCAGCCGATCATCATTGGACCCTGCGAGCGGGTTGTCGCCCAGCAGGTTGATGTGATCACTGAGAAGCACGAGATCGCCCGGGCTCCAGAGTGGGTTCATTCCACCGCACGCATTCGAGACCACCAGAGTTCCGGCGCCCAGGGCGCGCATCACCCGGACGGGAAAGGTGACCTCCGCCAGGCCGTAGCCCTCGTAGCGGTGGAAGCGTCCCTGCATCGCCACGACCGGGCGGTTTCCCAGCCGGCCGAGCAGCAGCCGGCCGGCGTGACTTTCCACCGTCGACAGCGGAAACCCGGGGATCTCTTCGTAGGGGATCGCGGCCTCAACGGCGATCTCCTGCGCCAGGCCACCCAGCCCCGTGCCCAGGATAATTCCCACCTGGGGCCTCATGCGCGCGCGCTTCTGCACCAGGGCCGCCGCAGTCTCGATTCGGTCGAACAGAGCCGGGGCCAAGGTCATCCGGGCTCTCCCGCCGGCGGCTGTTCGGCGGAAGCCACCGGTGCGGGGCCGGCCCGGCGCTGGAGACCATCCAGCTCTCCCAGGTGACGCTCGAGCAGGGTCCGGAAGCTGGCCACATACGCCGCGAACTGCCGGGTAGCGCCATCAGCGCGCTCGCGGACCGAGGATTCGTCCTCGTGGGCCCGGGCAATGATTCGCTCGGCTTCCGCCTTGGCCTCACGCAGCACCAGCTCGGCCTCCCGTTCGGCCTGGGCCTTCGTGTCCACCCGCAGCTGTTGGGCGGCCACCAGCGCCTCGTTCATCGCCCGCTCGCGGTCCCGAAAGCCCCGCAGCTGCTCCTGCGCACTGCGCAGACGCTCCTCGTACTGCGCCCGGTCGCGCAGGAGGCGCTCGAGCTCGTCGGAAATCGCCAGCTTGAATTCATTGACCTGGTTCCGGTCGTACCCCCGAAAGGCCCGGGTGAACTCCTGCGAGCGGACGTCCAGCGGCGTCAAATGGAAGGCGTGGTCGTCGGTCATGCTTCCCGCTCCCCAAACAAGACGGTTCCCAACCGGATCATGGTGGCTCCCTCCTCGACCGCGATCGGGTAATCGCCGGACATGCCCATCGACAGCTCCGGGAGGCGGCGCCCGGACCGCTCCCCCGCATCGCGCAGCTCGCGAAGCAGCCGGAAGGCGCGGCGCTGCTCCGCTGCGTCGTCCGTCAGCGCGCTCATGGTCATCAGGCCCAGGACCTCCAGCCGGCCGAGTCCTGCCAGAAAGTCCAGAAACGCCGGCAGCTGCTCCGGCGAAACCCCGCCCTTCTGGGATTCCCCCGAACAGTTGACCTGGACCAGCACGCGCTGCCGTAGGGCGGCGCTTTCCAGCCGGCGGTTGAGCTCGGTGGCGAGGTCTTCCCTGTCGAGCGAATGAATCAGCGAAAATCGTCCGATTACCTGCCGCGCCTTGTTCCGCTGCAGCGTCCCGATCAGGTGCCACTCGGCCGGCAAGCCGGCCAGCGCGTCCTGCTTCTGAAGCGCCTCCTGCACCCGGTTCTCGCCCACATCACGAAGTCCAGCCCCCATCGCTGCGCGGACCGCCTCAGGGCCATGCGTCTTGGTGACACCCACAATGCGCACCGGATGTCGCCACCCACGCGCGGCCTGGCACCGGGCCACCGTCTCACGCACTACGGCCAGCCGGGCCGGAAGGCCTGGGAAGTCCATAACCCTCTAATTTACCGTGGGATGCTTGGTTATTGTAGCGCCGGGGGTGGGCAGAGGCGGCTATTCGCGGCTGGTATCCACGCCGCGGATTCTCAGATCGGCCAGGGCGGCCCGGAGCGCCGGGTTGGGCGAGAGCCGCAAGGCATAATCGAGGGCCCGCTGCATCTTCGCCGGCTCGCCCCGATCGCTGTAAGCATAGGCCAGCTGCACGAAGGGGAACGACAAGGTGGCGGAGATGCTTGCGCTGGTGCTCTCCAACCGGGTGACATCCCCCTCCAGCAGCCCGGCATAGCGGTAGGTTTCCCAAGCCAGACGCTCGGTAGTGGGGACATCGAGTGGGGTGCCCGCCAGCCGCCGGCGGTCCAGATTGGCCGATGTCGTATCGGGCCTCCCCTTCTCGAGATGGAAGCCAAGACCCTTCTGGATGACATAGTCGCCGAAGCCGGCAAACTCCCGGCCGGCGGTGATGGCCCATACGATCGGGCGCCGGCCAACGTTCTGCTGGACGATGCTCAGCGACACAATGTCATTGGGCAGCAGAAATTCTCCGGCGCTCAGCTTGCGGCGCAGCGGGCCGATGGGAATTTCCTGGTCCTGTGGCACCGCGTAGCCCATCATCGCGGTCCGGATGACCGAATCCGACATGGTGTGGAGGGGCCAGCTGGGCGGCGGACCCACCGTTCCACGCCAGATGGCCGGCAACGTGGCGGGATCGACCGGCCGGACCGGCGCGTCCCGGAGCTGCTTCATATACCAGTCGGTGTTGGCCAGAGCCAGGCAGACGACGGTCACGTCCCGGCGAATACCGGCCACCTCCTGCGCCCACCAGAGCGGGAACGTGTCGTTGTCCCCGTAGGTGAACAGGATCCCATACGGGGGGGCAGAGTTGAGGAGATCGTACGCAAAATCCGCGGCCAGGCGAGCATCCGGGCCGTGCCGCCTGGAGGCGCTGGACCAGTTGAGCAGGACCGGCAGCGCGGCGAGCAGGAAGGTTGCCGGCGCCAGTCTTCGCAGCGTCCCGGCGCGATGCAGGATGGCCCGTGCCACGACCACCAGCCCGATCCCGGCCCATAGTCCCCACACGATGAAGCTGACGACAAAGAAGTAATCGCGCTCGCGCACCTCGTGGGAGGAACCCTGCGGGTAGGTGTCGAACCACCGCCCGAAGCCGGGCCGGAAGTTCATGTAGATGACGAGCCCGAGCCCAGTCACCAGAAACAGTCCCACCAGCAGCCACCAGGCCGGGCGATCGGTACGCCGCTGGGCCAGGGAGCCGCGGAGACCCAGGCTGAAAAAGATCAGGGTGACGAGAACCTGGAGCCAGGCGACGGCGGACCTGGCCCACTGCCAGGTGAAGTAGACGAAGTAGTCGGCCAGCTGGATCCCGAGGATGCCGAGGGTTCGGCCCGGATTATCGGGCCCGTGCGCGACGGTGGGATCGTCGAAGGGAGTCCGCGGCGGATACTGGGCCCGGCGGATAACCGCGAGCAGGGCGTCGAATGTGGCGGGTGCCGCCTCGTTGATGGGCGGATTCTGGGCCGAACGGATGTAGAGGTAGAGGTACGGCGTGATGCCGATACACGCGATGAACAGGGTCAACGCCGCGAAGGTCCCCGCCCCACGCCCGACAGCGTACAGCGCCGCGCCCAGAAAGCACACCCCACCAAGCAGAATCAACCCGGTGCTGCCGAGGCCGGTGCCGATCAGCAGGGCCCATACCCCTGCGAGGACCGCCAGCTGGGCCCACTCGGTTCGACGCTGCACCGGATTGGCGGCCGGCGCCTGCCGCAGCGTAGCGAGCATGAAAAGCAAGATCCCCGGCCCGGCCAACAGGGCCAGCAGGTGATTTCCAATCGAGATGCCGGCCAGGTAGACAATCAGCAACAGCACACGGGCGGCTCGATCGGTGCCTCGCTCCCGCCGCCACACGTGCATGAGCCAGCTCATCGCCGCAATGGTAAAGGTCGCGACGCCGTACACCTCGGTTTCGTTGGAGTTCTGCCAGTTGGTGAAGGTGAATGCACCCAGGATGGCGGCCGCCGTCGCGCCCGCGACCGACAGGCGCGCGGCCGTCCGGGAAGCGAGGCCAGCAGAGAGCTGCCGGGTTGTCTCGTATGCCACGAGAAAGAAGACGCCCGCCGCACCCGCGCTCAGCACCGCGCTCAGCAGGTTGGTCCTCACGGCGTATTCGCCGATCGGCAACAGCAGGGCCCACACGTGGGCGATCATGACAAACAGCGGGGTACCCGGCGGGTGCGGAATGCCGAGCGTCTTGGCCGCCGCGATGAACTCCCCGGCATCCCAGAAGGTGACAGTCGGAGCCAGGGTGAGGGCATACCCGAACAGCACCACGGACGCAACCGCGACCGCGATGAGATAAGGGGGACGGGCTCCGATGTCGCTCGCCCCGCTGGCCACCATCAACCTCCCATGGCCTGCGCCAGGGCCAGAGCCTCGCGCGCCAAGCCAACCTCATGTACCCGGAAGAGCCGCGCGCCCCGTTCGTAGGCCAAGGCGCATGCGGTGGCTGTGGCCCGGTCCCGGTCCTCCACGGGGACTCCAGCCGCCGAGCCGAGGAAACGCTTCCGCGAGGGGCCCACCAGGATCGGTCGGCCGAGCGCCTGGAGCGCCGTGAGCTGATCGAGCAGCACCAGGTTCTGGTCCACCGTCTTGGAGAAGCCCAGGCCGGGATCGATGACGGTAGCGTCGGGCCCGATACCGGCCACGCTGGCCAGGCGGAGTGCCTCGGCCAGCTCCGCCAGCACCGCGCCCACCACATCTCCCCCGTACTCGGCATGCAGGTACGACGCCACCTCGAGAATGGAGCCGCGTGAGTGCATCAGGATGATGCCGGCACCCGCGGCCGCGACAGTGGCCCCCATGGCCGGATCCAGCCGAAGCGCCGAGACGTCGTTCACGGCCGCGGCGCCGGCCTCGAGCGCGGCACGCGCGACCGCAGATTTGACCGTGTCGATGGTAATGATGAGGTCAGGGTAGGTTTTCACCAGCGCGTGTACCACCGGCACCACGCGGCGCAACTCCTCCTCCGCTGATACCTCCTCGGTGCGTCCCGGCCGGGTTGACTCTCCGCCAATATCGATGATTGCCGCCCCGGCGTGGAGGAGATCGTCCGTATGGGCCAGGGCCGCCTCTACGTCCGAGAAGCGTCCGCCGTCGCTGAAGCTGTCGGGGGTGACATTCAGAATTCCTGCGATCAGGGGCTGGTCGAGCGCGACGGCTCCGCGAGCGGTCTGCCAGCGCTCCGCCGGCGACGGCGGGAGCGCCACGCCGATGCCGACCGCCACCTGCGCCAGCGACGGCGGCACGGTCCAGGGACGGGCCAGCGCACTCAGCCGGGAGCGGCTGCCGGCCAGAATGGCCCAGTCCTGTCCGGTGAGGACCTCCAGACCCAGACCACCTGCAAACGGGACCAGGGCCTCGAGGGCATCCTGGTCCAGTCCGGTCAGATGGAATGCGGCTGTGTGGATGCCGTCGGCCGCGGTGTGCGCCAGGGTATCTTCCCACCCATGCGCACGAAGCACATCACGCACCGCTCGCGGCGAGTGCAGCGCAAGCGGCGTGACATTCACGCGCCGGCGGGTTCGGCCGGTGGCGCTCCAAGGATCGGGGCGCGAGCGGGGGCGGCGCCGGGCTTGGCGGGTGGTCCGGGCGGCGTAGGCACCGACTCGGTCGGCAGGCTGCGCGGCGGCAGCGGCTGGTTCTTCACCAGCCGGTCCAGGTCCTCCCGATCGATGGTCTCGCGGTCCAGCAGCGCCTGGGCAATCCGGTCGAGCAGCTCCCGGTTCTCGCCCAGAATGGAGCCGGCCCGCGCGTAGGCCTCGTCGATCAAGCGCTTGACCTCGTCGTCGACCATCTGGGCCGTGCGCTCCGAGATCTCCCGGCGTTGCGCAAATTCGCGGCCCAGGAAGATCTCCTGCTCCTTGTCTCCCACCGCCAGGGGACCGATCAGCTCGCTCATACCGAACTGGGTCACCATGCGGCGGGCCAGCCCGGTCGCGCGCTCGATGTCGTTCCCCGCCCCGGTGGTGATCTTGTCGGCCCCGAAGACGATCTCCTCGGCCACCCGCCCACCGAAGAACATGGCGAGACTGCCGATCAGCCAGTCCTTGGTGTAGTTGTGCCGGTCCACCTCGGGAAGCGAAGCGGTCAGGCCAAGGGCCCGGCCTCGCGGCACGATGGTGACCTTATGGATCGGATCGCTGCCGGGGATCTTGATGGCCACAATGGCGTGCCCTGCCTCGTGGTACGCCGTGAGGGTGCGCTCATCCTCGGTGAGCACCAGGCTTCGGCGCTCCACGCCCAGCATGACCTTGTCCTTCGCATCCTCGAAGTCCGACATGTCCACGAGGGTTTTGTTCCGCCGGGCCGCCAGCACCGCCGCCTCGTTGACCAGGTTGGCCAGATCGGCCCCGGCCATGCCTGGTGTGCCCTTGGCTATCACGTCCAGCCGCACATCGCCCGCGAGCGGGATCTTGCGGGTGTGGACCCGGAGGATGCCCTCGCGCCCGCGGACGTCCGGCGCATCGACCACGATCTGCCGATCGAAGCGGCCGGGCCGGAGGAGGGCCGGGTCCAGCACGTCGGGCCGGTTGGTGGCGGCGATGAGGATCACGCCGTCGTTCGACTCGAACCCATCCATCTCGACCAGCAACTGATTGAGGGTCTGCTCCCGCTCATCGTGACCGCCCCCCAGGCCGGCACCCCGATGGCGGCCGACCGCATCGATCTCGTCGATGAAAATGATGCAGGGGGCGTGGGACTTGCCCTGCTCGAACAGGTCGCGCACGCGGCTGGCGCCGACGCCGACGAACATCTCGACAAAGTCGGAGCCCGACATCGAGAAGAACGGCCGTCCCGCCTCGCCGGCCACCGCCTTGGCGAGCAGGGTCTTGCCGGTGCCCGGCGGCCCCACCAGCAGGGCGCCCTTGGGCAGGCGTCCGCCCAGCCGGGTGAACTTCTGGGGATCCTTCAGAAATTCGATGATCTCCTGCAGCTCGACCTTGGCCTCGTCGGCCCCGGCGACGTCGGCAAAGGTGACCTTGGGCGTGTCACCCGCCAGCAGCTTTGCCTTGGACTTGCCGAAAGCGAACGCCCGGCTGCCGCCGGCCTGAAGCTGGCGCAGCAGGAAAAACCACAGACCAAGGATCACGATCCACGGAAGCGCCGCGATGATGATGGCGGTAATTCCACCCTTCGGCTCCTTGGCCAGGATCGGGACGTTGGCCTCTTCGAGCCGCTTGATGAACGCTTCGCTGTTGGCCACCGGCAGCAGCACCTGGAAGCTCTTGGCGCTGCGACCGTCCTGGGTGACCGGATTGCGGAAGTCGCCCTCGAGCCGCTTGCCGTCGAAAACCTCGACCCGCGCCACATTGCCCTGATCCAGCTGCTTGCTGAACTCGGTGTAGGAGAACTCCTGGGTAGGGTTCCGCTGCCGGCTCATCATCTGGAACAGCGCCAACGCCAGCAGGCCTACCAGCAGCCAGAGGGCGAGGTTCTTACTGAAGTTTCCCCAGTTGGTGCGGGGGGACCGGGATGGGATTCTGTCTGCCATTTATTCCAAATCCGCGATGAACGGGAGGTGACGAAAGTTCTCGGCGTGATCGAGCCCGTATCCGACCAGAAAGGCCGGCGGGGCCCGGAAGCCCACAAAGCGGAGCTCGGGCCGCGGCTCGGACGCCAGTTGCTTATCCAGGAGGGCGCAGATGGCCAGACTTCGAGGCCGGCGCGCCTCCAGCAGCCCCATCAGTCGATGCAGGGTCTTCCCTGTATCAATAATATCCTCAACGAGCAGGATATGTTTGCCGACCACGTCGGTTTCGGGATCGTAGAGCAGCCGGATCACTCCGCTCGACACCTTTTCGGCCCCGTACGAGCTTGCCACCA
>DASVGF010000086.1:0-11952 GCA_036379675.1 Gemmatimonadales bacterium | reverse complement strand
GTAGTGGATGAGGTGTTCCGGGCTGTGCTGGGAACCCGTCCCAACCAGAAGCAGCGGCAGCGTGAGGACGTCATGGTTCGGCCGGAGCAGTTGCTCGACGTCCGGGTTCCCGGGGGCCGGGTGACGGAAGCAGGAGTCCGGGGCAACATCAGCGTCGGCTTACAGTACCTGGCGGCGTGGCTCGGGGGCTCCGGGGCCGTGGCCATCAATAATCTGATGGAGGACGCGGCGACGGCCGAGATTGCCAGGTCGCAGCTCTGGCAGTGGATCCGGCACGGGGCCACCACCAACACCGGAGAGAAGGTCACCCTGGGGAAGTGCCGGGCGATACTGAAGGAGGAGACCGAGAGTCTTGCAGCCGCGGGTGCCGACCGGAGCCGCCTTGATGCCGCAGCCGAACTCCTGGACAGCCTCTTCTCCGCCAAAGAGTTTCCGGAGTTCCTTACCCTGACGGCGTACCAGAAGCTGTGAGCTTGGAGCCGGGAGCCTACGGTAGAAAAGCTCTCAGCTCCCAGCTTCACTGGGGCGGCTGGGGTCGAACCAGCAACCTCCCGGTTAACAGCCGGGCGCTCTGCCAGTTGAGCTACACCCCAAACAAGCTGGCTATGGGCTATTCGCTATGGGCCAAGACCGTGCCCTCTCCATAGCGCCTAGAAGGGATAGAGACTTTACCCGCGCCTCCCCGGTATGGTCAAGGCCGCTGGCACCTTGACCGGCTCCGCAGCGAACAGTAGCCTAGCGTAGCACGCGCATTTCCCACCTGCAATTTTCATCGGGCGCACGCTCCCTCAGGAGGTCCCGGTTCATGAAACGCCCTGTCACCCTCACCGTCAACGGCACAGTCCGGACGGCGACCGTCGAGCCGCGCGCGCTCCTGGTACATGTGCTGCGCGATGATTTCGACCTGACCGGAACCCACATCGGGTGCGACACCAGCCAATGTGGCGCCTGTACCGTGCTGATCGACGGACTCGCCGTAAAGAGCTGCACCCAGCTCGCGGTCCAGTGCGAGGGCCAGGCCATTATCACCATCGAGGGGATCGGAACCTCGGATGCCCTGCATCCCCTGCAAACTGCCTTCTGGGAGAAGCATGGCCTTCAGTGCGGCTTCTGCACGCCAGGCATGATCATGCTGGCGGCCGATTTCCTGGCCAGCAATCCCGATCCCACGGAACCAGAGATCCGCCACGCGCTGGAGGGGAACTACTGCCGGTGTACCGGTTACCAGAACATCGTCGCGGCGGTCCAGGCGGCGGCGGCAACGCTCCGGGCCGCCCAGGCGGCCTCTCCCCCGAGCCGGGCCGTGTCCTCCTCCACGTCTCGCGCGGGCCAGCCGGCCGGCGCCGCGGTCTGAGGGTCCCATGGCCACCATCTTTGGATCCGGGATCAAGCGGCGGGAGGACCCCCGGCTCATTACCGGCGCAGCGACCTATACCGATGACGTGAAGCTGCCCGGCCTCACCTATGCCGCGTTCCTTCGGAGTCCTTACGCACACGCTCAAATCACCCGAATCGACACCCGAGCGGCGGCACGCGCCCCGGGAGTCCTGGCGGTCTATACCGGCGCCGACATCAAGGACCGGGTTGTCCCGGTACCGTGTGCCTGGAATGTGCCCAACTGCAACCTCATAGTTCCGCCTCACCCGCTGCTCGCGCATGAAAAGGTCCGCTACGTCGGCGACGGGGTGGCCATGGTGGTGGCCGAGTCCCGGGCCCAGGCGCGCGATGCGATCGACCTGATCGATGTGGACTACGAGCCGCTCCGCGGCGGGGTCGATCCCGAGCAGATGGCCCAGCCCGGCGCTCCGCAGCTGCATGCCGAGGTGCCCGACAACATCGCCTTCACCTGGGTCGTAGCCGGGGGAGACGCCGAGCGGGCGTTCAACGAGGCGGAGGTCAAGGTCCGCGAGCGGATCGTGCAGCAGAGGCTGTTGCCCACGGCAATGGAGTGTCGCGCCGCCGTGGCGAGCTACAACAAGGGGTCGGGGCAGCTGACCCTGTGGGTCTCCAGCCAGAACCCCCACATCCACCGTTTTCTCTGCTCGGTGATGCTGAATCTCCCCGAGCACCGGGTCCGCGTGATCTCCCCCGAGGTAGGCGGCGGGTTCGGCAGCAAGATTCCCGCGTATCCCGACGAAGCACTGGTGAGTCTCGCCGCCATGGACCTGGGGCGGCCGGTGAAGTGGGCGGAAGACCGGTCGGAAAATTACAAAGCTACCATTCACGGCCGCGATCACGTCGAAGACGTCGAGCTCTGCGGCACCCGTGATGGCACCATCACCGGCATCAGGACCAAGGTGTACGCGGGACTGGGCGCCTACGCCTCGACGGCGGCCCCCGGCATCCCCACCATCCTCCACGGCCTGGTGTACTCGGGCGCCTACACCATCCCCAACATCCACGGCACCATTCACGGGGTCTACACCGCCGGCACCCCGGTGGATGCCTATCGGGGCGCCGGCCGGCCTGAGGCCGCGTACCTGATCGAGCGGCTGGTGGACATCTATGCCCGGGAGATCGGCATGGACCCGGTCGAGGTCCGGCGGAAGAACTTCATCCCGGCCGACAAGTTTCCCTACACCACGGCCACCGGCCTCACCTATGACTCGGGCAACTATGCGGGCGCCCTCGACAAGGCGCTCAGCATGCTGGATTACAAGGCCTTTCGGAAGGAACAGGCCGAGGCGCGAAGCCGGGGCAAGTACCTGGGCATCGGCGTCGTCTCCTATATCGAAATCTGTGGTCTGGGACCCTCACAGGTGGCCGGCGCGGTGGGCTTCGGCGGCGGGCTCTACGACTCGGCCATCGTGCGGGTGTATCCCACCGGCATGATCCGGGTGTACATCGGCGGCAAACCCCACGGGCAGGGAGAGGAGACCACCTTTGCCCAGATCGTGGCGGAGGAGTTCAACTATCCGGTCGAGAACATCCAGATCGTGGCGGGCGATACCGAGATCACCCCCCAGGGCTGGGGCACCTATGGCAGCCGTACCACCGCCGTATGCGGTTCGGCGGTCAAAGTGGCCGCCCAGCGGGTCAAGGAGAAGGCGAGGAAGGTCGCGGCCCACCTGCTCGAGGCCAACGAGGCCGATGTCGAGTGGAAGGACGGCAAGTTCAGCGTGCGGGGCTCGCCCGACCAGGCCAAGACCTTCGCCGAGGCCGCGCTGATGGCAAACCTCGCGTGGAACATGCCCGCGGGGCTCGAGCCGGGGCTGGAGGCCACCGCCTTCTTTGATCCGACCAACTTTGTATACCCCTTCGGCACCCACATCTGCACGGTCGAGGTGGATGTCGAGACCGGTGAGGTTCACATCCTTCGCTATGTCGCCGTGGACGACTGCGGCCCTCCCATCAACCCGATGATTGTGGACGGCCAGGTCCATGGCGGCGTGATCCAGGGGATCGGCGAGGCGCTCCAGGAGATCGCCATCTACGACGAGTCGGGGCAGCTGCTGACCGGGACGATGATGGACTATGCGGTACCGAAGGCCAGCCAGATGCCCAGGATCGAGACGGCGCATACCGTCACGCCGTCCCCGGTCAATCCGCTGGGGGTGAAGGGTGTCGGCGAGGCGGGCACCATCGCCTCGGCTGCCGCGGTGGTAAACGCCGTGTGTGACGCGCTGGAGCCGTTCGGGGTGCGGCATATCCAGAAACCGGTAACTCCGGCGCGGGTATGGGCTGCAGTCCAAGCAGGGCAGCGGGGCGGAGAGGCGGCGGGGCAGAATGGGAAGGAGCGCGCGCGATGATTCCCACCAGCTTCGAGTACGTGCGGGCCGAGTCCCTCAAGGACGCTCTCAAGGCGCTGGACGACGGCCACGGAACCAAAGTGATCGCCGGGGGTCATAGCCTCCTGCCGATCATGAAGTTCCGCCTGGCCCAGCCGACCCGATTGGTGGATATCAGCCGGCTGCAGGACTTGAAGGGCATATCGGAGAAAGGCCGCGGCGCCCGCATTGGGGCCGCCACGACCTATCGCGAGCTGCTCGACTCGGAGCTGCTGCGCGAGCGCTTTCCCCTCCTGATCGAGGCAACCGAGACCATCGGAGACATCCAGGTCCGGAACCGCGGCACCATCGGCGGCAGTCTGGCCCACGCCGACCCGGCCTCGGACATGCCTGCGGTCATGCTGGTGCTCGATGCCACTTTCAATCTTCGGTCCAAGGCGGGGAAGCGATCGGTCAAGGCGAGAGAATTCTTTCAGGGTCCATTTACCACGGCGCTGGCTGAGGACGAGTTGCTCACCGAGATCGTCCTGCCGCCGATTCCGGCCGGGTCCGGGTCGGTCTACCTGAGTCACGATCACCCGGCGTCCGGATACGCCATCGTGGCCGTGGCGGCGCTGCTGACGCTCAAGCGGAAGACGGTGAGCCAGGCGGTGGCCGGTCTGACCGGCGTGGGCGAGTCGGCGTTCCTGGCCCAGAGCATGGAAGGCCTGGTGGGGACCCGGGGAGAGCCGGAGGCGATCGGCCGCGCGGCAGATGCCGTAACGGCCGGGATCGAGGTGAATGGCGACACCCACGCCCCGGCGGAATACCGGCGCCATCTGGCTACGGTCATGACGCGCCGGGCATTGACGACGGCGCTCGAACGAGCCGGGTGAGCGGGGAGGGCGCCAAGGCCGTGGTTCTGGCGGCCGGCATGGGCCGCCGGTTTGGGGGCGGCAAGCTCCACGCATTCTATCGAGGCAAGCCGCTGCTATCCTACGTGCTCGATGTCGTGGGCGCCGCGCGCCAACGCGGGCTCATCGATGGCGGGCACGTCGTCATTGCAGCAGGAGATGATCGGGCCGCGATGCTGGTAGAGGCTGCCGGCCTGGAACGCGCGGTCAATGATGCCCCCGAGCTGGGCCTCTCGCACTCGCTCGGGCTCGGACTTGCCGCGATCCAGGCCACCAGCGATGCCGGCGCCGCGCTCATCTTCCTGGGAGATCAGCCGCTGGTGAGGGTCGAAGTGGTTCAAGCGGTGATTGAGCGCTGGCGGGCGGACGACGGGGATATCATCCGGCCTCGCTATCACAGCACGCCCGCCGCACCGGGGCACCCGGCACTTCTCACTCGGGCAGTGTGGCAGGCTCAGGGCCGGCTGCAAGGCGACCAGGGGTTCGCGTCCCTGCCTGGCGTCAGCTCATTCAGGACCGCGTTGGTAGACGTGCCCGGCGATAATCCCGACATCGACACCCTGGCCGACCTGGTCGGCCTCGAGGAATCCTCCTGATGAAGCTCGAGTTCTCCGGATCTCCCGAAATCGCGGCCCCGCGGGAGCGGGTATGGCAGCGGCTGATGGATCCCCACTTCGTCGCCCGGTCGGCACCGGGCGTCGAATCGGTTGTGGCCACCGATGACAGCCACTTCAAGGTGGTCTCGGGGTTCGGCGTAGGCTCCATCAAGGTCCGATTCGCCATGGATGTCGAGCTGTTCGACATCGTGCCCAACGAGAGCGCCAGGATGCGCGTGCGAGGCAAGGCCCCCGGCTCGGCGGTCGACGTGGTGTCGCGCCTCCAGCTTCAGGATGCGGGCCCGGACCGGGTCCGGCTCAACTGGTCGGCCACCAGCGAAATGAGCGGGACCGTCGCCAGCGTGGGGTCGCGCCTGATCGAGGGAACCGCCCGCAAACTGACGGAGCAGTTCTGGACCGACTTCGCTCGCCGGGTGAGCGAGGAGTGATGTGCTGGCCCGACGCCTCGAGGCACCGGCACTCGCCGGCTGGGATCCCGACGCGCTGGTGGGTGCCGTTCTCCTGGGCCCGGTGAGCGTTCCCGGCACGACACTCCGGAAAGGGATGCGCCTCGACCGCGCCACGGCCACGACCCTGATCGCAGCCTCACGCAGGGGCGAGCTGACCCAGCCGGTTCGGGCGGGATGGCTCGAGCCGGGTGACCTGCATGAGGATGAGGCCGCCGAGCGGCTCGCCACCGTGGCCGCGGGCCAAGGGCTTGTCTGCCAGCCTCCGCGACAGAGCCGGCTGGACCTCACAGCCAGGTGGGCCGGCGTGCTCCACGTGCAGCTGAATCCATTGCTGCGGCTCAATACGGTGGATTCGCTGGAGCTGTTCACCCTCTTCCACGGGCAGGCGGTCGCGGCCGGACAGGTCGTGGCATCGGTGAAAGTCGCGCCTCATATCCTGCCTGCCACGCTCCTGGAGCAGGGGCTCAGGATCGCGGCCGAGGACGCCCCGCTGGTAGATGTCCGCCCCTATCAGCGGCACCAAGTCGGAGCGCTCGCGGTCGAGGCTCTGTCCGGGACAGCATTGGAGCGCTTCGAAGCCGGGGTTCGCAAGAAGGTGGACGCGCTCGGCTCGACCTTTGCCGGCATCACCGTGCTTCCCGGCCTTGCGGCTGCAGAAGCCCGCAGGGCCCTCCAGACCCTCGCCCTCGATCGCAGCATCAGCATCCTTCTGGTGGGCGGGGTGTCCGCGGGAGACCCCCTCTCTCCCTTCTATACCGCACTCGAGGAGCTTGGTGGACGGGTGCTGCGGCATGGGGTGCCGGCTCATCCGGGCTCCATGATCTGGCTGGCGGAGCTGGGAAGCACCAGGCTGCTCGGCCTGCCGCGATGCGGCATGTTCGCGATGGCCACCGCAGCTGACCTGATCCTGCCGCGCTTGCTTACCGGCGAGCGGCTTACCGCGGGGAGCCTGGCCGAGCTGGCCCACGGAGGAGTGCTGGGCCCGGAGATGCGGTTCCGTTTCCCACCGTACGCCAGGGATCTCGATGTGCCGGAGTAAGAGGTCACGTTTCTCTTTATGACCGACTCTATCGACGCCATGCAATCGGCGTTTGCAGCACACTGCTACGTGGCCGACCGGGACCTGGCCACCGCTCTATTTCTATCATTGGCGCTGGAGCGTCCCCTCCTCCTGGAGGGTGAGGCAGGGGTTGGAAAAACGGAAGTGGCGCGGACGCTGGCGCAGGTGCTGGGAACGGAGCTGATCCGGCTCCAGTGTTACGAAGGGCTCGACATCAATACCGCGCTTTACGAGTGGGATTATCCGCGGCAGATGCTGGAGATCCGCCTGCTGGAGGCCCGCGGCGAAGCCAAGTCGGCGGCGACCCGGGACATCTTCAGCGAGGAGTTCCTGATCCGCCGGCCACTTCTCCGGGCACTGGAGAATCGAGGGGCCGAGCCGCCGGTTCTGTTGATCGACGAGGTCGACCGGGCCGACGAAGAATTCGAGGCGTTCCTGCTGGAGCTGCTCAGTGACTTCGCGGTGACCATTCCCGAGATCGGAACTATCCGGGCCCAGCGGCGGCCGAGAGTGATACTCACCAGCAACCGGACGCGAGAGGTGCATGACGCCCTCAAGCGGCGTTGCCTGTATCACTGGATCGACTATCCGACCCCGGAACGGGAGCTCGCGATCCTTCATGCCAGGCTGCCCGACGTTTCCGCCGCGTTGGGCCGCGAGATCGTTGCGTTCGTACAGCGTCTCCGGTCGGCCGACCTCACCAAAGTACCGGGCATAGCCGAGACCCTCGACTGGGGAGCGGCACTCGTCGCCCTCGGCGCGAGCCGGCTGGAACCAGACCAGGTAGAACAAACGCTTGGGGTGCTGCTGAAGTACCAGGAGGATGTCGCCGCAATGCGATCGGGGGCTGCTAGGACGATGCTGCAGGCACCAGAAGCTCGATGAGACGAGGCGCACTGGCGCCGTCCTGAATACGCCCGACCTGGATGCCCGCGAGCGTGGCGGCATGGGCATCCGCTCCCAGCTCGGCGATCCGATGGGTAGTGGTCAGCGCGATGACCTTCATGCCGGCCGCCCGGGCGGCCTCGATCCCGGCAGGAGCGTCCTCGATGACGAGGCAATCCGCGGGGGCCCTGCCTAACGACAGGGCGGCCATGAGGTAAACATCCGGACTCGGTTTTCCGTGCAAGACGTCTTCGGCGCACACCAGAACAGCCGGTACCGGTAGCCCGGCCCGCTCCAGCCGTTCCTTGGCCACGATACGCGCACCCGATGTGGCGACCGCCCAGGTACCCACCGGAAGCCGGGCCAGGAGCGCCTGGGCTCCCTCGACCGGTCCGAGCGAGAGACCGGCCCAGCCGGTGTCGTCGGGCCGGAAGGCGGCCACTTCGGCTTCGGCATCCAGGTGCGGAGCGGCCAGCTGGATGGTCTCCAGAGCGCGGCGCCCGTGGCAGACCTTCAGGAAGGGCTCAGGCTCGAGCCCCTTTGCTATCGCCCACCGCCGCCATTGTTGCTCGACATAGCCGGTGGAATCCACCAGCACGCCGTCGAGATCGAAGAGGATTGCCGTGCATTCGAATCGTTTCATGGTGGACACCACCCCTCTGCAATTTTCGATCCGGTAAGCACATGCGCCCCGATCTGCCTTCCATGGACGGCGGCACCCTGATGGCCAACGTCATGTACTTTGGCCGGCTCCTCCGGCGGGCGGGCCTGGCGGTAGATCAGGGCCAGACTGCCACCTTCTTGCGCGCCCTCGCCCTGCTCGGGGTTGATGATCGATCAGACGTGAGGGTTGCGGGCCGAACGATTTTCGTGCGCCGGTTCGAGGACCAGGCCATCTATGATGCCGCGTTCGACCTGTTCTGGCGAAGGCGCGGGAAGGGGAGCCGGCTGGAGGGTCAGCTTCCACGCATCCGCCAGAGGGAGGAGCGCGGCAGCCCGGCGGACCTCCTTCGATCGTCTGACGCGGCCGGCGTGGAGGAGTCCCGGGCGACGGTGAGGACGCGCGCAGCCACCAGCAGGGAGATCCTCCGGCAAGCCGACTTTGCGGCCATGACCCCGGAGGAATCCAGAGACGCCCAGGCCATGCTGGAGGCGCTCCGCCCCAGGCTGCCCATGCGGCCGGCCCGACGAAGCCGGATCGATCGGAGCGGACACCGCCCCGCGGCGCGGGTGATGCTCCGGCGCGCTCTGGCCAGCGGCGGAGAAGCGCTCCGCTGGAAGTGGCTGGGCCGCAGCCGGCGGCCCCGTCCCATCGTACTGGTCTGCGACATCAGTGGGTCCATGGAGCGCTACAGCCGGTTCATGCTGCGCTTTGCCCACGCGCTCCGGCTGAGCGGCGCGCGGGTGGAAGTGTTCGTCTTCGCTACCCGGCTCACCCGGATCACCCGCCAGCTCGGGATCAGAAGTCCCGATGCCGCACTCCGGCGAGTGGCGGACAAGGTGGTAGACTGGAGCGGCGGAACCCGGATCGGCGAGAGTCTCCGGGAGCTGAACCAGCGCTGGGTGCGGCGGACGGTGCCGAGCGGGGCGGTGGTGCTGCTGGTCTCGGATGGCTGGGAGCGTGGCGACTCCGCACTGCTTGCAAGGGAGATGGCAATCCTGCAGCGGTCCTGCCACCGTCTGATCTGGCTGGATCCCCTGGCCAGCCGGCCCGACTTCGAGCCCGCCACTCAGGGCCTCCGAGCGGCCTTGCCCTACGTGGACGCCTTCGTCCCCTGCGGCAGCGTGGCCTCGCTGGAGGAAATGGCGGAACGCCTGGGACGGCTGTAAGCTCACCGCATGCGCGACCTCCTTAACGACTACAACCGCTTCGTCCAGTCAGGCAAGCCGTTCGGCCGTGCGGTGGTGACCAGCGTGTGGGGCTCAGCCCCGCGGGCCGAGGGATCCAGCATGCTGGCCTCAGCCGATGGGACCATCGCCGGCTCTGTGTCCGGCGGCTGCGTTGAATCCGCTACCGCGCTGGAAATCGAGCAGGCCATTGCGCGGGGCAGCCCCAAGCTGGTGACCTTCGGCGTCACCGACGAGCGCGCGTGGGAGGTGGGTCTCGCCTGTGGTGGGACGATCAAGGTATTCGTCGAGCCAAGCGTCAGGCCCGAGGTGCTCCAGGCGGCGCGCGGTCCAGGCGGAGAAGTATTGGCCTCCATCATCGATGGTCAGGGAGTGGGCCGCTCGGTGCGGGTATTCGAGGATGGCCGGACCCAGGGCACTCTCGGGCCGGGGGTGTCGATGGACGAGATCCGGCAGGCGGCCCTGGCCGCTTTGAAGAGGGAGAGCAGCGGTACCCGAGGATTCGAGACCGAGCAGGGCGCGGTCAATGTCTTCTTCGAGGTCTTTCCCCGCCAGCCGAGGCTCGTGGTGTTCGGAGGGGTTCAGATCGCGGTTGCGCTGGTACCGCTGGCCCGGGCGCTGGGCTACCGCACCATCGTGGCGGATGGCCGACAGGCCTTCCTCGATCGCAACCGCTTCCCCGATGCCGATGAGCTCATCCTGGCCTGGCCGGAAGAAGCGTTCGAGCGCGTCGGCCTGGACTCTGCCACGTACGTCTGTGTTCTCTCCCACGACCCCAAGTTCGATGAGCCGGCGCTTCAGATTGCGCTGCGATCGCCGGCGGCCTATGTGGGAGCGATCGGGTCCCGCAAGACCCAGGCTTCCCGCCGCGAGCGGCTCAAGGAGAGTGGACTGACCGAAAGCCAGATCGCGCGGCTGCATGGCCCGATCGGGCTGGACCTCGGTGGACGGCAGCCGGCGGAAACGGCGCTGGCGATTCTGGCCGAGATGACCGCGGTGAGATACGGAGGGTCGGCGGAGCGGAAGGGAGAGTAATGCGGCGCGACATGCTGGCGTTGGTTCGCCAGGCCTTTACCGGACGGTACCAGGTCGAACGGGAGATCGGGCGGGGCGGCAACGCGCGCATTTTTCTCGCCAGCGATCCTGCCGGCCACCAGGTCGCCCTCAAGATCCTGCATCCAGAGCTGCTGATCAGCGTCGCCGCCGACCGCTTTCTCCGCGAGATCCGGCTTGCCTCCCGGCTCAGCCATCCCCATATCGCCAGCATTCTGGATTCGGGTGAGCACGACTGGCTGGTCTACTATGTGATGAGCTACGTCGAAGGGCCCACGCTGCGTGAGGCGCTGGACCGCTCCAGGCGTCTGCCCATCTCCGAGACGCTGCGTCTGGCGGCCGACCTGCTCGATGCACTCGAACATGCTCACCGTCACGACATCATCCACCGCGATGTCAAGCCGGCCAACGTGGTGCTCTCGGCGAATGGGGCGGTGCTGCTCGATTTCGGCATTGCCCGGGCAGTGGCCGCCTCGGGAAACGACCAGCTCACCCGGTCGGGCATTGCGGTGGGGACCTCGACCTACATGAGCCCCGAGCAGATCGCCGCCCTGCCCGGCATGGATCACCGCTCCGACCTCTACTCCCTCGGCGTAGTGCTCTTCGAGTGCCTGGCAGGTGAGCCGCCGTTCGTCAATCGGAACGAGGCGGTGGTACTGCAGCTGCACCTGACCCAACCGGCCCCGGATGTCCGCCACCTTCGGCCCGACACGCCGGCCGAGCTTGCCGCCGGTATCTCAAAGGCACTGGCCAAGAAGCCGGAAGATCGCTGGCCCAATGCCGGCGCAATGCGGGAGGCGCTGGCGGGGGTCCCCACCTAAACGGTGCTCAGGCTCCGCACCTGTCGCAGGACTCTCTTCTGGGCCTGAGCGTCCTTGACCGCCAGGAAGATGGTGTCGTCGCCGGCAATACTCCCGATCACGTCGGGCCAGGCCAGCCGGTCCAGCGCGACCGCGACGTGGTTGGCCTCTCCCGGTGGGGTATGGAGCACCACCAAAGCATCGCCCGCGGTCTCCATCGTGAGCACCCCTTCACCCACCCGCTGCTCGTCAGGGTCTCTCCGCACCGCCCGGGGCGGCGGCCGGCGGTAAGCCCCGTCCACCTTCACCAGTCGAAGCGCGGCGATGTCCCGGCTCACCGAGGACTGCGTCACTTCCCAGCCCTGAGCGGTCAGGGCATCCGCCAGTTCCTCCTGGGTGTGTACAGCCCGGGTGCTGATGAGCTCGAGGATCTTGAGGTGGCGCTTGCGGCGATCGGCGGTCATGACGGCGGGGCCGCGGAGCTGCGGGGCAGCGGGGCGGTCCTGCCGGCCAGCCTGGTCATCGCGCGGTCGAAGCGCTTTCGCTCGCGCGTGTTCCACGCCCGCGACTTCCGGATCCGGGTCTTCAGCGCCGGGAGGCCGAGGTTGCCCAGGCCGCC
>DASVGF010000085.1:0-5185 GCA_036379675.1 Gemmatimonadales bacterium | reverse complement strand
GGTATCAGGCGGGCGCCGTCGATATGGACGATGTCCCACTCGTGCGGTTCCCGCACATCCACCAGCACCAGGTTACCGCCTTTCTCGCGGAGCTCCCGGGCGAGCTCCTCGGCGGTGACTTCGGGACCGGTATACGCCGGTTCCGACCCGATGCCGCAGAAGGCCTGGTAATCGATCAGCTCGTGGATCGTCGGGTTCTCGCCACAGAGCGGACATGAGGGATCCTTCCGCAGCTCCAGCTCGCGGAACCGGAGCTTCAACGCATCGAACAGGAGCAACCGCCCGAGCAGGGTGTCCCCCGCCCCGATGATCCATTTGATGGTCTCCAGCGCCTGAATGGACCCGATGATCCCGGGCAATACTCCCAACACCCCGCCCTCGGCACAGCTGGGAACCAGTCCCGGAGGAGGCGGCTCGGAATACAGGCAGCGGTAGCAAGGACCTTCCGCGGCGTAGAACAGCGAGGCCTGCCCTTCAAACCGGAAGATGCTGCCGTAGACGTTCGGCTTGCCGAGCAGAACACAGGCGTCGTTCACCAGATAGCGGGTGGGAAAGTTATCGGTTCCGTCCACCACGATGTCGTATTCGCCTATGATCTCCAGCGCGTTCTCCGACGTGAGCCGCGTTTCGTGCCGCTCGATGCGCACGTTGGGGTTGAGATCCGCCAGCCGTTCCGCGGCAGACTCGAGCTTGGGCCGGCCCAGCGTAGAAGTCCCGTGCACGATCTGCCGTTGCAGGTTGGTCAGGTCTACCACGTCGAAATCCACGATGCCGATGGTGCCCACGCCGGCCGCCGCCAGGTACAGTGACAGGGGCGATCCCAGCCCCCCGGCTCCGATAGTCAGCACCCGGGCGGCTTTGAGTTTCCGCTGCCCCGCTACCCCCACCTCCGGCAGCAGCAGATGCCGCGAGTATCGGAGCATTTCGGCATGGGAGAGGCCGGTGGCGGGCGGCGCGGCGGCCGGGGAACCGCCGGCGATACTGGGCACGATGGTCAGGACGTCACCCTCACGGACGGGCGTGGCGGTGGAGGCCAGGTGCCGGATATCGGTCTCGTTGAGGTACAGGCTCACGAAGTTGCGGAGGCGGCCATCGTCCTGCAGCAGATGCCGCTTCAGACCGCTGTGGGTCGCCAGCAGGCCGTCGAGCACCTGGCCCACGGTGTCACCGGCGAGCTCCACGCTCTCGTGCCCGGCAGTGAACGGACGCAGAGGAGTCGGGATGGAAACTGTCACGGACATGGGATCATACCTCGCTCAAAACGTCAACCGATTCAGGATGCATGGCCGAGCGGTCGTCGTCCAGCACCCAGCTGGTCAGCTCGGCGGCGCGTCCCCGCTCCACCCGTACGATGATGTAACTGTACCACGGCCAGGCGTGCTCCAGGTCAAAGGCCGAGGGGGCGGCCGGATGATCCGGGTGCGAGTGATAGTAGCCCAGCACGTCGAGTCCGTCGGCTCGAAGCTCCGCCTCGACCCTCCGCAGATCATCCGGCGCAATGAGGTAGCGGTGCGGATCGTCGGTGCGGTTGGTCATGGGCACAAGCTTCGAGACCTCTTTCGGAACACCGCCACGCCCGGCCAGCACCCCGCAGCACTCCGCCGGGTAGGCCCTCTCGCCCCGCCGCCGAATCTCCTCGATGAGCCCGCCGCTCAACCGGAGGGTCATGCGGCGAGCCACCGGTGAGGCTCACTGAGGTAGCGCGCCCCCGTATCACACCCCACAACGACGACGTACGCCGCCGGGTCGTCGGCCAGGATCTCCAGAGCCGCCGCCGTTGCCGCGCCCGCCGACCAGCCGACGAGATATCCGGTCTCCCGGGCCAGCCACCGGGCGGTACGGTCCGCGGTTTCGGTGGCTATCTCGACCAGCGTGTCCGGCACGGCCGGGTCATAAAGTGCAGGCAGATGCGCCGTGGTAGCGAGGTGCTTGAGGCCCTCCAGCCCGTGCAGGGGCGAGTCGGGCTGTACCCCGACAAGCTGCACGCCCGGCTTCTTCTCTTTGAGGAACCCGCCCGTGCCCATCATGGTTCCGGTCGTCCCCAGCGCCGCCACAAAGTGGGTGACCCTGCCCTGGGTCTGCGACCAGATCTCCGGACCGGTTGTCTCCCGGTGGGCACGGGGATTGGCCGGGTTGCTGTATTGATCGGCGTAGAAGTAACGGTCGGGGCGATCGGCCACCAGTTCGCGAGCCCGCGTCACGGCCCCGTCGGTGCCCTCGAGCCGATCGGTGAGGATCACCTCGGCGCCATAGATCTCGAGCAAGGCCTTTCGCTCGGGGCTGGCGTTGGCCGGAAGGCAGATGCTGACCTCGATGCCTGCGGCCGCGCCCAGCATGGCGTACGCGATGCCGGTGTTTCCGCTGGAGGCATCGAGGAGCCGCTTGCCGGGAATCTCCCCCCGCCGGAGAGCGTCGCGGAGAATCGAGCGCGCGGCCCGGTCCTTGACACTGCCGCCCGGGTTGAGCCACTCGGCCTTGAGCCAGAGCCGACCCCGGCCATCCGGCAGCTCCACCGGGAGCAGCGGCGTGTTTCCCACGGCGCCCCAGAGCTCGGGTTCCTGCGTGGTTGCAGGCTTCGACGCCACTGTCATTCTCTCGCACCTCCAAAACAAAAAACCCGACCGTCGGGTCGGGTACGATCTCGGGCTGCGTGGACGCTAACCCGCCGAGGATATCCCGACCAGCTCCTGGACCTCAGCCTCCTGTTTCATCAGGTCGGCGAGTGAGATGCTCGCGAGCAGCTCGTCGACCCGCTGCTGCAGCGCGTGCCACACCGGCCGGATGCTACAGGTGCCGCCCGGGTTACATCGATCGGCGTCTACCGGATGATTGGCGCAGTTGATCTCGAAGGTTTGATGCTCGGACGCAGCCATGACATCGCGAACCGAGATGGACGACGGATCCTTGGCCAGAAAGTATCCCCCTTTGGCGCCCCGAACACTCTGCACCAGCCCGGCCCGGCGAAGCCGCAGCAGGATCTGCTCGACGTAATCGGCCGGAAGCCGCTCCGTGTCCGCCAGCTCACGCGCCGCCACCGGACCAATGCCCTTACGGCCCCGTCTGGCGAGATGAATCGAGATGATGAGACTGTATTCGGTCCAGGTAGTCACCCGCATATTCGGAATATGGGGCGACGCCAGTCGGGAATCAATGTGGGGTGAGTGGCCACCGGCTATCAGCTATCGGCTTCTTCAATCGGGTCAACCGAGCCTCCACACCTCGAGCGAGGCCAACCAGCGGCCTTCTAGAGTTGAGAGCTACCGCTTATCCGCGGCGGTCCACCGGGCCACTTCCTCCGCGCTCATATTGCCGAAAGGGCGGACCCGGGCGTCGCGGAAGGAGCCCCCCAGGACGTCCCCCAGGTACTGGGACCATGAGAGGAGGGTTCCATAGCAGACCGGGTCGGCCGAGTTGGGGGCTTTGGTTTCCTCCTCCAGTCGGCGGGTGAGATCCTGCATCACCCTGGCAGGCACGCGGGAGCGCTCCGAGGGAAAGATGAAGCCGTACATGACCAGGTGAGCCAACAGGATCCGCCAATGCTGGCCAAAGCGGGCGATCAGGCGCTCCCAGTCCATACGCTCGGCATGGGCCAGGATGAGATGGGCCACGTCGGCGCCGTCATAGCGCTCGCGCTCCATCACAAACGCCTTCGACCAGAGCGTTTCCTCCGCCGGCGCAATCTTGACCGGCACCGCCAGGACCTCGCCGTCGGTGGCGTGCTCGAACCAGCCGTCATCCACCGCCGCCACCCCGTTTCCGGAGTTGAAGATGACATCGATGAACCCCTCGGGGGAGCGGATTTTCGCCAGCCAGTGGGAGAAGACCAGCTCGGTCTCGTACCCGGCCGATGCGCAGGCCTCCAGCAGCCGCTGGACGTCCTGGGGGCGGGCGAAGATGTCGAGATCCTTGGTGGATTTGTCGATGCCTGCCTGATGGATGAAGGCAAAGGCCCCGCCCACCAGAAAGGGGACACTGGCCCGGTTCAACACCTCCATCGCCTCGCGATAGAAGAGCCGGGACGGGGTCTCAACCAACGACTGTGTCGGTGCCAGAGCCATACCGGCCCTCCTCAGGGAAAGTTCATGATACCCGACGGCGATCCACCGGGTTGTGGCCCGCGTCACCGCGACCTAACCCCCGGCCGGTGGAATTGGATGACCATGATCAAATCTGCGAATACGGTGCGGGTCGCCGCCGTCGGCGATATCCACCTTGGTGGCAAGGGATTCGATGCTCCGCTCCAGATCCTGTTTGGGCAGGTGGCCGAGCACGCCGACGTGCTGGCGCTGTGCGGCGACCTGACCGATCGAGGCGACCCGGAGGAGGCCAAGCTCATGGCGAAGGCGCTTTCCGCGGTCAACATCCCGATGGTCGCCGTGCTGGGCAACCACGACTATGAATCCGGCAAGGAGCGCGAGGTCAGCCAGATTCTGTGCGACGCGGGCATCCACGTCCTCGACGGGGATAGCCATGAGGTCATGGGTATTGGATTCGCGGGGACCAAGGGGTTTGCCGGGGGATTCGGCCGCCGGGCCCTGGGACCTTGGGGGGAAGACCTGATCAAGCGGTTCGTGCGGGAGGCGCTGGACGAAGCCCTGAAGCTGGAAACCGCGCTCGGCCAGCTCCGGACCGAACGTCGCGTGGTCCTGCTACACTACTCCCCCATCGCGGCGACTGTCGAGGGGGAGCCGCTCGAGATCTACCCCTACCTCGGTTCGAGCCGCCTGGAGGAGCCGCTGGGCCGGTACCCGGTCGACGTGGTGTTTCACGGACACGCCCATCATGGCTCGCCCGAGGGCCGCACCATGGGAAACGTGCCGGTCTACAACGTGTCCATGGTTCTGCTGCAGCAGACCTTCCCCCATCAGCCGGCCTTCCGGGTGGTGGAGCTGCCGGTTGGCGGGACCGCGAGTCAGGAGGGAGTGACGCCGCTCCGCCGTGCTAGCGACCGCCGGGGCGCCTGACGGCTGGTTTCCGCCGAGCAGGAGCCTTCTGCTTCTCCCCGGGAACACCGGGCTCGGTCATCGCGCGCAGATCCAGGACCTCGTCCAGCTCGCGGCCCATGAGCATTTGCTTCTTCACCACCAACTCTTTCACCGTGAGACCGGTGGCGATGGCCTCCTTGGCCAGTTTGGCGGCCTCGGCATAGCCGATCTTGGGCGCCAGCGCCGTCACCAGCGCCGGG
>DASVGF010000084.1:0-16156 GCA_036379675.1 Gemmatimonadales bacterium | reverse complement strand
ACAGCGATGCCATCGACTTTTTCGAATCGCTGGAGGCGATGCGGGTGATAGTGCGACGGCCCATTGCGGTATCGGCTACGCAGACGTTCAACCCCACCCAGAGCGAGATCGTAACGCTGCCCGGCGCCGGCGCCGGGGTGTCACCCGCGCGGCGCACGCGGGCGGGCGGGATCCTGCTCCAGTCGGGTCGTGATAACGTCGGCAACCAGAACCCGGAGCGGATTCAGATCCAACTGGATGCCCGGCTCTTTCCCGGGTCCGTGCCGCTGGTGCGGGTCGGGGACACGCTGGGTGACGTGACCGGCGTGGTGCGATACAGTTTCGGGAACTACGAGGTCGCCGCGACCGCCGCGTTCGACGTGGCTCCTGCGGGCCTGATGCCCGAGCGCACCGGCCTGATCCGGGCGCCGGATGCCCTGACGGTAGCGAGCTATAACGTGCTCAACCTGAGCGCCACCGCGGACGACAGCATCCAGCGGCGACTCCTCGCCGGCCAGATCGTGGCGGCGCTGCGCTCGCCCGATATCATCGCACTTCAGGAAATTCAAGACGACAGCGGCGAAGCGGACGATGGGACCACCAGCGCGCGGGGCACCCTCACCGCGCTCAGCACCGCGATCGTGGCGGCTGGAGGGCCCCGGTACGATTTCTTCGACGTGGCGCCCGCAGATGGACGCCCGGGCGGAGCGCCCGGCGGGAATATCCGGAATGCCTTTCTCTATAATGCGGCCCGGGTCCGACTGCACTCCCATCGCGCGCTCACGCCATCGGTCCTGGGAGGGTCGGGTGCGCGGGACAGCCTCGCCTTTCGGAATTCCAGAGACCCGCTGGAGGGCGTGTTTGAGTTCCGGGGGAAGCAGGTCAGCATCATCGGCAATCACTTGAGCTCCCGGTTCGGCTCGACGCCGGTCTTTGGCGCGGTCCAGCCGTTCGTGCAGGCAGGTGAAGCGGCCCGAGCCGCACAGGTCCAGGCCCTGAGCCAGTACGCTCGCCGGTTGCTCATGGTCCAGCGCGATGCCAGGGTCATCGTCCTGGGGGACATGAACACCTTCGAGTTCAGCCAAGCGCTGGCAGAACTCCTCCCCGGAGCCGTGCCGGTGCTGTACCCGCTTCTTCCGAAGGTGCCGGGCCCGGAGCGGTACTCCTACAACTTCGAAGGGAACTCGCAGACGCTGGACCACGTCTTCGTGAGCCGTGCATTGCTGCCGGGTGCCGAGCTGGACATAGTCCACCTGAACACCGACTTTCCCGCCCTCCCCCGGCAGACGGCCAGCGACCACGATCCGTTGGTGGCTCGATTGCGCTGATCGCGTTGCTTGACCTCCTCCATGCGAGACGTAAGTTCTCCGAGCGCACCGCACCACTCTTCTTCCGCTTGCCATCCGGAGGCACCCTCATGAAGTCGTGGCCGACTCAGATCCCGGGACAGGTCCTCCTGCTGGCCCTGTCGTTCCTCGCGGCGACGACGCAGGCCGTGGCCCAGGCCACCACCGGCGGCATCACCGGGCAAGTGGTGGACAGCGCCGGCGTGCCGGTGTCGGATGCGACGGTCGAAGTCCTGAACACGGAAACCGGACTCCGCCGCACCGTATCGGTGAGCCAGAGCGGCAACTACACCGTGCTGGGTCTGGCGCCTGGCGGGCCGTACCGGGTGACGGTCCGGGCCATCGGGCACCGTCCCGTGGTCCGTGAAGGCGTACGAGTGCCGCTTTCGCAGAGCGTGCGTGCCGACGCCACCATGGCCCGGCAGGCGGTCGAGGTCGAGGAGCTGGTGGTGCTGGCCGACGCGCCCGGGGCGGACTTCGCGCCCAGCCGGCAAGGCACCCAGACCACGATCAACGATACGCTGCTCCGGCGTCTCCCCACCCTGGACCGTGACTTCACCGATTTCGTGAAGCTGACGCCCCAGGTCCAGGTCCGGGAAGGCGAAGGCGGCATCACCGCGGCGGGACAGAACAACCGCTTCAACACCGTCCAGGTGGACGGCGCCACCGTGAACGATCGGTTCGGGCTGGGTCGCACCGGGCAGGCGGGCGGGCAGGCCGACGGCCGCTCCGTCGGGCTCGAGGCGGTGAAGGAATACCAGGTGCTCTTGTCTCCCTACGACGTGCGGCAGGGAAATTTCTCGGGCGCGCTCATCAATGCGGTAACCAAGAGCGGCACCAATCGATTCAGCGGGTCGGTATTCGCGTATCACCGGAACGAGAACCTGACCGGCTACCCCCTGGACGGCACCGATTTCAGCAACTGGCAGTTTGGCGCTTCGCTGGGCGGCCCCATCCAGCAGGACCGGGTCCACTTCTTTGCGAACTACGAGCGCCGCAGCGAGGACAAGCCTGCGGCCGGCCCGTTCTTCGGGGGACCTGGACCTATTGTGGTTCGACCAGAGGATGTCGCCGCCTACAACGCGGCCGCCGCCGGCTATGGTCTCTCCACCGGCACCTTCGACCGGGTGGACATCACTCGCCCCGCCGACAACCTGCTCGGGCGGCTCGACGTCCTGATCGGGGACAACAGCCGGCTGGTGGCGAAATTTCAGTACAACGATGCGGCGCTGGATGTTTTTGACCGCTCATCCAGCGTCGCCAATCCGTTCATCGAGCTCAGCAACAACGGCTACTTCTTCAACAATAAGACCTACAACCCCTCGGTACAGTTCTTCACCAATTTCGCGAATGGCGCGGCCAACGAGCTCCTGCTCAGCGCGAATATCATCCGCGACCGGCGGACCCCATTTGTGCGAGAGCCGGTGATACTGGTGCAGAATCTTCCGCAGGTTACCGCTGGGCAGATTTATACCATCCAGGCCGGGGGCGAGGAGTTTTCCCACGCCAACGAGCTGGACCAGAACATGTACGAGATCACCAACAACTTCTCCATCCCGGTCGGCGCCCACCGGGTCACGCTGGGCGCGCGCTGGGAGGGCTACAAGGTCCGCAATCTTTTCGGCCAGAATATTTTCGGGCGCTGGCAGTTCGACAGTCTGTCGCTCTTTCAGGCCGGTACGGTGGAGCAATACCAGATCCGCTTCGGACTGCCGGGCTCCAACAATGGGGAGTCGCGGTTCCGGGCAGGTCAGTTTGCGGTCTATGCCCAGGACGACTGGGCCGTCAGCCCGACGTTTACCCTGAATCCCGGACTCCGGATCGACCTGCCGTATTTCACCACCGGGCTCAGCTACGATCCGCGAGTGATCGAGGACTTCGGCCCCCAGGACAAGCCGGGTGGCCAGGTCATGATCTCTCCCCGTCTCGGCTTTAACTGGGACGTGCGCGGCGCGGCCCAGAGCCAGCTGCGCGGCGGGGCCGGGGTCTTCACCGGTGCCCCCGCGTTCGTGTGGTACTCCAACGCCTATGCCAACAACGGGCTCGGCCTGGTGGCGCTCACCTGCGGCCAAGGCGGCATCGGCGCGGCCCCGGCGTTCAACCCGGATCCGGATAACCCTCCCATCTCCTGTGCCGGTGGTGAGACGGTGGGGCCGGGCGGCTCCCTGGGTGAGGTGGACCTGATCGCTGATTACACCCGGTTTCCTCAGGTGTTCCGGGCCAATCTCGCGTACGACCGGCGGCTTCCCTACGGCCTGGTCGCTTCAGTCGAAGGGCTGTACTCCAAGGACATCAACCAGTTCTTCATCGTAAATCGAAACCTGCTGGCGCCCGCTCGCACCGATGCGACCGGCCGGGTGATCTATCCGGGTACGCTCAACGCGAACGGCACACTGAGCCCGCAGTACTTTGACCTGGCGCTGTACGGCCCATCCTTCGCCGGAGGAGTGTACGAGCTGCGCAATACCGACGAAGGGTATTCCTTCAGCCTCACCGGTCAGCTTCGGAAGGAGTTCGGACGCAACGTGCAGGCATCGATCGGTTACACGTATTCCGAGGCCTACGACGTGCAGAGCTTCACCTCGAGCCGCGCCATCTCCAACTGGCGCTTCAGCCGCATGCTTGCCGGCGCGGACCTCGCGGACAATCGTACCCGGTCGAGCTTCGACCGCCCGCATCGGATCGTGGGGAACTTTACCTACACCGTGCCGTGGCGCTTCCCGACCGATCTCTCGTTCACCTACATCGGCCAGTCGGGGACGCCGTACACCCTGCGCAGCGGCGGAGCCAGCGGGAGAGGCGACCTCAACCTCGACGGTACCAACACCAACGACCCGATCTACATTCCCACCGGCCCCGGCGACCCGAACTCACCGTACGCCTTCCAGACGCCGGCGAATGAGGCCGCCTTCGACCAGTACATCGCCGGCGAGTCCTGTCTCGAGGCGCAGCGGGGCCGGATCATGGAGCGCAACAGCTGCCGCAACCCATGGCAGAATCAGCTGGACGTCGCGCTCCGCCAGCGTCTCCCGGTGTTCCGAGGCGACGCCGCCTTCGAGGTCCAGATCTTCAATTTCCTCCGGATGCTCGACCGCGACTGGGGCCAGGCCAAGACGGTCGGCGGCGTCGAGTTCTTCGACCAGGAAGCGCTCACGGCCGTCAGCTCTACCGGGGGCGCGGATCCCAAACATGTCGTCACCTTCAATGAGCTGCAGCTGCGGGACCGGTTCCTCCCGGTGACCTCGAACGCCTCGATCAACCGGAGCACGTACTACATCCAGGCGGGGCTCCGTTACTCGTTCTGAGCGGCGCCGTGGCTGACGCCTACATCACGGCGGCGGTGCGCACCCCCATCGGGCGCGCAGGCGGCGTCCTGGCCGACCTCCGTCCCGACGATCTGGCCGCCGCTGCCATCCGCGCCCTGGTACGGCGGGGGAAGATTCCCGCCGAGCGGATCGACGATGTCATTCTGGGCTGCGCCAACCAGGCCGGCGAGGATAACCGGAACGTGGCCCGGATGGCGGCCCTCCTGGCGGGGCTGCCGGTGGAAGTCCCCGGCCAGACCGTCAACCGTCTCTGCGGCTCGGGACTCCAGGCGGTGGCCTCAGCCCATCAGGCCATTCGGGCCGGAGAGGGCGCCATCTTCGTGGCCGGCGGGGTCGAAAGCATGACGAGGGCCCCCCAGGTGATGTTGAAGAGTGGGCGGGCCTGGGACCGCTCTCCTCCCGTCATCGCCGACTCGACCGTCGGATGGCGCTTCGTGAATCCCCGGATGCCCGCGGAATGGACTATCTCGCTCGGTGAGACCGCCGAGCGGGTGGCGCGCATGTATGGCATCGGGAGGCAGGAGCAGGAGGAGTTTGCGCTGGCCAGTCAGCAGCGGGCCGAGGCGTCAATCGCCTCCGACGTATTTGCGGATGAGATCGTCCCGCTGGAGGTGCCGCACAACGGCGGAACCAGGACGGTGAGCCGCGACGAACCGCCCCGTGCGGGGCTCACGCTCGAGGCGCTCGCGCGCCTGGAGCCGGCATTCATGAAGAGCGGCACGGTGACCGCCGGCACCTCGAGCGGCATCAACGATGGTGCCGCGGCGCTGTCGGTCGTCAGGGGTGATGAGGTCGCGGGCCTGGGCGTCGAGCCGCTGGCCCGCGTGGTCGCCAGCGCGGTAGCGGGAGTGGATCCCAGCTGCATGGGGCTCGGCCCCGTCCCAGCCAGCCGGCTGGCCCTGACCCGGGCGGGTCTTACGCCTGCTCAGCTCGACCTCGTGGAGATCAATGAGGCGTTTGCCTCCCAGGCGATCGCCTGTATCCGCGAGCTCGAGCTGGACTATAAGCGCGTGAACATCTACGGCGGGGCCATTGCACTGGGCCACCCGCTGGGCGCCAGCGGTGCGCGGATCCTGACCACGCTGGCGCACGCCCTCAAACGCACCGGAGGCCGGTACGGGCTCGCCACCATGTGTATCGGGGTGGGTCAGGGCATCGCAGTAGTGATCGAACGCTCTTCAGCGCAACATCTCCGCTAGTACCCTGCCCTGCGACCCCGCCGGCGTCGCGATGCCGAGGATGGCGGCCAGGGTAGGTGCGATATCGGCGATGCTGACTGGCCCGGCGTACGCCCCCCGCCGGACCGCGGCCCCCATCCAGAGAAGTGGCACCCGGGTATCGTAGGACCACGGCGACCCATGAGTCGTGCCCGTCGGTTCCCGTGCCGGTATCACAAACGGCTCGAGCTCGAAGTAAACGTGGCCGCTCCGTTCGGGATGAAAGCTGAACGCCGCGCCCGACGCGGTGCCGCTGTGCTGCTGCTGCCGCAGCTCCGTGGCCGTCAGCGCCTGATGTACTCCCCGCACACCCCGAACCGCCGCCCGGGCCGCGCGCTCCGCCTCCTCCTGGGCGATGCCGCGCTGCCGAAGCGCCTTGCTGTTGAGGTAGAGCCAGGGCGTGCTGGTATAGAGCACCCATCCCGGGGCCGGGGCCGCTCCGAACTGGGCCTTGAGGGCGGCCTCGGCGGCGGCTGCGATCCTGGCCGGGTTGAGGCGCGCCGCGCCGCTGGTCGGCTCGACCGTCTCGGGCAGCGGCGCCACACCGTGGTCGGCGGTGAGCACGACGACGGTGTGGCCCAGGCCGACACGTTGGTCCAGGAAGGTGAAGAAGCGCTCCAGCAGCCGGTCGGTGCGTGCCGTGACATCCAGGACCTCATGGCTGCCGGGCCCAAACGCGTGGCCGATCAGATCATTGGCCGACAAGCTCACCCCCAGGAGGTCCGGCTCGTCGTCCTCGCCCAGCTTCTCACTGCTCACCGCGTTCATGGCGAACTCGAACAGCACCTCGTTTTGAAAGGGCGACGATTTGAATGCATCCAGAAATCGGGCCGTGGAGTCGCTCAGACGATGGGAGAAGATTCGCCCCATACCCGCGACATTTTCCTCAGCGGCGACATCGTCCAAACCGGTATACGCAGCCCGCGGCAACACCCGGGTCCAGGTCTTTCCGGCGTAAGACTTCACCCGTCCCGACGCGTTGAATTGCTGGACCCAGCTGGGCAGCTCTTGCATGTAGTATGTAGAGCTGACGAAGACCGAGTCCTCCATCCAGTACGCCCCATCGGCCTGGTGGCCACCCAGCATGATGGCGGCCCGGTCCTTCCCCGCCACGGTGATCACCCTGCTTCGCCCTCCGGTGGCCGCCTTCAGCTGGTCGCCGATCGTTGCCGCGAGCAGATTGCGCGGGGAACGCCCGGGCTGGGAGGACCCCAGCAGGGTGGCTGAGCTGTCGGCAGCGCAATACACCTGCCGCCCTGATCTCGGGTCATACCACTGGTTGGCGACGATGCCGTTGATATTGGCGTGGGTGCCGGTCAGGATGACCGCGTGGCCGGGACAGGTGAGCGTAATTGCGTGCTGGTACTCCGCCTGTCTGAAGTTGGCGCCACGCCGGAGCAGGAGGTTGAATCCGCCCCCGCCAAAGTGTGGCCGGAAGCGCCGCAGGTAGTCGGCCCGGAACTGGTCGATTACGAGGACCACCACCAGCTTCGGCTTGGCTACCGGCTCCTGTGCCAGGACGCGTCCCGGGGTGAGCAGGAGTAGCAGGATGCCGAGCCACTTCATGGAGCCCGGCGCCGGTTGAATTCGGTGCGCGCGTCCCGGATGGACTTCAGGGCGCTCTCTTTCTCCAGTCCGGTGTTCCAGTCCTTGTGGTCCAGCGCGACGCGCTCGAGCCGGTCGATCCACGCGAGAAAATAATCGGCATCCACGGCAGAGCGGATCGGCTCGCCCCCCACCGTCACGTAGATCGGACTGGTGGTGGCGTAGGGATAGACGTCGAGTACCGGATAGATGGGGCCGTTGGCTCGCGCCCGCAGGAGATACCAGCCGCTCTGCCGCACCGGAATCCGGACTGTGGTCGCAAGCCTGGTTCGGTCGCCGGTGAGCGGGATGGCGGCCACCACGGCGCCGTTGTTGACGATCTCCAGATGGTCTACCGGCACGTATGAGGTGAGATGCACCTGGGCCACCAGCTCCTGCTCCCGTGCGGGCAGCGCAAGGCTGTCGCCGATCTCCCGGCCGTTCAGCGTGAAGGCAAGCAGCGGGCCGTTAGTGGCAAATGTGCGCCCGGCCTTGAGCGCGTCCAGCCAGCGCCGGTGCTCCAGCCGGCCGCTTCGGGCAAAGACGCGGTTCATGCCCACGGGGCCCCGGAGCGACGCAAAATTCGCCATCGCATCGGTGCCCGCCCCCGCCGGCAGCTTGAACCCGCAGTTGAGCAGCTGATACCACACCTTGGCCGTGGCCGAGTAGTCGTCCACGAACCCCAAAGCCTCGTAGTAATCCACTCTGCCAAGGGCCACATCCACCGGCAGCTCATGGGTCAGCGGCCTGGTGGTGTCGGACGGATCGGGATAGCTGTCGAAGGGATGGACGTAGCCGGTGACCCCACCTTGCTCACGCGCGGACCCGAGCACCTCCGCGTTGGTGGGATCGAGGCTCGCGGCCGCCGTGTTGGTGTAGCCGGCGTAGCCGGGAAGTATGACGTTGCGGGTAAGACCCAGAAGCCCGATGTGCCCCCACACGCTCGTGTGGTACTCCTGATCGTGCACGATGAGGGTGCCGGTGGTGGAGACCGGATCGGGCCGCCCACGGAAGTAGCCGATATCAGGGATCCGTCCCTCCTTGTTCACGATGAGGTTCTCCACCAGATGGACGTCCTCGGCCTGGGCCTGGAACGCGAGCGTGGCCGGGTCATTCCGGTAGGCCCCGCCGTAGTTCATGTGGACGTGGAGGTCGGCGCTGTACCACCCGGTAGACGGCAGATCGGCCAGCCGGTCGAGCACCACCCGGACCGACGCCGTCGAATCCGCCGCTAGTACGACATAACCCCGATGCACGCGATACTCGGGCCCCCGGGACACTTCCAATGCAACCAGACCCGGAGGCACGGTGATCACGGACGTTCCTGAGGTGTGGAAGTAGCCGTACTCGAACGACCGCTGCCCCCGATCGAAGCCGTCATCGGCGTGCCGCCAGGCATTATCCGGCGCGAAGTTCCGGCCATCCGGCATGGTGATTGACACCCGGGCTGGCGTGGGACGGCCCGTGGATCCGTCAATGACGGTCAGCCTGACCCGCGCCACCCGGTCGCGGTAGATTCTTCGCTCCACCCGAATCCGCTCGATGGCGCCGCCGGGAACCTCGACGATGCAGAGCGCGGTGTTGCCCCTCTCGTTGGAGACATAGGCGATCCGGCGCCCATCCGGCGACCAGCGTGCCCCGGTGGCATCACCCTCGCCATAGGTGAGCTGGAACGGGTCGCCGCCATTCGCGGTCATCAGCCAGAGCTGATGCCACTGGCGGCCGAGATAGGAGCTGTATACCACCCGCTTACCGTCGGGACTCCAGTCGGGCCGGGCTTTCCAGGTGGTCTCCTCGTAGTACAGCTCGCGCGCCTCGGCTCCCGCACGCGCGGCCATGCGCCAGAAGCCACCCGAGCCCCAGATGCGCCCGTGGTTCCCGACGAAGATCAGCTCGTCGCCGTCGGGCGACCAGGCGGGCGAGAGGTACTGATTGTAGACGCCATAGTAGTAGCGAGGGAGGCCGCTGTCGCGGTCCACGGTGAGCCGCTCGACCTGCTGCAGCTCGACGGCCGGGCTCAATGTGGCCATGAAGAGGTGCCAGCGCCCCTGGTACGCCGATGAGACGAACGCAATCCGGCGGCCATCGGGAGACCAGCGCGGCTCGACGTTTACCGCTCCGTTGGCCACCAGAATACGGCTGTCTCCACTATCCAGGTCGAGCAGTCTGAGCTCGATGGCGTCCCGCTGATACGATGCGTAGACGACGCGCCGCCCGTCGGCAGACCAGTCGGGCTGGTAGTCGTATCCCGGGCCGGAGGTAAGCTGGCGGGCTTCCCGGCTGCCCAGGCGCTGCCGCCAGAGCGAGCCCTGCATCGAGTAGATCAATTCCCGACCGTCGGGCGACCAGGTGACGGCACTGGGCCCGCTGGTAGCCTGCGGGAGATACATCTCGCGGTAGTAGTAGCTGTGCGGAACCTTGATCTGGCGCAGCACCGGCTCGCGTTGCGCGCCCACGGTGAGGGGGTAGGCCAGCAGGACGCCGGCGAGTGCGAATGAGCTCGAGCGGCGCCCCATGCAGGTTACGCGGGACGCGACCGCGCGGTCCGGCGGCCCCGCCAGTACACCACCCCGCCGAGGCCGACGAAGAGCGCGGCCCCGCCGATGACCTTCAGCCGGAAGAGCCACGGGTCCACTGTGTCGCTCGGAGGAATCGTGGCGACGGTCATGGCTCCCAACGTAAGCATTAACCCACTGAGGCCGGTTACCAGCGCCGCAGATTTGCCCCTCTGCCAGGGGGTCTGGTCCGGGGTTTCTTTCAGCCGTACCACGAGGTAGGTAACGAAGAGATAGATGTAGGGGATGAAGTAGATCAACAGCATCGTGTCGAGCACGATCAAGTAGGCCCTTTCCACCGTGGTCCCCCTCCCCAGCACTGACAGCAGCAGGAACAGCGTCGCCAGCACCGCCTGGGTCAGGATCACCACATACGGGGTCTTCCAGCGCGGATGCACCCGGGCAAACGCGGGCGGAAAGTAGCGATCCAGCCCGATGACAAACGCCACCCTGGCGGGCCCGGTGAGCCAGGCCCCGATGCCGCCGATGTTCCCCAGCACGAAGAAGGCTGCCGCGAATGGGATGAGCCAGGCCAGACCGCCGAAATCGCGGGCACCCGCGGCAATGGCCTGGAAGAAGCCGGACACCACGTGCACCTCGCTGCTGGGCACCAGCCAGAGGAGCGCGGCGGTGCCAATGATGTAGAGAAATGCGATGAAAGGCGCCGCGATATAGATGGAACGCGGAAGGTTCCGGCGCGGATCCTTCACCTCGTCACCCATCACCGCGGCCAGCTCCAGGCCGGCATACGCAAAGGCGATCGAGGCCCAGAGATTCAGGGCGGACATATCGCGGAAATGGGGGGTGATACTCTCCCAGGTGATCGGGGTGGCGGCTCCCCGGGTGAGCGCGGCATGGATTCCGAAGCCCACCAGCAGGGCGCCGGGGATGTAGGTGCCGAGCGCGCCCGCGTTCTGCAGCCATCGGCCGGTCTTGAGACCGATGATGTTCAGCCATACCGCCAGCCAGAGAGCCGTGAGCGTGGCGAGGATGATGTAGGTCCAGTTTTCCATGAGCGCCGTGTCGCCCCGACCGATCATGTAGGTGCCGATCACGGCGGTGGCCATGAGAAGGTTGGGGTAATACAGGATGTTGTTGATCCAGTAACACCAACCGCAGAGAAATCCGTGCCCCTCGCCGAATGCGTTCTTGGTCCAGAAGTAGATGCCGCCCTCATGTGGATAGCGGGCCGCGAGATGGCTCACGGCGAGACCCTGCGGTATGAAAAACAGCAGTCCCGCCAGCACCCAGAGCGTGAGGGAGCTGGGGCCGGCGGCGGCGGCGGTGGCGGTCCACCGGAGGCTCAGGATTGCGACGATGTTGAACAGGACGAGGTCGCGCAGGGTGAGCACCCGCGGCAGCTCGACCGGGTGTGAGGGTGCACGGGGCGCAGTGGATAAGGTGCTCATATGGCTCGGGCCCCCCTCGCTGCTTGGCTCGGGGCAGGCTCTTCGCTCCGGTCAGGGTGACACGTCACTGCTTGAGGTACAGCCGGTCGGGATCGAGGACGTCCCGCAGCAGGTGGAGCTCCGATGCCGTCGGGGGGGCAACCCGGCCCAGGGTCCCCCGGGTCCGGAGCGGCCAGCCAATCCCCCCGGCCACCTCGGCCGGCTCCACCCCGGGGTACAAGGCGGTCAGCACCAGCTCTCCGCTCACCGGATCGGATTCCAGGACCGCCTTATCCGTTACCACCTTCACCGGCCCTGCCCCGGGCATGCCCAGCTCTTTCCTGGTGTGCCCGTTCGACCGGTTGCCCGGGCTGGTGATGAAGTCCACCGTCTCCGGAAAGGCTCGCCGGTCCAGCCGGCTGATGATCACCGTACGCCGGGCGTGAATGGCGATCTCGGCGGCGCCACCGCTGCCGGGCAGGCGGACCTTGGGGTGCTCGTAGTCGCCTACTACGGTGGTGTTGATGTTGCCGTAGCGATCGATCTGGGCGCCGCCGAGGAGGCCCACCTCGATGCGGCCGTTCTGCAGCAGGTATTGAAACACATCCGCCATGCTGCAGACCATCAGGGATCCTGTGACCAGCGCGGGATCGCCGATCGAGACGGGGAGCCGCTCGGGTACCGCCCCGATCGCGCCGGACTCGTAGATCAGCACGAGGTTGGGAGCGTGAGTCTCTCGCGCGAGGTTGCACGCCAGATTGGGCAGTCCGATTCCGACAAACACCACCTCACCGTCCCGCAGCTCACGCGCGGCCACCGCGGCCATCATCTCGGCCGGGGTGGGGTCAGAAGCCATAGTTCACCCCGGAACACACCCTCTGTGAGGCGCGGAGCCGCTCGAGTCCGCTGGAGAGGTTCACGTACTCTGCCCGATCGGCGACCCCATAGACGAACCGGTCGAGGTAGCGCGCCAGGGCTGCTGGATCGCGGGAGATCGGCTCCCACGCGATGTAGAACTCGTTGTCGCGGTCGTAATAACCCTGGGCGTACGACGGGTGCGCGCCCCAGGGCTCCACCACGACGGCATCCACCGCGAGCCCCGGAATGAGTGTCCGGTTGGGGTCGGCCCGGATCTCAGCCTGGTCCACCAGCTCCTCCACCACCACGATGACCCTGCGAGATGCGAAGGCAGCCTCCTTCTGGACGCCGAGCAATCCCCAGATCTGGGTATTGCCCTGGGCATCCGCCCGCTGGGCGTGGACCACCGTGACGTCGGGGTTCAACGCCGGAACCGTGGCCAGGATCTCGCCGGTGTAGGGACAGGTCACGGTCCGGATCCTCCGGTTCACCACCGGCAGATCGGTACCCATGTAGTTGCGCATGATCCAGAACGGCAGGCGCGAAGCCCCCGCGCTCAGCCTCGCGACCATGCCGAAGTGGGAGTACTCCTCCAGCTCGAGCGGCTCACCCTTCCCCTCCACCGCACGCCGGAAGGCGTGCAGCGAGCCCGCGCCGGGATTGCCGGCCCAGGAGAACACCAGCTTTCGGGCGCAGCCCGCGGCGATCATCTGATCGTAGATGAGATCGGGGGTAAGACGGCACAGGGTGAGATTGCGGCGGCGCTGACGGATGATCTCGTGTCCGGCGGCGAAGCAGATCAGGTGGGTGAAGCCTTCGATCACGACCGTGTCGCCGTCGTGCACGTGCGCCGCGATCGCGTCCCGCATACTCATGACCTTCGAGCGACCGGTCAAGCGATCTCGCCGAGACAGGTGTCGATCATGGCCAGGGCGGTATCGATGTCGGTTTCGTCGATGATAAGCGGCGGCGCCAGCCGCAGGGCGCTCTTGCCTGCGCCCAGCAGCAGCAGCCCCTGGCGAAAGGCGCGCTGCACCAGTTCCTGCACCAGCGCGGGAGCCGGCTCGCGCGTGGTCCGGTCCTTCACGAACTCCATGCCGATCATGAGGCCCCGGCCCCGGACGTCGCCGATGCAGGAGTGGTTGGTCATCAGCCGGCAGGCCCCGTTCATGAGCCGCTCACCCATGCGGACGGCATTCGCCATCAGGCCGCCCTCGACCAGGTCGAGCGTGGCCAGGGCCGCGGCGCAGCAGACCGGATTGCCGCCGAAGGTCGATCCATGGGAGCCGCTCTCCCAGGTGGTGATCGATTCCCGGGCCACCATGGCGCCGATGGGCATTCCCGACCCGAGTCCCTTTGCGGTGAGAAGGATATCCGGCTCGACACCCTCGTGGTCACAGGCGAACATCCTGCCGGTACGCCCCACCCCCGATTGCACTTCATCTGCCACCAGCAGGATCCCGTGGCGATCGCACAGCGCGCGCAGGTCGGCCAGATAGCCGCTCGGCGGAACTACGTAGCCGCCCTCGCCCTGGATCGGCTCGACAAAGATGGCGGCCACATCGCGCGGGTCGAGGTGCCGGGCAAAGAGGTCCTGCTCGATCACATCGAGGCAGCCGCGGTTGCACGCGGGCTCGTCGGCGCAGAACTGGCAACGGTAGCGATACCCATAGGGGACGTGATGCACATCCGGCAGCAGGGGGCCGAAGCCGGCGTGCTGCCGCGCTTTGCTGGACGTCAGGCTCACCGCGCCCGTAGTGCGGCCGTGAAATGCGCCCCGGAAGGCGATAATGGCCGTCCGGCGGGTGGCATGCCGGACGAGCTTGATGGCTGCCTCAGTGGCCTCGGTGCCCGAGTTCGTCAGGAACACCCGCTTCTTCGAAGGGCCCGGGGCGATCCGCGCCAGCCGCTCGCAGAGGGTGGCCATTCCTTCGTAGTAGAAGTCGGAACCACACACATGGAGGAACCGATCGGCGGCTTCCTTCACGGCCGCAATCACTTTGGGATGCCCGTAGCCGGTGGAGGACACCGCGATGCCGGCCATGAAGTCGAGATAGCGGTTGCCGTCTACGTCCTCCACCATCACGCCGCGACCGCGGGAGACGACCAGCGGGTACTCCTTGATATAGCAGGTCGAGGTCCATTCGGCGTCCTGCGCCACCACCCGCTGGGCCTTGGGTCCAGGCGGAGGAACGATGATTCGGGGATAGTCGCGTGCCGTCATAGATGCTTTCTCACCCTACGATGACCGTCCGGCTCTGTTCCCGCATGAACTGGGACACATAATATGGCCCGCAGCCGCCTTTCCCGGTGGATCCCGACCCCTTCCAGCCGCAGAAGGGCTGTGCCCCCGGCCATGCTCCCGTGGTGGCGCCGGTCCGCTTGTTCGCGTAACAGACCCCGGCTTCTACCTCGTCGAAGAAGCGGGCGATCTCCGCCTGCTCACCGGTAAAAATGCCCGCGGTGAGACCGTACTCTACCCGGTTGGTCTCGGCGATGGCCTGATCGAAATCCGTGACACCGGCAACCGCCAGAAACGGCACAAACAGCTCCTCGGCAAAGAGCGAGCTCTCCAGGGGGAGCCGGGCAATGGTGGGCGCGACGAAGTATCCCTTGTCGAACAGACCGCCCCGGAGACGCTCACCGCCAAGCAGGATGTCGCCCTCCCGCCGCGCCTGGGCAACAGCCCGGTCGAACCGTTCCACCGAGCGCTCGTTGATCACGGGGCCATAGAATACATCTCGCTGGGAAGGATCGCCCATCCGGATGCCCCTGGTCTTCTCCAGCAGCTTCTCGACGAAGGGAGCCAGCATCTCCCGCTGCACGTACACCCTCGAGGTGGCGCTGCATTTCTGATTCTGCAGACTGAACGCCGAGCGCATGACACCTTCGGCCGCGGCATCGAGATCGGCGGTGCGAAGCACGATGGCGGCATTCTTTCCGCCCAGCTCCAGCAGACATGGCTTGATCCAGGGCCCCCTCAACCCGGCGTGAATCCGTAAGCCTACCGCCTTTGACCCGGTAAAGACCACACCGTCAATGCCGGGGTGCTGCCACAGCGGGTCGCCGATCCGCTCGCGGCGGCCGACGAGGAGGTTGAACACGCCGGGCGGGAGCCCCGCGTCGCGATATACCTCGTAAAGTTTGAGACCGGTCCAGGGCGTGTCCTCGGCCGGCTTGTAGACCACCGCGTTCCCCGCCACCAGGGCGGCGGCCGACATCCCGGCCGACAGTGCCAGGGGAAAGTTGAACGGCGCGATACAGGCGAATACTCCGTACGGGCGCAGCACGCTGGTGTTGCGCTCGATCGGGGTGATCCGGTTCATGGGGCGAACGAAACCGTCGGCCTCTATGACCTGTCCACAGTAGTAGTCGATCAGGTCGGCAGACTCCTCCGCGTCGCCCATCGCCTCCAGCCTGCTCTTCCCTACCTCCAGGCTCATCAACGCCGCGAGCTCGTACTTTCGCTCCCGGATCAGGCCGGCCGCCCGCTGCAGCAAAGCTACCCGCTCTCGCCAGGGCATCCGGCCCCAGGCCGGCTGCGCCTGGCGGGCGGCGCGCACCGCCCGGTCCACGTGCTCCTCGGCCGCTGCCGCGAAACGTCCCAGCACGAACGAGGTGTCGATGGGGGAACGATCCACCAGCGGCTCCTCCCGGCTTTCGACAGCCTGAGCGGCGATGTAGAAGGGATGGGGGTTCCCCGCCTGGTTCCTGATCGAGGCCAGCGCGGCGTCGAAGTGGTGATGGAACTCCTCCAGGTCGCCGCTGGCCGAGGTGTAGGTGATCTTGGTCGGCGCCGTCATCGTGGCACCCGGACCTGCGACACGGTGCGCTCCACCGCCTCCCCGAACAGTGTCACCATCTCCTCGATCTGCGTCTCGTCAATGACGAAAGGCGGCGCGA
>DASVGF010000083.1:0-7833 GCA_036379675.1 Gemmatimonadales bacterium | reverse complement strand
TACGACCAGATCGACAAGGCGCCGGAGGAGCGGGAGCGGGGGATCACGATCGCGACGGCGCACGTGGAGTACGAGAGCGCCAAGCGGCACTACGCCCACGTGGACTGCCCGGGGCACGCGGATTATGTGAAGAACATGATCACGGGGGCGGCGCAGATGGATGGAGCGATCCTGGTGGTGAGCGCGGCGGATGGGCCGATGCCGCAGACCCGGGAGCACATCCTCCTGGCCAAGCAGGTGAACGTGCCGTACATCGTGGTGTTCATGAACAAGGTGGACATGGTGGACGACCCGGAGCTGTTGGAGCTGGTGGAGCTGGAGGTGCGGGAGCTGCTGTCGAGCTATGACTTTCCGGGGGACGATACGCCGATCATCCAGGGGAGTGCCTTGAAGGCGCTGGAGAGCGGGGACCCCAATAGCGAGCACGGGAAGAAGATCCAGGAGCTGCTGGATGCGCTGGACAGCTACATCCCGCAGCCCAAGCGGGAAGTGGACAAGCCGTTCCTGATGCCGGTGGAGGACGTGTTCTCGATTACGGGCCGGGGGACGGTGGCCACCGGGCGGATCGAGCGGGGGGTGGTGAAGGTGGGGGAGGAAGTGGCGCTGGTGGGGTTCAACAGCAGCAAGAAGACGGTGGTGACGGGGGTGGAGATGTTCCGCAAGCTCCTGGACCAGGGCGAGGCGGGGGACAACGTGGGCTTGCTGCTGCGGGGAGTGGAGAAGAACGAGATCGAGCGGGGGATGGTGCTGGCGAAGCCGGGGAGTATTACGCCGCACACCCAGTTCGAGGCGGAGGTGTACGTGCTGACCAAGGAAGAGGGGGGGCGGCACACGCCGTTCTTCAAGGGGTACCGGCCCCAGTTCTACTTCCGCACCACCGACGTGACCGGGAGCTGCGAGCTGCCCGGGGGGGTGGAGATGGTGATGCCGGGGGACAACGTGCAGATGACGATCGAGCTGATCACGCCGATCGCGATGGACGAGGGGCTGCGGTTTGCCATCCGCGAGGGCGGCCGCACCGTGGGCGCCGGCGTCGTCACCAAGATTCTCAAGTAGGGGCGAGCGATGCCGCGCGACAAAGTGATTCTGGAGTGCACCGAGTGCAAGAGCCGGAACTTCTTCTCGGACAAGAACAAGCGGAAGCATCCCGAGCGGGTGGAGCGGCGGAAATATTGCCCCCGGTGCGACTCGCACAAGCTGCATAAAGAGTCCAAGTAGTGATGGATACGGTACAGGTTGGACAGCCGTCGAACAAACTGACCGGGTGGTTCCACCGCACGGCCGGGTTTCTCTCCTCGGTGCGGGACGAGCTCAGGAAGGTGACCTGGCCTACCCGGCCGGAGCTGATCAAGGCCACCCGGATGATCATCGTGCTTTCGATCGTCCTGGGGCTCACGATCGGACTGCTCGACTGGCTGCTCCAATTGATTCTTGTCGAGGGAGTCGCGCGGCTCGCGCGTTAGCATATGGAATACCGCTGGTATGCGATTCAGACCACCGCGGGCCACGAGAACAAGGTCCGGGGGCTGCTGCAGAGGCGGATCGAGGAAGACCCTCGTCCGGCCGACGCCAAGCTCATCCGGCAGGCGCTGGTCCCGGTCCAGGACGTGATCGAGATCAAGAACGGCAAGAAGGTGAACGTCGAACGGAAGCTCTATCCCGGCTACGTGCTGGTGGAGATGGGAATGAGCCAGGAGGCGCTTCACGTGGTCAACAGCATCCAGGGCGTGATCAAGTTCGTGGGCACCGGCAAGATGCCCCAGCCTCTCCGGCAGGATGAGGTCAACCGGCTGCTCGGCATCGCCGAGGCGGTGGCCGAGGCAGAGCCGAAAGAAGAGATCCCGTTCCTGATCGGCCAGGTGGTCGAGATCACCGAGGGCCCGTTCTCCGACTTCAGCGGCACGGTCGAAGAAGTGCTGAGCGACAAGGGCAAGGTCCGGGTCTCGGTCAGCCTGTTCGGCCGGCCCACCGCGGTCGAGCTGGATTATCTGCAGTTGCGAGGGCACTAGGCGGAACGATTGAACGAGGGAACGATGGAAGGTTCGTTCCCTCGTACCCCCGTTCCTCCCCGCTACCACACGGGTCAATGTGGGAGTCGCCCTGAGGGGCCGACGCTAAGGAGTCGCAATGGCCAAGAAGATCAACGCCATGGTCAAGCTGCAGGTCCCCGCTGGTGCGGCCACGCCCGCCCCGCCGGTCGGCACCGCGCTTGGGCCCCATGGCGTCAACATCATGGAGTTCGTGAAGCAGTTCAACGCGAGGACCCAGAGCCAGAGCGGGATGGTCATCCCGGTCGTGGTCACGATCTTCGCCGACCGTACCTTCACCTTCATCACCAAGACCCCGCCGGCCCCCAACCTCCTCCTGAAGGAGGCCGGGATCGAGAAGGGGAGCGGCCAGCCCAATCGGACCAAGGTTGGGAAGGTCACCCGCGCCCAGGTGAAGAAGATCGCCGAGATCAAGATGGCCGATCTCAACGCCTCGGATCTGGAAAGCGCCATGCGGATGGTCGCCGGAACCGCCCGGTCCATGGGGCTGGAGGTGGTGGACTGATGCGCACGCATGGCAAGAAGTTCCAGGCCGCGGTCGCCAAGGTGGACCGGGCAAGGGAGTACCCGATTCCTGACGCCGTCCAGCTGGTGAAGGGCTCGTCGTACGCCAAGTTCGACGAGACGGTGGATGTGGCGGTGAATCTCGGGGTGGACCCCCGGCATGCCGACCAGGTGGTCCGGGGCACCGTGGTGCTCCCCCATGGAACCGGGAAGTCGGTTCGGGTGTTGGTGATCACCCAGGGCGACCGGGTCCGGGAGGCGGAGGCCGCCGGGGCCGACTTCGTGGGAATCGAGTACATCCAGAAGATCAAGGACGGCTGGCTCGAGTGCGACGTCATCGTCGCCACGCCGGACGTCATGGGCCAGCTGGGCGCCCTCGGCAAGGTGCTGGGCCCCCGCGGGCTCATGCCCAATCCCAAGGCCGGCACGGTCACCATGGACGTGACCAAGGCGGTCCGCGAGATCAAAGCCGGTAAGATCGAGTTCCGGGTCGACAAGTCGGGCAACGTCCACGCCCCGGTCGGCAAGGTTTCGTTCTCGGCACCCCAGCTGGCGGACAACGTTCAGGCGTTCATGGACACCATCGCGCGGGCCAAGCCGGCCGCGGCCAAGGGGACCTATATCCGCTCGGCCACGATCTCCAGCACCATGGGTCCGGGTGTACGACTCGAGACGGCGGTGTACCGATGAACAAGACCGAGCGGCAGGAAACGGTGGAGAGCCTGACCCAGCAGTTCAAGGCCTCGCCCAACATCTACGTGACCGACTTCAGCGGCCTGAACGTGCTTAGGATGACGGAGTTCCGCCGCCGGCTCAGGGCTGCCGGGGTCACCTATGTGGTGGTCAAGAACACGCTGGCCCAGCGGGCCCTGGCCGCCAACTCGGTGACGGTGCTGGACGACCACCTGGCCGGCCCCACCGGGCTGATCCTGGCGGGCCAGGACCCGGTGACCGCGGCCAAGGTGCTGACGGAGTTCGCCAAGGAGTTCGAGAAGCCGGCGATCAAGATCGGGCTGGTGGACGGCCGCCCGGTCACGGCGGACCAGGTCAAACGGCTGGCCAGCCTTCCGCCCAAGCAGGTCCTGCTGGCTCAGCTGGCCGGCGCGATGCAGGCGCCCGTGGCGCAGCTGGGCGGGCTCTTGAACGGCATTCTGTACCAGATGGTAGGCGCCCTCGAGGCGCTTCGCGCACAGCGTTCGCAACACTCACCGGAATAAGAGAGAGAACATCGATGCCCACCACCACGCTGAGTAACGAAGAGATCCTCGAGGCGATCGGCAACAAGACCGTTGTCGAGCTGGCGGACCTGATCGAGGCGTTCAAGAGCAAGTTCAACGTCACGATCGCGGCGGCCGCGGCGGCTCCGGCCGGGGGCGGCGGCGGCGGTGCCGCAGCGGCGGCCGCGCCGGCCGAGGAGAAGACCGAGTTTACCGTCGTCCTCAAGGAGGGCGGCGCCAAGAAGATCCAGGTGATCAAGGTGGTCCGCGAGATCACCAGCCTGGGCCTGAAGGAAGCCAAGGATGCGGTGGACAATGTCCCCAGCAACATCAAGGAAGGCGTGTCCAAGGCGGAGGCCGAGGAAATCAAGAAGAAGCTGGAAGAGCAGGGCGCGGTCGTCGAACTGAAGTAGGGCGCAGCGCTCTCCCCCTCCCGGACGGCGCCGCCGTTCGGGGGAGGGACCCGGCACTCGCACCCTATTTCAGTGAGACGAATGCACGCTATACAGTTCTGTACGTTCCGAAAATCTGCCGAGCCCCGTAGCCCCCGCCTCCGGCGGGAACGCGTTGGGGCCATTTGTGTTGCGCGAGAGTGAGTGACAGATGCCTCAAAATCGATCGGTAATCACGTTCAGCAAGCGCGAGGGCGGCATGCCGATGCCGCACCTTCTCGACATTCAAACCGCGGCGTTCCAGACGCTGCTCGTGCCGGACGACGTCCATGGCGCCCGCCAGGACGTGTCGCTCGAGCGGGTCTTCCGGGACCTGTTCCCGATCACGGACGTCAACGAGAAGTACAAGCTGGAGTTTCTGGGGTACTCCCTGGGCGACGCCAAGTATTCGGTCGAGGAGTGCGTCGAGCGCGACATGACCTACGCCGCGCCGCTCAAGGCCAAGCTCCGGCTCGACGTCTATGAGGAGGTCGAGGGTCAGAAGCGGCTCAAGAACGCGATCGAGAAGGAGGTCTACCTGGGCGAGCTGCCCATCATGACCCCGCTCGGCACGTTCGTGATCAACGGCGCGGAGCGCGTCGTGGTGAGCCAGCTGCACCGCTCGCCCGGCGTGGTCTTCGAGGAGGACACCCACCCCAACGGCCAGCGGCTGTTCTCGGCCCGGATCATCCCGTTCCGGGGCTCCTGGGTGGAGTTCACGATCGACATTCACGACGTGATCTACGTTCACATCGACAAGAAGAAAAAGTTCCCGGCTACCGCCCTGCTGCGTGCCTTCGGCCACGGGAACAACGCGGACATCCTGAAGCTCTTCTTCGCCACGAAGGAGCTGAACATCACCGGCAAGCTCGAGGGCCGGCAGGAGAAGCGGGAGGTCATCGGGTCGCTGCTGGCCACCGACATCGCCAACCCGGAGGACCGGGGTGGCGAGCCGCTCGGCGTGGTGGGCGATGAGCTCACCCAGGAGCGGCTGAACGAGATGCGGCACAAGGGCGTCAAGAACGTGACCGTCTTTGCCGGCTACACCACGCTGGACGTGCGGGAGGAGGAGCAGCCGACCTCGACCCGCGACCGGCAGAACCACGTGCTGGCGTTCGACGTGGCCGACCCGGAGACGGGCGAAGTGCTGGCCGAGGCCGGGGCGGAGCTGACCGATGCGCTGCGGAAGAAGCTGATCAAGGGGGGCGTCCACAAGGTGGAGGTCCTGCTCCCGCACGGCCGCTCGGAGTCCCCGCTCATCAAGAACACCCTGGCCAAGGACCCGACCCACAGTGAGGCCGAGGCCCTGGAGCAGATCTACGCCCTCCTCCGGCCGGGCGATGCGCCCAACCTGGAGACGGCCCGGCAGCAGCTCCAGAAGCTGTTCTTCAACCCCAAGCGCTACGACCTGGGGCGGGTGGGCCGGTACAAGATCAACCAGCGGCTCAAGACCAAGACCGATCCGAACCACACGGTGCTGACCGAGGACGATTTCGTGGCGATCATCCGCTACCTGATCGACCTGCACGACGGGCGCGGCTTCACCGACGACATCGACCACCTCGGTAACCGCCGGATCCGGTCGGTGGGCGAGCTGATCGCCAACCAGTTCTCGGTGGGTCTCTCGCGCATGGCGCGGCTGGTCAAGGAGCGGATGAGCATCAACTCGGATCCCGAGAAGATCTCGCTCGACGACCTGGTCAACGCCCGGACGGTGAGCGCCGTGATTCAGGCGTTCTTCGGCTCGTCCCAGCTGTCGCAGTTCATGGATCAGACCAACCCGCTGGCGGAGCTGACCAACAAGCGGCGGCTCTCGGCCCTGGGGCCGGGCGGCCTCACCCGGGAGCGGGCCGGCTTCGAAGTCCGCGACGTGCACTACTCCCAGTACGGCCGGATGTGCCCGATCGAGACGCCGGAAGGCCCCAACATCGGCCTGATCACCAGCCTCTCGACCTATGCCCGGATCAACGATCTCGGCTTCATCGAGACGCCGTACCGGACCGTCAAAGACGGCAAGGTGACGAACGACATCCGCTGGCTGTCGGCCAGCGACGAGGAGGACTACGCGGTAGCCCAGGCCAACGCGCCCCTCAACCCGGACGGCACCTTCGCCGAGCAGCTGGTGCTGAGCCGCAAGGGCGACGACTACCCGTTGCTGCCGCCCGACCGGATCGAGTTCATGGACGTGGCGCCGGAGCAGCTCGTCTCCATCGCGGCGGCCCTGATTCCGTTCCTGGAGCACGACGACGCCAACCGCGCGTTGATGGGCTCCAACATGCAGCGGCAGAGCGTGCCGCTGCTCTTCCCCCAGGCCCCGCTGGTGGGCACCGGGCTGGAAGAGAAGGTCGCGCGCGACTCGGGCGCGGTCATCATCGCCCGGCGGGCCGGCACGGTCACGCGGGTCACCGCCGACGAGATCATCGTGGATGCCGGGACCAACGGCGGCGGGGTGGGGGAGACCCCGCTGGCCCGGCTGCATCAGCATGACCGCTACCGGGTCAAGAAGTTCTGGCGCACCAACCAGGACACCGCCATCAACCAGCGGCCCCTGGTGCAGCTGGGCCAGAAGGTGGATGCCGGCGAGATCATCGCCGACGGGGCGGCGACCGAGGGCGGCGAGCTGGCGCTCGGCAGCAACGTGCTGGTGGCGTTCATGCCCTGGTACGGCCACAACTTCGAGGACGCCATCGTCCTCAGCGAGCGGCTGGTCAAGGACGACGTGTATTCGTCGATCCACATCCAGGAGCTCGAGCTCCACGTCCGCGACACCAAGCGCGGCCAGGAGGAGATCACCCGCGAGATCCCGAACGTCTCCGACGAGAGCGTCGTGGACCTGGACGAGCGGGGCATCGTGCGGATCGGGGCTCACGTGAAGCCGGGCGACATCCTGGTGGGCAAGATCACCCCCAAGGGTGAGACCGAGCTGTCGCCGGAAGAGAAGCTGCTGACGGCCATCTTCGGCGAGAAGGCGAAGGACGTGAAGGACAGCTCGCTCAAGGTGCCGCCCGGCATGGCCGGCGTGGTCATCGACGTCAAGATCTTCAGCCGGATCGAGGATCAGGTCGTCGAGAAGGACCGGGGCGAGCGGATCGGCGAGGTGCGCCGGATCGAGAACGATGAGAAGGCACGGATCAACACCGTGATGCTGGACGAGCTGAGCCACCTGCTCCAGGGCCAGGACGTGGCCCTGATGTTGAAGGCCGGCACGGTGGAGGAGCATCTCCCCGCCGGGACCAAGCTGACCGCCGCGGCGGTGAAGGACCTCGACCTCAGCGAGATCGACCTCAAGACGCTCCGGGTGGCCAACAAGACGGCCAACGAGCGGATCCGCTCCACCATCGACATGGCCGCTCGCGAGCGGGCCAAGGTGGAGGAGAAGGCGGAGGACCAGATCGACAAGATCCTCCAGCCGGACGAACTCCCGCCGGGCGTGATCCAGCTGGTGAAGGTGTACATCGCCGAAAAGCGGAAGATCTCCGTCGGCGACAAGATGGCCGGCCGCCACGGCAACAAGGGCATCGTCGCCCGGATCGTGCCGGAGGAGGACATGCCGTTCCTGCCCGACGGCACGCCGGTGGACATCGTCCTCAACCCGCTGGGCGTCCCCAGCCGGATGAACGTGGGCCAGATCCT